>CALCEC010000059.1 GCA_937900095.1 uncultured Bacteroidales bacterium | reverse complement strand
TCCTAAATCACTCAACTTTTTGCTTAGCCCCCAGACTTTGCCGGTGAGCCCTTTTTATCCATCCCTTGTAACACTTTTGATACAATATAAAACGGAGATTGCAATCGCAATCTCCGTTTTTACTGTATTGTGTATGCTGTTATCAGCAGATGTACTGCTTGCTGATTGACTGGTTGTTGAGCACGCACTTGATAGCCTCGGCAAAGCCCTTTGCAATTGAGAGCTGCTTTACCTTTGGACAACCGCGGTCGTAAGGGATGCTGTTTGTGAAGACAATCTCTGTCATCTTTGACTCGCGAACTCTCTCTGATGCGTTACCTGACATGATGCAGTGTGAAGCAAGTGCGCGTACTGACTTCGCACCGTTCTCAATCATAAGGTCTGCTGCCTTTGAGATAGTACCTGCCGTGTCAACGATATCGTCGACAAGGATCACGTTCTTGCCCTCTACGTCACCGATAATCTGCATTGTGTCTACAACATTTGCCTTTGCACGTGTCTTGTGGCAGAGTACCAGAGGTACACCAAGGCACTTTGAGTATGTGCTTGCGCGCTTTGAACCGCCTACGTCTGGTGTTGCAATTACAAGGTCCTCAAGGTTGAGAGACTTGATGTATGGGATGAATACCATTGATGCATATAGATGATCTACAGGGATGTCGAAGAAGCCCTGGATCTGGTCGGCGTGAAGGTCCATAGTGATGACACGGCTTACACCTGCTACGCTCAATAGGTCGGCAACGAGCTTTGCACCGATTGAAACACGTGGCTTGTCCTTGCGGTCCTGACGAGCCCAACCGAAATAAGGCATAACTGCAACAATGCTCTTGGCAGATGCACGCTTGGCAGCGTCAACCATAAGCAAAAGTTCCATAAGGTTGTCAGAGTTGGGGAATGTAGATTGTACAAGGAATACGTTCTTACCGCGAATAGACTCTTCGTAAGAAACGGCGAACTCACCGTCAGCAAAATGAGTGGTGTTCATCTGGCCGAGCTCGCAACCCAATTCTTTGCAAATCTCTTCTGCAAGGTAACGTGACTTCGTACCTGCAAATACCATGTAGGGAGTGTTGTCCATAATGCTTTTTGAATTTATTGTTGTTATTGTATTTCGTTATTATAGTTTGTCAACGGCTTTCTTTATTCTCTTGAAGCGGTTGATAAGTTCTGTGTAGTCGGTTGAACGGCAGGAGTCAAAATTGTTCCACATCAGTTCGTTCACTATTACTCCTCCGAATCCATAGTTTGTCAGGCGCTTGAGGTTAGCCTCGTCAATGTCACCGAATGCCCAAGTGTTCTTGTTTATCATCTTTTTACCAATCTCATTGAGCTCTGCACTCTGGTAGAAGGTGCGGCCCAAAGGACCGAAACATACGATGTCGTATGTCTTGCGCAGTTCCTTAAGATGCTGCAGGTTGCTGGCATAGCCAACAATCTTGCCCTTCTCGTTACCCATGGGAGGGTTGGAGTCAAGGGTAAAAAGTGTACCGGCAAGCTTGTACTCCTGCATCAGACGATTGTTGCAGGTGAATATGCGCTTGTGGTATTTCTTTGGTATAAGGTTTAGCAACCTCTCCATGAACTGTGGATGAGGGTACTCTTTGTAGAGGAACAGATAATCGAGCCCTTCGTCAAAAAGGCGTGTTATTATCTTGTCCTCCTCTATAAAAAAGGTCGGTTTTGTAGAGACGGCCAGTTTCATATATCGTATTGTTCTTGTTGTTCTATATATATCTTTTGCAAAATTAATACTTTTTATGATATTGCCCACGAATAAAGTGGAGTTTTATTACATAAAATGATTAATGTTTACCTTTTCAAGGTTCTCTACAAACATAATCAAAAAGTGTATCAAGTCAAAATAATAAGCATATAAATCAAACAAATAAACCAAATATCTGTTCTTTTATCATTATTCACCTTTAAAACATTGATAGTATGGCAAGAGAAAGTATTTTGATACTGCGCAAAAGAATTGACCTGCCTGAACTCCTCTCGCAGCTCAACGCTGCACTCAGTGAGGAGTGGCTGGCGTTCTACCAGTATTGGATAGGGACACTGGTCGTTGAGGGGGCTATGCGCTCCGATGTGCAGAGAGAGTTTGAGGAACACGCTATGGAAGAGTTCCGGCATGCCCGGTTGCTTGCCGACAGGATTATCCAGCTTGAGGGAACACCTGTCCTTGACCCTGTGCAGTGGAGTACCCTTGCGCGTTGCAAATATTCCGTGCCGCTCAATACCGATGTGATGAACCTGCTCAAACAGAATGTCGCGGCCGAGCGTTGTGCCATAGTACGCTACGAGGAGATTGCATCGTTCTGCAACAATGTCGATTACACTACCTGCGACATTGCAAAACGTATAATGGCCGAAGAGGAAGAACACGAACAGGATCTTCAGGACCTGCTGCGTGATGTGGAGTGGATTGTAAAAGCGATGGAAACAAAATGCTGAAAGAGGTCCCACTCGGGACCTCTTTCAGCATTTAAATACACTTTCCAATTATTCTTCGTCAAGGTATCTTTTGGTGATTACTTATTTCCGAAGTCTGCGGGCGTCTCTCTACACTCGCGATTATCACAACGTAACACCTTAATATCGTCGATTTTAGCCGACATGACTTTTAGGAATATCTCTGCTAATTGTAGCATCGCAATTAGGTGTGGACCTTGACGATGCCCACGATTCGGCAGCCGATGTAACAGCAACTCTCGATGTACTTGGTGTATATACCTCAGGCCTAAGAAACAACGAGGGTGCAACTATGTCCACACAACAACGAGACAAAACAAGAAAACATTTCAAGATATAAGGAGTGAAACCATAAGCAAAACAAATTGTTGTGAGATAATAATTAGAATATTTGGCAAAATAGCTACAGGTAATAAAATGATTACCTATATTTGCGAAAACAATGATAGATACTATGCCTACGATTTTTATTTGGATTTAGATTCCTATTTTACGCCAATGACCATGAGCCTATTCATGTCCATGTAGTGAAAGGGAATATACACGCTAAATTTACAATTAATCCGGTGGAGTTGGTTGAAAATCACGGCTTAAAACCATCCGAGATTAAAATGGCAGAGTCTGTTATTGAGGAGAATGCCGAGATTATTGCCGGGCACTGGAATAAGTTTTTTAATAACAATAAATAGTAATTGCCTTATGATGACTATTGAAAAGATTTGGATAACCGACACTGCGGTATGGATCAGAACGGTCGATGGTCGCGAGGCTTGTGAAAAGTTCTCGGACTATCCACGATTAAAGTTTGCCACACGGGCTCAGCGTGAAAATTATTCGGCTGATGCTTTTGGTATTCACTGGGAAGAGATTGACGAGGATTTGAGTTTTGAGGGTTTCTTTCGTCAGAAGAGTAGCAATACGCTGTATGAGTTGTTTATGGCACATCCAGAGATAAATGTATCTGCTGTAGCGCGTCGTTTGGGTATGGCACAAAGTCTTCTTGCCCAATACATTAGCGGCACAAAACGCCCGTCAGATGAGCGTGTGGAGTGCATTAAGGCCGAGATTCGACAGATAGGTGCTGAACTATCTGCAATCTAAACAATACTACAATATATCTATAAGTCCGTCAGATGAAAGTTTGACGGACTTTTTTGTGCTCTTACGTTTATTTTAGGTGTTGGCGTGGAGCACTCTAAAAGATGAACACTTTTTTCAATACCATCGGCGATTGTTAGCCTTTTTAACACAAGTAGTTTCCTTCATATAATGAAATCCACACAAGGTCTCAAAGAATTATTGTTTATATGATACAGATTATTCACCGAAATAATAATTCTTGCAAATAATCTGTATCATTCAAAATTCCTTATAAATCCAAATAGTCTTGAATCAGCCATCCGCATTTGTTCACCGTCACTTTATAATAACGACCTGTCATAAGGCGCATATCAGTAGTAAAGTAAGGTGCAAACGAATTAGATGGCAAACTCTCAACAAATCTTTTCAAACTCATAAATAAAGCATCTGTTTCCTTGTCAGGATTATCTGGCAACAAAAGTTCTAACGTATAAGTAACTTTTGTACTTCTTGGATAGGTCTTGGTATACAACAAAACAGAAAATATTTTATCTGAAGTCCCAGCATGCATCATTGTATTTATGTTTTGTAATGCTCCCAGCAAACGGGCACCTCCACTTACATTATGATACCATTCTCCATCCAATACGTTATAATAATGATTTGCATACGCAAAGAAGTCTGAGTAATTTACGCTTGGAGATTTTCCCAATAATTTACCATCCTTGTAAATTTCCATACTAGCCGCTGGTGAAAGCACATATCCCATATACCAGCGAGGAGCCCTTAGTGTGATAATCTCTCCATTCATCATTTTCTTTAGTTCGTCATCTTTAATCTTCTTAAGCAACGTTTGCTGTGAAACACCATTCTTATCCAGAAGATCTACCAGACTGACAGTACCTGATTTATTCCATACACCACGACATTCCCTGACTTCCTTCTTGGGGTGGTTTCTCAACGGTGATAATAACATGACGCTTTCTCCGATAGTTCCTATTCTCTTGACGGAATCAAGTCCTGCGTAAGGTGACGCTGTGAATTTGACATCCTTGTTTTTATAGAATGCCTCCTTCATCTCTGTGACACTAATCGTATCATTGAAATAACAACGACTGAAATTTGTCAAGTTATATTTAGTATCTTGTTGATACTCTGACCAACTTTTGCTTAGATTGTCAAGTGATAATTCTTTTTGAATTATAAACTGGCCATATACATTTGATACACATGAGATCAAAAGTACTGATATAAACAGTTTAATATTAC
This sequence comes from uncultured Bacteroidales bacterium, assembly GCA_937900095.1. Classification (GTDB taxonomy): domain Bacteria; phylum Bacteroidota; class Bacteroidia; order Bacteroidales; family Bacteroidaceae; genus HGM04593. Next base: position 12,413 of record CALCEC010000059.1, on the reverse strand, counting down.
TACTCATAACATAAACAATTGATTAAACATAATAATAATCCTATGATCATGAGTTCTTGTAATCATAGCCCTAATTGGTCTTAATCAGACTACATATAAGACTACAGGAGAAGAGTAGGATCTTCGAAAAAATAAAGTTTAGACGAGTTTTTTACGGATAATTCAATTATTCTTCGTCAAGGTATCTTTTGGTGATTCCGCCATACTCCTCAATGCGGCGGTCGCGGAGGAATGGCCACCATTGGCGCACTGTCTCGCTGCGCTTGATGCTTACCTCGATGACCTCACATTGTTCCTGTTCGCCGAAATGAGCGACAAACTCGCCTTGCGGGCCGGCAACGAAGCTGTGTCCCCAGAACTGTATGCCGTTTGTCATGCCTGAAGGGTCGGGCTCATGTCCTACACGGTTCACTGCAATGACGGGTATGCCGTTGGCAACAGCGTGTCCGCGCTGTACTGTCTGCCATGCTCCCAGCTGACGCTCCTTCTCTTCGGTGGTGTCGGTGCTCTCCCAGCCGATGGCGGTAGGGTAGATGAGCAGGTCGGCGCCTCGCAGCGCCATAAGACGTGCTCCCTCGGGGTACCACTGGTCCCAGCATACCTGTACTCCCAATGTTCCCAAGGAGGTCCTTATGGGACGGAAGCCTATGTCTCCGGGTGTGAAATAGAATTTCTCGTAATATGCGGGGTCGTCGGGGATATGCATCTTGCGGTATTTGCCGGCAATGCTGCCGTCGCTGTCAAAGACAACGGCGGTGTTGTGGTAGAGACCTTTTGCACGTGCCTCGAAGAGTGATGTCACAAGTACCACCTTGCACTCTGCGGCTATCTTGCTGTAGAACTCTGTCGACGGGCCGGGGATTGGCTCGGCGTATGAGAAGTTTTCTGTTGACTCCACTTGGCAGAAGTAGGGCGAGTTATGAAGCTCCTGTAACACCACAAGCTGTGCGCCCTTGGCTGCAACCTCTCTGATGCATGCGGCAAGTTTCTGCTTGTTGCTCTCTACATCGGTACCGATGCTCTGCTGTATTATTCCAACTCTTATTGTATCCATTTTCTTGTCTGTTTTTATCTTGGGTATTGCATCGTTACGCAATGCAGCGAGCCGTGCTGCTTGATGAGCGCGCGGCAATCGATGCCTATAATCTCATGCTTGGGGAATGCTTTTTTGAGCGCTTCGGCGGCTTTGCGGTCGTTGTCCGGCTGTGCGTATGTGGGGTAGAGCACGCAGTTGTTCATGATGAGGAAGTTCGCGTATGTTGCCGGCAGACGCTCGCCGTCCTCGTCGTGTATGGCATCGGGCGAGGGCAGGGCAATCATCCTGTATGGGTTGCCGTCAGCAGTGCGCAACGCTGCAATCTCCTCTTCCATAGCGCGAAGGTCGGCATACTGTGCATCGTTCTCGTCGGTACACTGCATATATACAATGGTGTCGTTGGGCGTTAGGCGCGCTACGGTATCGACGTGCCCATCGGTGTCGTCGCCGATGAGGTTGCCGTGGTTGAGCCACAAAATACGCTCGGCATGAAGCATCTTCTTCAGACACTCCTCAATCTCCTCCTTGCCCATTGGCTGGTTGCGATGCGGAGCAAGCAGACATTGGCTTGTAGTGAGGATTGTTCCTTTACCGTCGCTCTCTATTGAGCCTCCTTCGAGCACGAAAGAGGTGCAGTCCTCGTATTCTCCCTTTACAATGCCGGCATCGTAGAGCTTGCCGTTGATGGCATTGTCGAGCGAGGCCTCGAACTTGCGTCCCCAGCCGTTGAAGCAGAAGTCGACATAGTGCGGGACATTGTCGCCGAGGATTGTTATGAAGGCATGGTCGCGTGCCCAGGTGTCGTTGGTTTCGCACTCAAAGAGGGTTATGTTGCTCATTGTTGCACCGCCTTTCTCAAGTGTGGCCTTTACAGCCTTGATGTCGGGTGCCACTACAAGCAGTTGCATTCTTGAACTGATGGCCTTGGCAAGGTTTACGTAGCACTCCTCGACCTCCTGAAGCATATAACTCCAGTCGGTACCTTCGTGGGGCCATGTGAGCTGCACCATCTGCAATCGGTGCCACTCGGCCGGCATGAATAGTTGTCTTTTTGGCTGTTCCATTACTGTGGCTGTACTTTGCGTTTACGGTCGAAGAACGGATTCTTGGAGCTTGCGCTTACCGGAATTCCGATAATGTAGTTGCAACCCGGCATCCAACCGAGCTTCAGCGCAGCGTAGCCTACAGAATACATCACGCGGGTGTCAAGGCGCAGGTCGGCTGCTGTGGCGCAGGCTGAACCTACGGCAATGCCCACGTCAATGGTGTTCATGGCGCATGGTACGCCCTGGGTGCGCTCGCCGCATGTAGGGAAGCCGCAGTAACCGCAGTTGAGGCACATAGCCTCTTCGCGTGAGCCGATGAGCAGGACAGCCTCGGCCGACATGATATTGTCGGCGTCGCGCATCAGACCGCCACGGCCCATATCCTCGCCCATCTTGTGTAGGGCATTGCTGAGTGTGGTGATATCCTCATCGGTAATCATCGAAATCTCTATAATGTCAACGCCTTTCGCCTTAGGGGCTGTACGTGCAGCTGTCATCATCTGTTTTGCACATTCAATGACGTGCAGGTGGCGTTCGTCTCTTTCGTTATAAACCATAATGTTGTTGTTTTATTGTTTCTGCGAAGATAATGAATATTTGATAAAGAATTGGAATATATCGGTTAAAATTGTGGCTCGGGCAGAACTTGATGTGAATGTTTTTTTACATAAGTTTTATAAAAAAAGTTTCATAATCCTCTCTTTTTTTGTAGTTTTATATACATTTGCACGTCTAAATGGATAAAGAGTCATATTATTCGTGTAGATATACATTATTTAATTACATAACTATGAAAAGATTCTTTCTTTCTTTAGCGGTGGCTTTTGTCACCCTGATTTCGTTCGGACAGACCCAACTGCCCGTTGATGAGAACGTGAGAGTTGGCAAGCTCGAGAATGGCTTGACATACTACATCCGTCACAACGACAAGCCTGCCCAGCGTGCCGAGTTCTATCTGGCAACAAATGTAGGTGCCTTCCAGGAAGAGGATGACCAGGACGGCCTTGCCCACTTCCTTGAGCACATGTGCTTCAACGGCACAAAGAACTTCCCCGGCAAGTCTTTGCTTGAGTACTTGCAGAGCATCGGTGCCGAGTTCGGACGCAACATCAATGCCTCTACAGGTTTTGAGCAGACACAGTATATGCTCAACAATATTCCCATCGTGCGTGAGGGCATCATCGACTCTTGTCTTCTTGTGCTGCACGACTATTCACACTATGTGACTTGTGACCCCAAGGAGATAGATGCCGAGCGTGGCGTTATCCTTGAGGAGCGTCGTTCACGTCGTGATGCCAACTGGAGAATGTTCGAGCAGTCTCTGCCTTACTACTTCGGTGACACACAGATGGCACGCCGCACACTCATCGGCGGCGAGGAGCAGTTGAAGACATTCAAGCCCGAGAGCCTCGTGAATTTCTACCGCAAATGGTATAACCCTGATATGCAGGCTGTAGTGGTTGTGGGTGATGTTGATGTTGACCGGATTGAGCAGAAGATAAAGAATCTCTTCGGTTCAATCCCGGCAGCGGCAACACCAACCGTGAAGCCTATCATTCCTATCCCCGGCAATAAAGAGCCTGTCGTTGCTGTGCTTACCGATCCCGAGGCAAGTTCATCAATGGTTGAGCTCATCTGGAGAGGTGATGCGATGCCTAAAGAGTTGGCTTCTACCGATGCCGCTTTCTTGCTCGATGTAGTCAAGGCTGTCATCAACAGCGTGTTCAGTGAGCGTATGGATGCTATTATGGCTTCTTCCAATGCTCCTTTTATCAGTGCAGGGCTGGGTATCGGTTCTCTCTGCGAAGGCTGTGAGGCGGTTCAGGCACAGGTGGTGTTCAAGGATGGTGACTACGCAAATGCAATGAAGGCTTTCTATACCGAGATTGAGAGAATCCGCCGTTACGGTATCACCGAGAGCGAGTACGAGCGCGCAAAACTCCAGCTCATCAGCAATGCCGAGAAGGCTGTCGAGGCTGCTTCAAGCCGCGAAAACGCGGAGTTTATATGGCCCATACTCCGTAATTTCTTCCACAATAGCTATCTGTTGACTCCTGAGATGGACCTTCAGCTCACACAGGCTCTGCTCGGTCAGCTGCCGTCGGCTATGTTTGCCCAGGTACTTGCCCAGGCTATCAGCGAGGAGAACTTTGTGGTTGTATACAAGGCTCCGCAGCGCGAAGGTCTTGCGCACCCCACAGAGCAGGAGATACTTGCTGTAATCAATGAGGTGAAGGCAAGCGAAGTATCTGCTCCTGTTGAGGAGGGTGCGGGCGAGCCTCTGCTTGATGTCGAGGCAATTGTTCCCGGTACTGTAAAGAAAGAGAAACAGGGCGTATATGGCTCAACAGAGTGGACTCTCAACAACGGTGCGAAGGTTGTGTTCATGCCTACAACACTCAAGAATGATGAGGTAATAATCACTGTCGACAAGAAGGGCGGTAGCTCTCTCATAGAGACTGCGGAGCTCGCTTCGTTCGAGGACAATATATGGGCTCTCTACCTGCAGAACCGCGGACTTTCAAAGTTCGGTGCCGTACAGTTGCGCAAGATGCTCACAGGTAAGAACGTCAGCTGCTCTGTGAACATCGGCAGCACACGTCATGACATTACAGCCGTTGCAACTCCAAAGGATATCGAGACTGCAATGCAACTCATATATCTCAATATTGTTGAGCCACGCTTCGACAATGAGGAGTACCAGACCGGTATAAACCAGATAAAGGCTCTGCTTCCGAATATTGAGAAACAGCCAATGATGAAGTTCCAGAAGTATGTCAGCGAGACTCTCTATGGTAACCACGAGCGTCATCAGACAATCAGTGCCGAGCTTGTTGAAAAAGCAAGCATCGCCAATGTGGAGGCTGCTTACCGTCGACTCTTCGGTGATGTTGCCGGTGCAACAGTATATATCGTTGGTAACATAGATCAGGAGACTCTCAAGCCTCTTGTCGAGAAATACATAGCTTCTCTGCCAGCCGGCAAGAAGGCCTCCAAGGTCATCAACCGTAAGGACGATATCGTTAAGGGTGAGATTGTAAAGGACTTCCCTGTCGAGATGGAGACACCGAAGAACACAGTGCTTCAGGTCTATTCGGCTTCAATGCCATATTCAATAGAGAACGAGGCCCTGCTTACAGCCGCAAAGTACTATCTTGATATGGTATATGTCGAGACTCTTCGCGAGAGCGAGGGCGGTACATACGGCGCAAGTGTTGCTGCTACATTCCGTCGTGAGCCTAAGAGCCTTGCTTTGCTTCAGGTTGCATTCGAGACTAACCCCGAGAGTGCAAAGAAACTTGCCGACCTTGCAATCACAGGTATGTACAGCCTTGTTGAGGAGGGAATCCCTGCCGACAAGCTCGATATGATAAAGAGCAATATGAAGAAGAATATTCCTCAAAACAGAATCAACAACTCTTATTGGTTGAGCAATCTCAAGAAGTATACCGATTATAAGGAGGATTACGATGCTGCATACGAGTCGGCCGTAAACGCTGTTACATCGGAGGCTGTGGTTGATCTTGTGAAGGCTATCATGGCCCAAGGAAACTTCATCCAGATATCATTGAGTCCTGCACAGTAAGCATACGTTTCAAAGATAAGTGTCATCCGGCTGAATATTCCGTTCAGCCGGATGATTTTTTTATTGAATTATTGTAGTTTTGTATAAGACCCTGCGTCTAATGTATAAACAGTGATTGACAATGGACAATATCGAGAAAGAATTTGAAACGGTTGTCAGGAGACATCGCAGCACGATATACACGGTGTGCTATATGTTCTCCAATGATGCCGACGAGGTTGCCGACCTTTTTCAGGACACTCTTATAAATATGTGGAAGGGCTTTGCAAAATTCCGCGGTGAGAGTGACGTGAAGACCTGGATATGGCGCGTGAGCCTCAATACCTGCATCACGGCCGAGCGGAAGAAGAGCCGTCGTGCCGAGCAGGTACCGCTTACAATGGATATAAACCTTTTTGAGGACAGTGACGACGATACGCGCCAGATACGTATGTTGCGCGAGAGGATAGGACGCCTGGGGCACTTTGACCGTGCGATAGTGCTGCTGTGGCTCGAGAGCCTGAGCTATGACGAGATTGGTGCCATAGTGGGCATCAGTGCGAAGAATGTGTCGGTGCGTCTGGTGAGGATACGTGAGCAGTTGAAGAAAATGTCTAATGAGTAAATGTTGTATATATGGAAAATAATATGATGTTCAGGGAACTCGAGGATATGAAGGTGCAGATGGAGCTGTTGAAGGAGAAACTCGAGAAACAGGAGATTGTAAAGGAACAGCATCTGCGCAATGCCATTAAGGGTAAGCTGGGTGAGATAAACCGTAGGGCTGTAAGGATGATTTTTGTGGGACTTTTCGCCACGGTATATTGTACCTGGATGCTCAATCATCTTGGCTTTTCGCTCAATTATCAGATTGTGACAATAGTGATGCTCTCGTTCTGTACATTGGCGACATATGTGCAGCATAAGAACCTGCTCAAGGCAAGAGACCTCAGTTCGGACCTCGTAAAAGAGACATTCGACCTTCTGAAACTGAAGAAGAGGTATAACAGCTGGTTGAAGTTCGCGCTGCCGATGATTGCTGTGTGGTGCTCGTGGTTGGCGTACGAGGTGCTCTATGTAATACCTGACAGAGGTATAGGTTTGAGCCTGCTTATCGGTGCTGCCGTCGGTGTAGTGATTGGTGGGTTTGTGGGCCTGAAGATACATTTCGGTACGCTGAAAAAGATTGATGAAATGTTGACGCAGATAAAAGAACTCAAAGGGGAATGAAAACAGGTTAAGATTCTATTTCTACAAGGGGCAGGCGAGGGACTGTCCCTTTTTACTTTTTCAAATGCCGATTATTCAATAACGGGGTTCATTCCTCGTCGATGAGGATTCTGTAAAGAGCTTCTTTGTCTATTTCTCCGATTTTTTATAATTTTGTGTCTGTTTTTGCATGAGAAGTGTTGTAGAGGATATGAAAAAGAGAATATACTATCTATGTCTGGTTCTGTGTCTGATGGCTGCGATGTCGTCATGCAGTAGCTTCGTGGCGCTTGAACGTGATGATTATTTGAGTTCCGACTCGGCGTTCATCAGCTATATAAAGAGCCAGAATATACCATATACGAAGAATAATCACATTGATATTCTCAATGGTGCACACGTCAAGTTCGACAGTCTGTTGGCTGATATCGCAAGAGCGAAGCATCATATCCATCTTGAATACTTCAATTTCCGTAATGACTCTATAAACAAGGTCGTTATTGGCGCATTGACAAAGAAAGCCAAGGAGGGTGTTGAGGTGCGTGCGATGTTCGATGCATTCGGAAACATGTCCAATGACAGACCGCTCAAGAAGAAGGACCTGAAGGCTATACGTGAACAGGGTATTGAGATTGTGAAGTTTGACCCTATAACATTCCCGTGGATAAACCATGCCTATTCGCGTGATCACCGCAAGATTGTTGTCATTGACGGCAAGGTGGGCTACATTGGCGGTATAAATGTTGCCGATTATTATCTCCAGGGTATTGAGGGAATTGGCGAGTGGCGCGATATGCACTCAAAGGTTACCGGTGCTGCGGTGAATGACTTGCAAAAGATATTCCTTGATATGTGGGAAAAGGAGACCGGCGAACGCATCGAAGGCGAAGCTTATTATCCCGAACATGTGGCCGAGGGTGGTGCGGATGTGGCTGTGGTTGACCGTTGGCCTTACAAGACGCCTGAGCGCATGCGTCGTGCATACGCCAATGCCATACACTCGGCAAAGGACAGCATAGTACTTATAAATCCATATTTTATTCCTATGCCCATTGTCCGCAAGGCGCTTGAGAAGGCACTTGATGATGGGGTCAAGGTTACCCTGCTTCTATCGGAGAAAGGTGATATCCCGGCCATCCCTGACGGCGTGTGGCGTGTAGCCTACCAATTGATGAAGCGTGGAGCGCAGGTTTATATGTTCCGTGGCGGCTTCAACCACTCTAAGGTGATGTGCGTTGACGGTAAGTTCTGTACAATAGGTTCTGCAAACCTGAACAGCCGTAGCCTAATGTATGACTATGAGACAAACCTTTTCATCTTCGGCAAGGAGGATACAGATGAACTGAACAGATACATTGAACTTGACAAGCAACGTTCTTTTCTGCTGACAGAGGAAATTTATAAGGACCGTTCCTGTTGGAACCGTTTCCTTGGGTGGTTGGTTTGTCTTGCGACTCCATTTATGTAGTATTGAAAAGACGCATAAAAATAACTCCGGTGCAAAAGCACCGGAGTTATTTTTATAATCAGTAGGGAATCAGTTGATTTCCAACTCATCTACGAAGATGAAAGCGGGATATCCCTTGCCACCGTGCCAGTCGGGCATGTCGCGGTCAGAGAGTGCCTTTACCTTGACGTAACGTGCCTTTACAGGCTCGAACTCAACCTTGTGCTCGTAAATCTTGTTCTCGTCCTCAGCTGTTAGGTCAGGGTATTTCTTGTCAAACACTTCTGTGAAATTCTCACCATCGTTTGAAACAGAAACTGTGATACCCAATACGTCGAAAACCCAGTCACCTTTGTCAACACTTGTGTTGAACTTGACGCTGCTGATCTCCTCTTCGTTCTTGAGGTCGACAACAGCCTCGAGGTCTGTACCGCAGAAACCTAACCAACGGCCTGTACGGTAGTTGGGATTGCCTTTGAGACCGTCAACAAGTGTGATGTCTCCCTTGAAGGTGTAGTTTCTGTGGATGGGCTGGAGAAGCTTGATAGGCTTTGCTGTAGCCTTGCTGAAAGTTATCTCCTCGGTGAAGAGACGTGTCTCGCCGCGCTCACCGATACCCTTTGCCTTGAGAGTGCAGCTCTGCTTAATCTCAATGGGAGCCTCGTATTTTGCCGAAGCTGTTGTTGGCTCGCTGCCGTCAAGTGTGTAGTATACCGGTGTGTTGTCAAGGGTCTTGAGACTTACCATGATTGCGCCTTTCTCAACGTCGGTGCTGAACTCATCCTCTATGTCGAGGATGTGCTTTGCATAGTTGTACTGTTTCTTGTCATAAAGTTTGATGAGCGGCAACAGACGCTGCTTGAAGTCGTTGAAGTCCTTGTTCTCGGGCTTGCACCACTGTACCTCGCAGAGGGCCGCCATACGTGGCAACTCCATGTACTCTACGTGGCTGTATGTGGGAACATACTCTGTCCAGAGGTTTGCCTGAACACCGATGATGTGCTTCTGTACGTCAACAGCAAGTGTGTCGTTGATAGGCTCAAATGAGTAAACCTTTTCAACCGGTACATAACCACCGATAGCCAATGGCTCGTTTTCTGTGTACTTTGTCTGGTAGTAGTCGAAATACATGAATGTTGTAGGTGACATGATACAGTCGTGACCCTGCTTTGCAGCCTCGATACCACCCTCGACACCACGCCATGAGTGAACGGTTGCGTTAGGCGCAAGGCCTCCCTCAAGAATCTCGTCCCAACCGATAATCTGGCGTCCCTTGCTGTTGAGGAACTTCTCGGCATGGTTGATTACGAAACTCTGCAAATACATCTCGGCTGTGTGCTTGTCGTCACCCTTGATACCGAGAGCCTTGATGCGGGCCTGGCACTTGGGGCACTTCTCCCACTGTGTCTTTGGACACTCGTCGCCACCGATGTGGATATACTCCGATGGGAATACCTCGATTACCTCGCTCAAAATGTCCTCAATGAATGAGAGGGTAGCGTCGTTACCTGCGCAGAGAACGTTGTCCGATACACCCCACATCTTCCAAACCTCGTATGGGCCGCCAGTACAACCGTACTGTGGATATGCGGCAAGGGCTGCCTGCATGTGGCCGGGGAGGTCAATCTCGGGGATTACAGTGATGTGGCGTTCAGCAGCGTAGGCAACAATCTCGCGGCACTCCTCCTGTGTGTAGAAGAAAGGACCGTAGTGCTTGCCGTCGTACTCTGGGCTGTTCTTTCCTATTACAGTCTCGTCGCGCTGTGCAGCGATAGTGGTGAGCTCTGGGTATTTCTTTATCTCAATGCGCCAGCCCTGGTCATCGGTGAGGTGCCAGTGGAAGCGGTTGAGGTTGTGGAGTGCAAGCATATCTACAAAGCGCTTGATAGAGTCTGTTGTGAAGAAGTGGCGTGACACGTCGAGGTGTGCACCACGGTAAGAGAAACGTGGATAGTCGTTGATTGTCACAGCAGGCAACTCGATCTTTCCGCCCTCGGTGATGGGGAGTGCCTTGCGCAGTGTCTGCATACCATAGAATACTCCGGCTGGTGATGCACCGGTGATGTTCACGCCTTTGGCGTCAACTGTTAGGCTGTAGCCCTCGGCATTCTCGCCGGCTTCGCCAACTGTGAGTGTGATGGCGCCCTCAGCAGCCACGTCTGTCACCGTGAGCTCAAGATTTGTCTTCTCCTTGATGTACTCGGCAAGCAGCTCGGCATTACGCTTCATCTCGGCATCGCCGCTGTAGACTATGCAAGTGCTGTTGTCAAGAACAAAGCCGTCACCGGCCTCCTCAATAATCTCCTGTGGAAGAGGAACAACCTGATACTTTGCTGTCGGCATCTCAGGGCTTGTGCAAGAGAGTAGGGCCGAACAGATGAACAGTGCTCCTAAAAAAATCTTTTTCATACTGTTTGTTTATGGTTAGTAATTATAAATGGTTTCTCTTTATGTGTGAATGTGGTGCGCACTGCGCCCATTATATCAAACTATACAAAAATAGAATAAATTTATTTAAATAAAAAACAAATTGCTATCTTCGCGTAAAATAAACTGATAAACGAACGAATTTTATAAAATCTATTGACTATGAAACGTGACAGACATATTTTTCAATTGATAGAGACGGAGTATCGCCGTCAGTTAAAGGGTATTGAACTCATCGCGTCGGAGAACTTCGTGAGCAGTGAGGTAATGCGTGCTATGGGATCTGTGCTGACAAACAAATATGCCGAGGGTTATCCAGGCAAGCGCTATTACGGCGGTTGTGAGGTTGTTGACATTGTAGAGGATATTGCGCGTGAGCGTCTGAAAGAGCTTTATGATGCCGAGTGGGTAAACGTGCAGCCTCACTCAGGCGCGCAGGCCAATGCTGCGGTATTCCTGGCTGTGCTCAATCCTGGTGACAAATTCATGGGCCTTAACCTTGCGCACGGAGGTCACCTCTCACATGGTTCGGCTGTGAATACTTCGGGGCTCATTTATACTCCCTGCGAGTATAATGTGAACGCCGAGACAGGCCGTGTCGACTATGACCAGATGGAAGATATTGCCCTGCGCGAGAAACCTAAGATGATTATCGGTGGTGGCTCGGCCTATTCGCGCGAGTGGGACTACAAGCGTATGCGTGAGATTGCCGATAAGGTCGGTGCAATACTCATGGTGGATATGGCACACCCCGCAGGTCTCATTGCGGCAGGGTTGCTCGATAATCCTGTGAAGTATGCCCATATAGTGACTTCTACCACACACAAGACTTTGCGCGGACCTCGTGGCGGTGTCATCATTTTGGGTAAGGATTTTCCTAATCCATGGGGCAAGACAACTCCAAAGGGTGAGGTGAAGATGATGTCGCAGCTGCTCGACTCGGCTGTGTTCCCCGGTATTCAAGGCGGTCCACTAGAGCATGTCATTGCTGCAAAGGCTGTTGCATTCGGCGAGGCTCTGCAACCGGAGTTCAAGGAGTATCAGGCGCAGGTTAAACTTAATGCGGCTACTCTTGCCCAAGAACTTATGGACCGTGGGTTCGGCATTGTGTCAGGCGGAACCGACAACCACTCGATGCTTGTAGACCTGCGAAGCAAATATCCCGACCTCACAGGCAAAGTAGCCGAGAAGGCGCTTGTAGCAGCCGATATCACGGCAAACAAGAATATGGTGCCGTTCGATACACGCAGCGCGTTCCAGACTTCAGGTATCCGTCTGGGTACACCGGCAATTACCACACGCGGTGTAAAGGAGGATATGATGCCGTTCATTGCCGAGATGATTGAGACTGTGCTTGATGCACCCGAGGACGAGAAGGTTATTGCCGCTGTACGTGCAAAGGTTAACGAGACAATGGCGGAGTTTCCGTTGTTCGCGTATTGATATCAGCTATTTATATTATACACAAAAGACAGCAGGACGCCCTGCTGTCTTTTGTGTATAATATAAACATAAGCATATCGCGTTCTTCAGTCAGTAGGCTTCTGATGCCTGGCATTGAAGTTTGAGAACGGTGAAAACTACAGCCTTGATGGTGCCTTCATCATCTCATTTTACGTGAGCCCCTTTGGTTCACCTGCAAACTATAGGGGGAATATCTTTTTAACACAGACAAAACATTAA
>CALCEC010000058.1 GCA_937900095.1 uncultured Bacteroidales bacterium | reverse complement strand
CCCAAACGGCATAACCTACGGCTATGCTACGTTTGACCTGTTGCTGCAAAACTCGTCGATAACAAAACGTTGTTTTGTCATTCCGATACGTAGTGAGACGTGTTGTTGAGGGCTTTGCCCGAAAAAATATCTTTTCTTTTGCAGTTGTTGTAGATGCTTCGCTTCGCTCAAGCATGACAAGTTCTTTTTGAGATTACTCGATGCTTCCTCTGTCTGAACCATAAATCGCCGCCTGCAGGGGCAAAAAGCAATGACAGATTCGCAATTAGGTTGAACTTACATCGAACTCACATTTATATTATACTCAATAAATAAATTATAACGACTTCTTATTTTATTGAAGAAGAAGAAGAAACAATTTTCTCATTAATTGGGCATCGGTTGTTAAAAAGTATTATATTTGCAATATCAGTGGGGAGCATAAGAAATTTCATGTATTAAATCCACTGATACAAAAAAGCATTTAGTACAAGTCCGAATCTTAAATTCGCCAAAATTTTCCAGAGGACGAAGCAACTGATGCTCATTCTGTGTATATGCAGGTAGTGCGCGTTCTGCGCACCGCCCACGTATATATCACGGCGTGGGAATATTGTTTCTTCATAGTTCATTCTGGAAAGGCGTTTGGCGATGCCTGAGATTCATGGACGTAAGGCGACAAGTCTCACGTCTTTTTTGTATTTGTACCTTATTGATGATGCCGATGACAGGAAGGGTATTGATATTGGAAAACTACCACGAAGAGTAGCATACTGGCAAACAATATATGATAATCTAAAATAATTGTATCTATGAAAAATTTAAGAAAATTTTTTGTATCACTATTGCTATTGTGCACAACAGTAGCAACTGCACAAGAGTTTGAGGTAGATGGTATTTATTACAACATTACAGATGAGGCAAAAAAAACCGTTGAGGTAATTAAATACAAAGAAAAGAAAAACACCGGTAGTGTAGTAATTCCAGAAAGTGTTACATATAACGATGCAACCTACAGCGTAACAACAATTGGAGAAAAGGCGTTCTATAGTTGCAGACTTCTTACAAGCATTGAAATACCTAACAGTGTAACAAGTATTGGAAGTTCAGCGTTCAGTGGTTGCTCAGGCCTTACAAGCATTACAATACCTAACAGCGTAACAACAATTGAATATGGGGCGTTCAGTGGTTGCTCTGGCCTTACAAGCATAACAATACCGAACAGCGTAACAAGCATTGGAAATTATGCGTTCAGGAATTGCACAAGCATTACAAGTATTGAAATCCCAAACAGCGTAACAAGCATTGGAGAAAGCGCGTTCGAGGGTTGTTCAGGCCTTAAAGAGGTACATATAAGCGATATTGCAGCTTGGTGTAATATTGATTTCCCCAATTTATATAGTAATCCTTTGAGTTATGCTAACAATCTATATTTGAATGGGGAATTGGTGACTGATCTTGTCATTCCTTATGGTGTTACTGAAATAAAATATTGTGCGTTCAGGAATTGCACAGGACTTACAAGCATTGCAATACCTAACAGCGTAACAAGCATTAGAAGTAGTGCGTTCAATGGTTGCTTCGGCCTTACAAGCGTAACTTCATATGCCGCAACTGCACCAGAATTGGGAGAAAATGCTTTCAGTCAAATTTCTTCTTCTGCAGTTCTCCGCTACCCTGCCGGCAGTGACTATAGCAGCTGGAGTAGCTATTTTGCATCGACAGAAGAGCTTACACCATTATGCTATAATGTCATCTCCGAGAGTGACAAGACTGCAGAGATTGTTGCTGCTACTGATAAATATACCGGCAACATTGTTATACCATCTGTCATTGACGGGTATACTATTACAAGCATCGGAGATCAAGCGTTCGAGGGTTGCTCAGGCCTTACAAGCATTACAATACCAAACAGCGTAACAAGTATTGGAGATTATGCGTTCTGTTATTGCACTGGGCTTACAAGCGTAACAATAGGAAACAGCGTAACAAGCATTGGAAGTAGTGCGTTCTATGGTTGCTCAGGACTTACAAGCATAACAATACCTAACAGTGTAACAAGCATTGGAAATTATGCGTTCATAGGTTGCACCGGCCTTACAAGCATAACAATACCTAACAGCGTGAAAAGCATTGGAGAAATGGCGTTCAAGGGTTGCACCGGCCTTACAAGCATTACAATACCAAACAGCGTAACAAGCATTGAAAGTAGTGCGTTCGAGGGTTGCTCAGGACTTACAAGCATTACAATACCAAACGGCGTAACAAGCATTGGAGAAAACGCGTTCAGTGGTTGCACCGGCCTTACAAGCATTACAATACCAAACAGCGTAACAATCATTGGAAATTATGCGTTCAGGCGTTGCACAAGCATTACAAGTATTGAAATCCCAAACAGCGTAACAAGCATTGGACATTATGCGTTCTATAAATGTTCAGGCCTTACAAGCATTACAATACCAAACAGCGTAACAAGCATTGGAGATAGTACATTCGAAGGGTGCAGTAAACTCGAAACACTATATATTGGCAAAGCAATTGAGGCTATAGGTGATAAAGCTTTTTCTGCATGTGATAAAATCACCGAAATTAGAGTGGCTATAGAAAAGCCTATTAAAGGAAATAAAGACATATTCACAGATATGGTTTATGATAATGCCACATTATATGTTCCTAAAGGCACAAAGTCCCTCTACGAAAAGAGAGAACCATGGAACCAGTTCTTCTACATTCAGGAAATGGACTTTACAGGCATAGAAGATGTGAAATGTGAAGACGAAAAGGTGAAAGGTGTTTACAATCTTCATGGAAAAAAGGTAGAGAACCCCACAAATGGAATCTACATTATCAACGGTAAAAAGGTGTTTGTAAAATAATAACCGCGTAAGGTTATTCAAATCAATGGGCTGCTATTTTTAGACAGCCCATTGATTTTATATGTAAGGCAAACACTAAAACATACTAAAATTACAGATTCTGTGAATTAAGAGATGCTTGACTGCGCTCAAGCATGACGAGTGCTCGATTATTTGAATTTTTCTCACATTAAGTTTATATAACTTATTTACTCTTCAACTCTATCACGGTAACCTCGGGACGGGCGCCGATGCGGGCAAAGAAGCCTACACTGCCTATTCCGTCATTGATATAAAGTTTACCGTTAGGGCGTTCGTAAAGCCCGCTCCATTCATCAAACAACAACGCTGCGGGAGAGAACCCTGCAATCTTCATCTGCATTGCGTGTATGTGACCGGAAAGGGTGAGGTCGCTGTAACCACCGTCACAAAGGGTGTACCAAAGCTGGGGCAGATGGGAAATTGTTATATTGAAAGCCTCATCGGGTACATTTTCATATATACCGCTTACGTCAAAACCATCTATCGCGCTGAAAGAGTGCTTGTAGCCCAAAAGCCTGTCGGAGTAATCGATACCGGTAATTGCAATGGAGTCGTTTCCTTTATTTATATATACTGTACTGTCACGCAAAAGCACCCAACCAACCTTTGACAACTCATTGTTTAAAGAGGCTGTATTTAGCTCATAAAAAGCCTTTTCAGTGCCTTTTATATAAGTTCCCGTATCATGGTTACCCAACACAGCAAAAGTCCCCTGTTTGCCTTTTATCCGTGAAAGGATGTCAAGTATCTGAGGTGTAAGTTCAGAGTGATGAAGGTTCACCAGATCACCGCCGAATAGTACAAGGTCGGCACCGGTAGATGAAATGACACCTGATAGCTTGTTGAGTTCTTTTTCGGCATTCCACATCGAGCCTATATGGATATCGGATATAAACGCTACCTTATAGCCGTCGAACGACTCAGGGAGGTTGTTGAATGCGATTTTAACCTCTTTCACCTGGTAATTGGTACGGGTGACGAACGCCCCGTACATAAAGTACAGCAAAAGGAACGATGATACCCCGATGCCTGTCCACATCCACCTGCTTTTTTTAGTAGGAAGCCAGAAGGCATATAGCGCCATTCTCGCCACTGAAAAGAAAAGATAGGCTGTGAGTATGGCCATCGAGAATTTCATCATCGACTGGCTGTTTTCGGGGCCTATAAAGGCAAACATAAAGAGCGGAACCAAAAAGATGAGAAGATAAGAGAATAGTATCACTCCACCGAATGAATACCTTATTGTCTTGCTCGCCCCGATATTTTTCAAACGTCTGTAGGCAATGAAATCGAGCAGCACCATAGTAAGTGCCAATACCAGTGTTATAATCTTTGTCATTGTGTTTTATTATTATTCGCGAAGATAACTACAAAACGTACAAATGAGACTCCAATGAGAGTTAAATAAACTCAATGAGAACGATTAGCGTTTAACGATTAACGAACACATTACACATTTCCGTTTTCGGTTTCCACCATTTCAACCGATTTTATATTATATATCTCCTTTTTTAAAACATAAAAAAAGAAAAAACAACAATAACTCCTGTTGATACTGTAGAGAAAAAACTTGCGGTTAATTTGCTTTTTAGTTTATTAGTTGAAGAAGATAAGTTATTCATAAGATATAAACAATTCAAAATATTTAAAATCAATATATTGTTTTACTTTATCAACAATTATGAAGTTATGTTTTCATTTGAAAACTTTAATTGATAACTGTGTTGAAAACTGTTCAAAACTCCCTTGAAAATTTAAAATTAAAAAGTGGTAAAATAATTTGGTCTTTAGATATGGTTAAAGGCTTATTTTTTAATTCCTCAAAACAAAATTTAAATGCCACTTTTTTTATTTTATTTATTATACTGTTTTCAACAGGTTATCAACAGGAATTTGTGAATTGTTGAAAATGGTTTTCGTATTATAAAGATGCTTCACTTCGTTACAGCATGACAGGTTCGCTGTTGGCTTTTTCATTTTCATCTTACAGTATTGTCATTCTATATTTGCACTGTCATTGACTCGTTTTGCTTTTCGCAACCC
>CALCEC010000057.1 GCA_937900095.1 uncultured Bacteroidales bacterium | reverse complement strand
CATTGGAAAACTTTATCGAAGATATATTGGGGGATGAAAATAGCTCGAAGGAAACACTTGTAGATAACTCAGGGTTGCAAACAGATAACTCTCAAGCATAAGAATCTTTGTCTATGTTCGGATTTTTCTGATAATAATGGTTTATAGATTAGATGTAATCATAAATGTAGTTAGCTGTCAGGTGGCATAAACACAAAATATCGGAATTGTAAATACTATTATTATTGTTATAGTAAGTAAAAATTTATTATCATGAAACGCATAATTTTATCACTGCTTCTTTTATTATCGGTATATGGTTTTGCAACAGCTCAGCAGGCCGAGGGTTATCCTCGAGCCGAGTGGGACAAGGCAACAGCCATCTTAATGCATACCCCCGGTCAAGAACTTTTTGATGGTGTGATACATCCTTCGGCGGGTTTGTTCGAGAATTATTTTGATGTTGATAAGGCAGCATCCGAGCATCGTGGTTATATCAAGGCTCTCGAGAATAATGGTATCAAGGTGTATACCGTAGAACAGTTGTTGAGCGAAGCTCCTATTGAAAAATTGCGTGAGCAAGCCATGAATGTTCTCAAGTATGATGTGTCAAACATTCCTAATGCCGATTTGGTAGAAAACGACAATTACCGAATGAAGATTATCAACGAGATGTCGCGTGCCGACTTGGTACGTTGTATCTTGTTGCAACCCACGGTTACACTCTATGCAACCGACAACAATACTGGTGTAGAGGCTGTGTACACTCATAGACCCTTGATGAACTTGTATTTTACCCGCGACCAAAGTGTTACAACTCCTCGTGGACATATCATTTGCCAAATGAACTCTACACAGCGTGCTCCCGAGACTTCTATAATATCTATCTGTTACGAGCAGCTGGGTGTGAAACCTATCCTCAACATAACAGGCAATGGACGTCTTGAGGGTGGCGATTATATACCTGCAGGCAATGTCTCTTTTATAGGTTGCGGTATGCGCACCAATATAGAAGCTATCAAGCAAATCATGGATGCCGACGCCTTTGGTCATGATACTATTGCTGTAGTCAATGACCACAAATGGTGGCAAATGCAAATGCACCTCGATACATACTTCAATATTATCGATAAGGATTTGTGTACATTGGTAGAGAGTCGCTTGTATGCCAAGGAGGGTGATCCTGAGTGGGTTACTGTCGACCTGTATACTCGTCGTCCCGGTGAGAAGGAGTATACGCTTGCACAAAAGGATGTTCCCTTTGTACAATATCTCAAGGATAGCGGTTATACCATCATCCCCATCAAGGTAGAAGACGAGTTGCACTATGCCAACAACTATCTGGCTATAGCTCCTCGTCACATCATGGCTGTAGCCGGACAATCAGAAGAGTTGCAAGAAAACTTCAAACGCCACGGTGTTAAAGTTGAGTGGATTCCTCTCGAAAGCCTCATAGATGGCTATGGCGCAGCTCACTGTATGACTCAGGTATTGAGCCGTATAATTGTAGGTAAATAACAATCACCCCATACCATAAATGATAAAAAGCCCGGCATACGACTGCTGATAAGGTAAAACTCACTAATGGTCTGACTGTTACAAAGGGTGGTGAGGTCTTTTACGGCAAGGACAAGGAGTACATCAGCGATTGTGTTGGCGATGCTGATACCGACCTTCTGCGCTGTATCCCTCCCTATGTATCTAACCCCAACAAGATGTCGGGGCGCCTTTTTATGGACGACCTGATGGATGCCGCAGGATCTGTTGACGGAGAGAAATATGACCTTCGCAACGCGGTCATACTACAAAAAAATCTCCTGCAACCTTGCGGCTGCAGGAGAATAATATGTAATTATTTTATTTAATTACTTGCTCAATGCACCAGCGATATCCACTGCGATAGCCCAACAATTTGGGCACTCCTTATCTTTTTGGTGCACCTGCCATCGGGTTGTTGCCTGTGGCGAGTAATGAATGCGCTCGTTGTAAGTCGCTCAAGCAAGCTTGGCACCTCACTCGCTTTCACATTACTTGCCCGATGCCGAGGAAACCCATCATCTCCACGTGTGCGGGAACCGACGCACGAGCGAGCGCAAAAGAAGCTTGCTTATTTTGCCGAGCGAGAAGGAGGAAAACAAAGTTAACTGACGCCCGAGTGAGCGCAAAAGAAACTTGCTTGTTTTGCCGAGCGAGAAGGAGGAAAACAAAGTTAACTGTGCATCAGAGTGCATACGGCCCCAATTGTAACAGGGCGGTCATAATCTACCTGCCGTATCGCTTACTATGAAAAAGGATAGAACCGAACGTTCTCTCCTTACTTTATGAACTCCTTGAGCTTCGGTGATGCTTTCCAAAGGTTTTCTCATTCGAAAAAAGTGTCACTGAGTGACATTAATTTCGATTAGGATTTGTTGAATGGTAAAATAAAACATATATTTGCATTCGGAAAAAGTGTCATTTGGTGATATAAATTTCGAGTGAAATGGAAAGAATAAACAGAACTAAATATTTGAATGAACTTATTTCTTTAAGGAATAATGGTATGATAAAGGTTGTGACAGGTATGCGCCGATGTGGTAAATCTTATCTGTTATTCGAAATATTCACATCGTTCTTAAAGGAAAACGGAGTCAACGAAGACCACATAATAAGTGTTGACCTGGAAGATTTCAAGAACAAAGTAATGAGGAACCCCGAGAATCTCTATGCTTATGCAGAAAGCCGTATAACCGACAATGAAATGTATTATATCCTTTTGGACGAGATTCAGATGCTTGATGAGTTTGAGGATGTACTGAACGGTTTTTTAAGAAAACCCAATGTGGATATATATGTGACCGGAAGCAATGCCAAATTCCTTTCTAAAGACATTATAACAGAATTTAGAGGAAGAGGTTTCGAGGTTAAAATGTACCCACTGAGTTTTAGTGAATTCATGTCGGCATATTCAGGAAGCATTCAAGCCGGATTCAATGAATATATGTTGTATGGTGGATTACCTCAGATATTGACTTACAAAAACGAAGATCAGAAAGTCCGTTTTCTCAAATCTTTATTTGCCGAAACTTATATAAAGGATATTAAGGATAGGCACGGAGTAAAAAAAGACGATGATCTTGAGGAATTGATTAATATTATGGCATCCGGAATTGGAGCTTTGACCAATCCAAACAAATTGGCCAATACATTCAAGAGTGAAAAGAAGTCTTCAATAACCTATGATACAATCAAGGACTATATCGAATATCTATGTAACTCATTTTTGATAGAAAAAGCAACAAGATACGATATTAAAGGAAAGAAATACATCAACACTCCATTCAAATATTATTTTTCTGACTTGGGATTGCGCAATGCTCGTTTAAACTTCCGTCAGTCAGAGAAAAGTCATCTTATGGAAAATTTAATCTATAACGAATTAAGGATTAGGGGATTTAATGTAGATGTTGGAGTTGTTCCTGTTGTTGTAAAAGATAACGAAGGTAAACAGCAGCGATTGCAGCTTGAAGTTGATTTTGTCTGCAACTTGGGAAGTAGACGATACTACATCCAGTCTGCCTTTAGAATGGAAACTGACGAAAAAATCAAACAAGAAAGTGCTTCTCTGTTGAAAGTGGATGACTCCTTCAAGAAAATTATTGTATTAGGAGAAGAAACACCAATATTGAGAGACGAAGACGGAATAACTACAATTGGTATTTACGATTTCTTACTAAAAGAAAATTCTCTTGAATTATAGTTATAACATCCACAATGTTACAAGAGATTCCCGGAACTACTCATGCGCGTCAATTCTGGGGATTTCTTATATTTTAAAACGATTACGATTCGATTACTTCCAACAAAGTGTACTCTGTTTTTTCTTTTAATGTGGTTTCGTTTAATGATTGATGAGCATTACATGTGATTTTATAGGCTGGGCTGGCTATACAATACTTCTGCCTAAATATACTATACGGAATATGCGTATGATTTCCTCTTCTTTAATGATGAAATCGGGATATTTCTCCTCGTTTAATGATTTTGCGACATATGAGCCGTTCTCTTCGGGTATGAGTTTGCGGATTATGAGGCCGTTGCTTATAGTGTCTACTGCGTATATTTTGCCCGGGATTGGGTTCTCCTCGCCTTTGTTGTATGCAAGCAGCGCAATCTTGTCGCCCACTTTGAACGTGGGAAACATTGCGTCGTCTCGTATTATATGCCACATGTCTATTGGGGTGTCCAGGACAATGACGTGTGACAGTTCTAGATTCTCATAGTTTTTTTGGACATATTTGAGGATGTCTGTGTCAGGCCTTCCTGCTACAATGGTGGGTAGTATAGGTGCACGATTCTCTTCCAGGATTGTGGATTCTTGGTTTTCAGTGTCTTTGGAGAGCATTTCTCCTGTGCCGGTAATGAGCCATGTTGTATTTAGTTCAGGAAAAGCGTCGTGAATATTCTTGATTATTCTTGCTCCAGGTGTACCTTTTAGGTTGCTCAAGTATCTTTTTGACATGTTGCAGGCGTTCTCAAAGGCATTCTTACTGATGCCTTTATAATTGATGAATTCTATAATTCGTTCTTTTATAGCGTGTTTCATACCTTGTTGTTTGGAATGAGTTTAAATAAATGTCTTGTATGCAATATTCTTATTTTGTATTCTTGTGTGTTAAGAATATCTTCTTATCTTTGCGCCGCTTTAAAGGCGTGTGTGAGATGTATATATGCAAATATAGTGCAAATAGTCTTATTGTAAAATTTAAAATTGAAAAATTATGAAAGAAAAATGTTTGAAAAAGGTGGTATTGCTACAGTGCTTGCGTTTTGTGAGTGTGGGTGAAGATGTTTTACGTCAGATTCCTGATGAGGGATTGTAAATTGTTTGACAATTATGAATGCAGTAGCTTTTAGAAGAGATTTGCTTGAGATGCAATCAGAGTTGCAGAGATTCGCGTTTAAATTGACTGCCGACAAGGAGGAGGCAAATGATTTGCTGCAGGAGACATCTTTGCGTGCCCTTGAAAATATGGAAAAGTATACGCCGGATACAAATTTTAAAGGGTGGGTATATACAATAATGCGTAATTTATTTATAAATAATTACAGGAAAGTTACGCGTGAACAGACATTTGTGGATTATACTGATAATCTGTATAATATTGATAGAGCTCAGTTGACAAAGGATTCTGTAACCGAGAATGATTATGACCGGAAGGAACTTTATCGTGTCTTGAACTCGTTGCCCGATAATTATAGGATTCCGTTTTCTATGTTTGTTTCGGGATTTAAATATCGTGAAATTGCCGATAAGTTATCATTGCCTTTAGGTACTGTAAAAAGCAGAATCTTCTTGACAAGGCACAGCTTGCAGGAGGAGTTGAAGGATTTTCTCTTATAGCAATGTTGTTGGAAACGTTGTTTTCAATATAAATATACGGAACTTACACGCGCGTGTAAGTTCCGTATGTTGTAAATGATGGGGTGTTCCAGGGTTGTGTGGTCAAGCACTGGTGCGAAGGACTGTGCTCTGGGTCAACGTGTGCGGGAACCGACGCACGAGTGAGCGCAAAGGAAACTTGTTTGCTTTGCCGAGCGAGAAGGAGGAAAACAAAGTTAACCGACGCACGAGCGAGCGCAAAAGAAGCTTGCTTATTTTGCCGAGCGAGAAGG
>CALCEC010000056.1 GCA_937900095.1 uncultured Bacteroidales bacterium | reverse complement strand
GCTCGCTTTGCTCGCGCCACCTCCCCTCACTTGGTGAGTGGCGGAGCTTTTTCTATTCCTTAAATGGATGTAAAACAAAACCTCCAGCACCCACATCAAAGGGTGTTGGAGGTTAAAAGTCCACCGGCAGTCTGCTTTTATGGGGTTACGCCATGTGGGGCGATGTCCCTGCCGGTGGGGAAGAGGATTTATAATCCCATGGTCGTATCGGGTTTTAGGTGCTGTTACCTCCTTACGTCTGAGTAAATATCTGATGTGACGGAAGACTAAAAATCCGATTGGAGATAACTCTCAAATAACTCAGTAAGGGCTTTTGATTGTTTTATAGATAATATGAACCCATCACCGTTAATTTTAAAGGCATTGTTAGTATTTGAAAAATAAAATTTGTATGTTTTCCCGTTTTTGTCAGACAAAACAACTTCTTTATATGGTACAAATTTAACAATCGCTGGTTTGGAACGATTGATAACATCTAAAAAAATAGCATAATCAATCTGCTTGTGTTCGCCAGCTTTAAAATTAGAGACTTCTGCTTTTTCAATATCTGAAAGCTTGTACTTATCCATAAAAATTTCTGATTTACAAGCCATTTGCATTGATATAAAACCTGTAGAAATAAGAAATAATAATATTCTTGAAATCGTTTTCACAATTATTTTCCTTCGTTAATAAACGTTTTAAATTTTTTATCTACTTGACTTCGGTTTGCAGTGTGGTGTCGTTCCTGAGATCCTACCTTTTGGATTACAGAGGATTGGCTGTTATTCCATAAGATATTTCTTCCCGTCCCGTATGAAGAGCCCCTTCTGTGGCGCACCCTTTAATTGACGTCCTTGCAGGTCGTATGTTGCCTTAGCGCTATCTCCTGAATCCTTGTCCAAAGAAACCTCGATACTCTCTATACCTGTATAGTACCCCTTATCTGACAACGGGTATATCTTGAAAGGAGCGTCTTTCCATCCTTCGGCATTCCGGTAGAGTTCAACACTCTCATCTGGTACAAATATATATATGTATCTACTGAAATACTCATTGTTGTTTGCAAAGACCTCTTTTCCCAACATAGGTGGCTCATTACGCATACATATGATTCCGAGCTTAAACACATCATCATTCGAACTTATAAAAAGCCTTATTGATTCAAATGCATAGTTGCCAATATATTCAACGCTCTCCGGAATGACAACCTCGTCCGACAGTTCTCTGTACGAAAAGGCATTGTCCGAGATTATTTCCGTACCGGGCAAAACCTCGAATCTCCCGTGAGCAGCTACCGACTTGGCATGGAACTCTTTCTTGTCGGCAGAATATATTCCCCAGTATTCAATATCCTCTTCCTCAACCTCTACACAATATGCATTGTCAGCCGAGACTTTCCAATGGCACAAAGATATGTTTTCGATATACTCTGCAGAACAAGGTTCCTTGCCTATCTTAGGAAAAGGACCTGTGATCTCAAACTCAAAATTGAAAAACCACATCTTGCAATCAGCAAATGCAGAATCACCGACATACGTCAATGACTCAGGGAATACTATATGCAGTTTCTGATAATTATGAATATGCAAAGCATAGAAAGCCTTCGCCGGTATTGAATCAACTGCTGCATTCTTCATATCAAGTTTCATCACCCTTCCTACGTCTTCAACATAGCCCGACTTATTGAAGAACTCCTGGGTACGCATATAAGCATAATCATCCAATGTCGGGGTACCAGTGATAACAACACTCTTTATCGACTCATTCTTATACCCGGCAAGCAGGCTCTCAAGCGAAGCACCCTCGCCCAGATGCACCGTAACGTTCCCGTTCTCTTGTGCAAAAAGGTTGATAGAGAACAGAAGCATAAGAATTGAATAATATACTCTTTTCATAGGCATTGATATTTAGTTGTTGTATATAATTGTTTCAAAAGTAGTAATTTATCTGAACTATTCAATAGAACTTGAGTATATATTGACAGTTGCACCTATTTCTGATTTGATATTTCATCAGAAGTTTGGTTTGTCTACATTCCACCAAAGGCGTGTGGCCTGCTTGTCCTGAAATGGTGTTTTCTGAATGTTGTGTCGCATGTAGCCTTTAGTGGCATGATGAAAGTGTCGCTATCTTCGTCAATCTGGTAATGCCCATTGATGGTGCATGAGTATATGGTGTCGTTAATGAATGTAGAATAGATCGTTTCAAAGTCTGCTCCGTCACCATACTCTTTTGCAACAAGTACCATCTGTTCGTGGTTCTCATTGTCATAAACCGTCAGATATTCTTCCTCTGACTCGTCATCCACACGCAGAATTGCTTTGTAGTTTTCTTCGGTAGGAACATTGTAGTAACTGAACCAGTTCCCGTAACCCTCTTTGGTGCAGCCGTCCATATCTGTATCCCCAATGGCGCAGGCAATTCTGTTGACCTCGCAGGGGTTGGTAATCATGTTCTTTTCTGTAACCAGTTCGGCAATTCTATGCTCTCCGTTCACAAAGCCATTGTCCAGACTGAATTTCTTACCCGACACCTGTGAGTTTGCAGATAATGGGAAGCACATTAAAAAGACGATGTATAAAAGAATCTTTTTCATCTCTAAAGTCATCTGTGTAATATGCGTATTTTTCTTTTGAGCAGTAAAACTCACCAAGTAAGTTGCAAGGTATATATAAATTATAGATTTTCCAAGCCTGTCTGCTGTATTCTTTTTTCGCGCAGGAATTATTCCCCCCTTCGTCGCTCGCTTTGCAGTTGTTTTGAGATCTTTCCTCCTTTCAGTCGTCAAGATGACAGGATTAGATGCTTCGCTTCGCTCCAGCATGACAGTGCTATGATTATTTCTTACGGCTTTGTCATCTCGAGTGAGCGTAGCGACGAGAGATCTCTCCTCCTTGCAGTCGTCGGGATGACAAAATCGCTTGCCCATCACCGTTAATCGTTAAGCCCTATGGGCTTGAAACTCGGCTGCACTCGCTGTACAATTACAAGCAAGCTTGCATTGCGCTCATTGGCACGAGCTTTCATCGTTCCTCCAACAGTTCTTTTATGCTCTTGCCCAATGTGGGGTGAATGGCATCCGGTGCAATAGCGGCCAGCGGTTCAAGGACGAACCCGCGTTTGTGCATCAGGGGGTGGGGTATGGTCAGCCTGTCGCTCTCGATAATTTCGTCACTGTAGAGCAGTATGTCGATGTCGATGATGCGGTCGTGGTAGTTGCCGCCCTCTGATTTTAAGGTGCGGCCCAACTCTCGCTCGATGCGCTCGGTGGCGTCGAGCAGCTCAAGCGGTGCAAGGTGGGTGTCGAATGCCACGGCGCAGTTTAGGAAGCTGTTGTTGCTTTCAAAGCCCCAGGGGGCTGTCTCGATGAACGGCGACTGTGCCGCACAAGGACCAAGCACGAGCGATAGGTGTTCTATCGCTCGTGTCAGGTTTTCTTCTTTGTTGCCCAGGTTTGTACCCAGGCCCAAGAATATTCTCTTTTTCATTTTATAAGAATTGTACTATGAGATTCCTCGTCGCTCCGCTCTGTCGGAATGACAAAACAACGTTTTGTTATCGACAAGCAAAACGAGTCAATGACAGTGCAAATATAGAATGGCAAGTGTGCAACTTATCAGTCAATAATCAGCATTGCATCGCCGTAGAGGCCGAAACGGTAGCCCTCGTCAAGTGCAACCTTATATGCATTCATTACGTTGTCATAGCCACCGAAAGCTGTGGTGAGCATGAGCATTGTGGAGTATGGTGCATAGAAGTTGGCAATCATGCTGTTTGCAACGTGGAACTCGTACTCTGGGAAGATGAACTTGCTTGTCCAGCCGTCATACTCCTTGAGCATGCCGCCTGTGAGGGTGGCTGTCTCCAGTACGCGCTGCACCGATGTTCCTACAGCGCAGATGCGGCGGCCTTCGGCCTTTGCATTGTTCACCAGCTGTACAGCTTCGGTGTCGACGCTTATGAGGTCGCTGTCCATCTTGTGCTTTGTGAGGTCCTCGACATCTATCTCACGGAAACAGCCGAGGCCTGTATGCATGGTCACGTATGCGGTGTCGATGCCTCTTATCTCCATGCGCTTCATGAGCTCACGTGTGAAGTGGAGGCCTGCGAAAGATGCTGTAACGGAGCCCTCTTTCTTCGCGAAGTATGTCTGGAAGTTCTGCAGGTCCTCGGGCTCCTCGCTGCGCAGGCGCTTGAAGTCATCGGGCAACGGTGCCACGCCCAATGCATAGAGGGCTTTCTTGAACTCATCGTGCGGCCCGTCATAGAGGAAACGGAGTGTACGTCCGCGTGAAGTGGTGTTGTCGATGACCTCTGCTACCATGGAGTTGTCTTCGCCGAAGTAGAGCTTGTTGCCGATACGTATCTTGCGGGCCGGGTCTACAAGGACATCCCATAGGCGGAACTCCTCGTTGAGCTCACGTAACAGGAATACCTCTATCCGTGCGTTGGTCTTCTCTTTGTTTCCATAGAGACGTGCCGGGAATACTTTACTGTCGTTCATTACAAAGAGGTCCTTCTCGTCAAAATATTCGATTACCTCCTTGAAGATACGGTGCTCAATCTCTCCGCTTTTCTTGTGCAAGACAAGCAGTCGTGACTCGTCGCGGTAGCTTTCCGGGTGGAGTGCAATGCGGTCATCGGGCAAGTTGTAGTGGAATTGTGACAATTTCATATGTTGTCCGTTTATAAGAAAATGATCATCTGTCATGATTGTAATTGTTTTTCAAGCCACTCGGGGAATGACTCAATATTTATACATTCTTCTAATTTGTACTCTCCGATTCTTGTACGTGCAAGGGCTGTCAGGTAAGCTCCGCTTCCCAGGGCCTCGCCGATGTCGCGGGCCAGTGAGCGTATATATGTACCTTTTCCGCATGTTACACGTATCTTTATTTTAGGCAGCTCGAAGCTCAACAGTTCAATGGCGTCAATGCGTATCTGCTTTGGCTCAAGCTCCATGTCGCTGCCTCTACGGGCAAGGTCATATGCACGTTTGCCGTCCACCTTGCATGCCGAGAAGAGTGGCGGGCGCTGTGCTATGTTGCCGACGAACTGCTTTAGCACCTCTTCGGTCATCTCTCTTGTGATATGCTCATACGGGTATGTGGCGTTCACCGGGTGCTCCATGTCAAAGGAGGGTGTTGTGGCACCGAGCATAAGCTCTGCCTCATACTCCTTTGTCTGGCTCTGCAGCTCCTCAATCCTTTTGGTGGCTTTGCCTGTGCATAGCAACAGCACGCCGGTCGCCAACGGGTCGAGTGTTCCTGCGTGTCCCACCTTGAATCTCTTTATCCCGTACTTGCGGCTGAGGTGGTAACGCACCCTGCTCACTATCTGGAACGAGGTCCAGGTGTATGGTTTATCTATAGGTATTATCTCTCCTGCAACAAAATCCATTATGCGATTGAAAGGTTATGTCCTGTGAATAGCATTATAAGTATGGCACCGCCTATGATAATCCTGTACCATCCGAAGGCCTTGAAACCGTACTTCGTGACAAAACTGATGAAGAACTTGATTGCCAGCATCGCAACGATGAAAGCAACTACGTTTCCTATTACAAGTGTACCCATATTGTTTGCAAGAATCTCCATACCCTCGGGTTCCATGAATAGTTTGAGCATCTTGAAGAGTGTAGCCGCGAACATCGTGGGCACTGCCAGGAAGAATGAGAACTCTGCAGCCGCCTTACGTGTGAGCTTCTGGGCCATACCTCCCACTATTGTCGCCATTGAGCGTGACACACCGGGGATCATGGATATACACTGGAACATACCAATCCAGAATGCGCGTTTCTCGGTGAGTTCGGTCTTCTCGCTTCCCTTGTTGAATATCCTGTCGCAGAAGAGCATGAATATACCACCGAGAATAAGTGTCACGGCAACTACCTCAACACTCTCAAGCATTGCGTCGATTGCATCGCTGAAGAGCAGGCCGAGTACGGCTGCCGGGATGAAAGCTACAAACAGTTTCCAGTAGAAGTCGTACTTGTGCAGGAACTTCTTGAGCGGTGTGGCACCCTCTGGTGCAGGAGTGTGGTTGAGGTGGAAAAAACGTTTCCAATAAAGTACGACAACCGACATGATGGCACCGAACTGTATGATAAAGGTAAATGCCTTAACAAACTCTGTGCTCTCAACACCCAGTACGTTCTGGGTGATAATCATGTGGCCTGTAGATGAGACGGGCAGGAACTCGGTCAAACCCTCCACAATGGCTATGATTATGGTCTCGAAAATTGAAATGTCTGACATGGTCTATCGTGTTAATCGTTATTCTTCTTATCTTTAGGCTTGTGCATTATTGCCGCAATCATGAATATGAAACCCATGAAGCATACCGTTGGTGCCAGTTTGATGCGGCGGAAACTGAAAATGTCCGGCTCGAAGTGTGTCTCGGTTGAGCCGGGTCCGGCCATAAGTATAAAGCCAAGAACTATAGCTGCCAGTCCGATACCGAGCAGTATGTAGTTCATTTTACCGAATGCAAATTTAGATTTGTCCATTATGCTATTATTGTTTTTAAATAAAATACAGGTCATTGTTGCGCATACGCAGGAACCTGTTCACTGACAGGAATGCGCAGAGGCTGCATATCGTTATACCGAAGAGGATGACTACACCGCCCACTGCTGCCAACTCATCGGTGGGCATGTATGCCGTCAGTGCAGGCTCCTGCTTTGTCAGGAAGTAAAGGCCGGCAGCAAGGAGCAGGTCGGCCAACATTCCCGAAAGAAGTCCTATCCACATGTTGTTGATAATGAACGGACGCCGTATGAACCCCCATGTGGCTCCGGTGAGCTTCATTGTGTGCATGATGAATCTCTTCGAGTATATCGACAGCCTTACAAGATTGCTGATCAGCGACCATGATATCAGTGTCAGCATGGCGAGGAAAAGCAACAGTGCCGCTCCTGCTTTATGGATGCTTTCGTTGACGGAGTCCATCAGCTCTTTCTGGTATATGATCTCTTTTACATTCTTGTTGCGCAGAAGGCTTTTTTCAATTACGGTCAAAGAGTCGTTGTTCGCGTATTCCGGCTTTAATGTGAGCTCGAACTCTGCCTCGTAGGGGTTATATCCCAACTGCTCTACAGGGTCAATCTCCAGCTCAAGTCTCTGCTCTTCAAGTGCTTCTTCTTTTGAGATATATCTTGATGCCTGTATGTAACGGCTCCCTTCCAGCTCATCCTTGAGCTTGGCTATGTTCTTTTCTGTAGCGTCGCTGTTTATTATCACAGACACGCCAAGGTTGTCCTGCACGCTCTTTGAAACCTGACGTGCAGCTACAAAAAGAATGCCCATTGCGCCCAATAGCAACAGCACCAGTGTTGTGCTGATGTATACGCTGATTGTCTGTACCTTAAATATCGGTTTGCTCATCTTCTTTTCCTGAAAACGTAAATGATTGAGCTGCTCGCGTCGCGGCGTGTCCATTGTGCGAACCAGCCTTTTAGGGCGGTCATGAATCCTCTCACGGCCGGCATGCTTGAGCCCTTGTAGCGCTCGCTGAGCATTGATATGTAAAAACCGTCGAACGGCATCGTGTATTCCCTTTCGAGGATAAAGTTGTGCTTCTCGCCCCAACGCATGATTGTGGTCGGGGTAAAATGCCACAGGTGTCGCGGAACATCGTATGCGGCCCAGTTCTCCTTGTAGTACCTTGCGTCGTATGACTTGCTGTTGGGTACGGCAATGACTGCAATTCCGGTGTCATCCAGTATACGGTAGAGCTCTTCCCAAAAGGCATCCAGATTTTGTATATGCTCCATGACGTGCCACAGTGTTACCACATCAAGTTCCTTGTCCTCAATCTGTTGAAGATAATCCTCCTGGTACATGTTGAATCCGAACTCCTTTTGTGCAAGCTCCCTTGCCTGTGGGCTCTTCTCTATTGCGGTTACATACCAACCGGCCTTTTCCATGGCTCTTGCAAAATAGCCTGTCCCTGCACCGTAGTCAAGGATGCTGCCGTTTTTCAGCAATGTCAGTTCCTCGATAAGGTTCACTTTCCTGCGCAGCATGATGGTGCGTACGCAGTGGTATATTTTGTTCAACAGACCCTTTCTGGTGTTGCTGTGCGATATATATGTCTGTGACTCGTAATATCGTCCTATCTCCTTTTCGTCAGGGATGCCTTGTGTGAACACAAAACCGCAATCCGCACACTCGTATACCTCAAACTCTTCGTTTGTGGCAAAGTGGTCCTTGCAGGTGAAGCGCTTTGTTATTCTGCTTCTTTTGCACAGTGGACAGGATGAGTGGTTTATTGTATTCATTGTATGGTCATTTTGTAAGAGGATGTTTGCTTTTGGACACATTACACCAAAAGATGATACAAAAATATACTATTTGGGGCAAAATTGTTCTCTTTTTTTTGAGATTTATGACCGGAATGTGCAAAAAACAGCTTTTTTAACATTTGGATAGTGGAATATTTATTATTTTTGCATCAATTTATTGATAATTTAAAATTTAAAGACATGGCAAAATTGGCTCTTTCAAAAAACAAAGTCCTCGCAGGTGTTTGCGGTGGCATAGCTGAGTATCTTGGTGTTGATGCAAAAATCGTACGCATTGCTTGGGTTATAGCAGCAATCTTTGCAGGTGTAGGTCTTGTTGCATATCTCCTGGTATTGATTATCATGATATTGGCAAACAAGAATTAATAGCTGTTAAGAATGAAGAAATTTGTCCGTTCAGCTGATGGCAAGGTGGCCGGTGTATGTGCAGGTCTTGCCGAGTATTTCGGATGGGATGTACGTATGTTGCGCCTAATATGGTTCGTGGCAGCAATCGTAGGTGTCGGTAGTCCTATTATTTTCTATCTTATACTGTGGCTGGTTATGCCTGTAGGTGGAAAGAAGAATTATGCAGAACGTATGTATGAGCGTTTGGGTAAAAAACAGTGAAAACTCTCGGTGAATACAATAAAAAATGGTGGCGATTGCCACCATTTTTTATTGTATGTCTATCAGTTTTTTTATTGTATGTCTATCAGTTTTTTTATTGTATGTCTATCAGTCAACGATTTCGCCAAGCAGTGTCGCGGCTGTTGAGCCATGGACCTTTACTTTGACAAAGTCACCTATCTTGTAGCCCTTGCGGTCGAATACCGCTGTGCGGTTCTGCTCGGTGCGTCCGAAGAACTGCTCTCTTGAGCGCTTTGATATGCCCTCAATAAGCACCTCGTATGTGTGGCCTATGCAGTTCCTGTTGTTGTTGGCCGAGCACTCCTGCTGTAATGCGATAATCTCGTTCAGGCGGCGCACCTTTTCATTGTCTTCGATGTCGTCCTTCATGTGACGGCTCGCGAATGTACCCGGGCGTTCTGAATACTTGAACATGAATGCAGCGTCGTATGAACAGTGGCGCATCAGTGAGAGCGTCTCCTGGTGGTCCTCCTCGGTCTCTCCGCAGAATCCGGCGATGATGTCAGTGGAAATGCCGCAGTCGGGCACGATGCGGCGGATGGCCTCGATGCGGTCAAGGTACCACTCGCGTGTGTATTTACGGTTCATTGCCTTGAGCATGGCGCTGCTGCCGCTCTGCACGGGAAGGTGTATGCTCTTGCATACATTGGGCTCTTCGGCAATCACATGCAGCGTCTCATCGCTCATGTCCTTGGGGTGTGAAGTAGTGAAGCGTATTCGTGTCTGAGGTGCGTGGCGTGCCACGATGCGCAACAGCTCGGGGAATGTTATTGTGGTGCCGTCCTCACCCTCGAATCGGTATGAGTTGACATTCTGTCCCAAAAGTATAATCTCCTTGAATCCTTTTGAAACGAGGTCGTCGACTTCGTTCAGGATGCTCTGCACGTCACGGCTTCTCTCGCGGCCTCTTGTGTAGGGGACAACGCAGTAGTGGCAGAAGTTGTTGCATCCGCGCATAATCGATATGTAGCCCGATACGTTGCCGCTGCATATACGCATGGGGATGACATCGCGGTAGGTCTCGGTCGTTGACAATTCTATGTTCATGGCAGGGTGTCCCATTTCGGCCTCGGCAATGAGCTCCGGCAGTGACAGGTATGTGTCGGGGCCTGCAACGATGTTCACCTTGTACTCCTTGATGAGCTGCTCTTTTACGCGCTCGGCCATGCAGCCCACCACACCGATGAGGGTGTTCTTGCCGCGGCGCATGGCATTGAGCTGGTCAAGCCTGCCGTAGATTTTCTGTTCGGCGTTGTCGCGTATCGAGCAGGTGTTAAGCAGTATGAGGTCGGCATCCTTTATCTCTTCGCAGACCTCGTATCCGGCAACCTTCAGTATAGAGCCGATAACCTCGCTGTCAGCGACATTCATCTGGCAACCGTATGTCTCAATAAATAGTTTCTTGTTCTCCACAGTGGTATTGTTTGTAAAAATTTTCGGCTAAGATAACAACAAAAAACGAAAATATGTGCCAAAAGCCGATACTATGTGCAGCGCACATTGATTATTTATATTTTATTTAATAATATAACTTGACTTTTTTTTATTTTTCATTTACCTTTGTGACTTGTAGTCCTGTCCGTGGGGCAGCTAAATGAAACAAAATGAGCGATACAGTAATTATAATTCCTACTTATAACGAAAAGGAAAACATTGAGCGTATGATACGTACGCTCCTTTCACTTGAGCATCCGTTCGATGTCCTTGTTGTAGATGACGGCTCGCCCGACGGTACCGCAGGCCTTGTAAAAGGCATGATGGCTGTTTATCCCGATAGGGTGTTCCTTATAGAACGTGAGGGTAAGTTGGGCCTCGGAACGGCTTATATAACAGGATTCAAATGGGCTCTTGAGCACAAATACGAGTATATCTTTGAAATGGATGCCGATTTTTCACACAACCCCGATGATGTACCACGTCTTTACGAGGCTTGTGCCGATTGGGGGTATGATGTATCTGTCGGTAGCCGCTACGTTACAGGTGTCAATGTGGTAAATTGGCCTATGGGACGTGTGCTCATGTCCTATTTCGCATCAAAGTATGTGCGCTTCATAACACGCATCCCTGTACATGATACAACCGCGGGTTTCAATTGCTATCGCCGTGCTGTGCTTGAGACTATGGAACTGGACGAAATCCGTTTCAAGGGTTATGCATTCCAGATAGAGATGAAATTTACTGCACACAAGTGCGGATTCAGCATAAAGGAAGTACCGGTCATCTTCGTTAACCGCGTGTTGGGAACATCAAAGATGAGCGGCGGTATATTCAGCGAGGCGCTCTTCGGGGTCATAAAATTGAAGATTGGAAGCTGGTTCCGCAAGTATCCTCAAAAGAAATGAAGAAAAAGGTGAATGATGGAGTATAATACAAATGAACAGTTCGGGAAGGTGTTGGCTGTGTGCCGTGACCTTTTCAGTAAAAAATTATATGACTATGGGGCATCATGGCGTATTATGCGCCCCCAGTCTTTGACCGACCAGATATTTATTAAGGCCAAGCGCATACGTACGCTCGAGACCGGTGCCGAGAATCTGGTGGGTGAGGGTATAAACTCGGAACTGATAGGAATTGTCAACTATGGCATCATTGCACTTGTGCAGCTTGAGCTTGGTTATTCCGATAATTGCGACATGACACCCGATGAGGCTATGGCGCATTATGACAGGAAAGCGAATGAGGCTCTGGAACTGATGAAAAAGAAGAACCATGATTATAACGAGGCGTGGCGTGGAATGCGTACGACCTCGTATACAGACCTTATACTCACAAAAATCTGGCGCACAAAGCAGATTGAAGAGCTGAGAGGCGAAACAAAGGTTTCGGAAGGCGTGGATGCCAACTATATGGATATGATTAACTATGCGGTATTCGGGCTTATAAAGAATGGAATCGTCTGAAAGGAAAATGTATACAGTTGTGACCAATGTTTGCCGTTGGCTGCTTGGTCTGGTGTTGATGGTGTCGGGCTTTGTAAAGGCCATTGACCCGGTCGGCTCCATGTATACGTTGCAGGAGTATGCCGATGCGTTTTCGGCAGGAACGTTCTCCGATGGCTTCATGACCTTTGCTGCAATGTCTCAGTCTGCATTGGAGTTCCTGTTCGGCGTTTTCCTTTTTATGGGAATCTATAGGCGTTTCTCTGCTTGTATTGCCCCATTGGTGATGCTCTTCTTCACGGCACTCACTTTCCTGATTTATTGGGAAGACAAGATATCCGATTGCGGGTGTTTCGGAGAGGCCTTTACATTGAGCAACGGTGAGACATTGCTCAAGAATATATTCTTGCTTTTACTTTCTGTTGTGGTGTTCTTGGGGCGTAGGCGTTTTGTTTACTGCATCAGCTCTCACTCCAGATGGATGGTGACGATATTTGCAATATTCTATATATCTCTTGCGGAGGCGATGAGTTTTATACACTTGCCGGTGCTCGATTTCAGCCTCTACGCGGCAGGTAATGATTTAAGGCGTATGACCGAGGTGCCTGCGGGAGAGTATAGGATTGTGGATGTATATGAACTTGATGGCGAGTTGCGTGAGTACCACGAAGGAGAGCAACCAGATACGCTTTGGAATTTCGTGGAGAGCCGTTCTGAATTTGTCGGTGAACCGGCTTTGCCACTGATAAATGACTTTGCGATATTGGATTGGGAGGAAGATTTTGATGTCGTGCCGGATATTCTTGCGGATAGCGGATATGTCTGTGTAATAGCCATTGAAAATGTTGAAAAGGCATCGGTCAGCCGTGTGGACAAGATAAATGAATTGTATGACTATTGTCTGGAGAACGATATACCGTTCTATGCGACAACGGCATCGGACGGCGAGGTCCTTGAGTTGTGGCGCAAAAGAACCGGAGCTGAGTACCCTATTTACTGGACTGATGAAGCTGTATTGAGGCGGATGATACGTGCGAATCCTGGGCTTGTACTTTTGAAGAATGGTCTCATAGTGGGTAAGTGGAATGTAGCCGATCTCCCGGCAGTGGAGCTATACGCTGCATCTTCCACCGGAATGCCTGACGGTGTATTGACTTATGTTGAAAAGATGCGTGGTTTGGGCTTCTGGATACCGATGCTTATTGTGCCTTTGTTGTTCATTGCTGTTGTGGATATTTTGGCCTGCCACGGTAAAAATAGAGGTAAAAAGGAAACAGAAACCAATGTACGGCCTCATGCGGATATTGAATCGCGCTCCTGATGAGGCTTTAATATCAGACTATATTTAATAAACATATTTATAACCATTAAATTTTATTGAAATGAGAAAGAACATTGTAGCAGGTAACTGGAAGATGAACATGAACCTGCAGGAGGGTATTGCACTTGCAAAGGAACTTAACGAGGCTCTGGCGGCTGACAAACCAAACTGTGATGTGGTAATCTGCACACCATTCATTCACCTTGCATCTGTAACTCCTATCGTTGATGAGGCTGTCATCGGTGTTGGTGCCGAGAACTGTGCCGATAAGGTATCAGGTGCTTACACAGGTGAGGTTTCTGCAGCTATGGTTGCTTCAACAGGTGCAAAGTATGTAATCCTCGGTCACTCTGAGCGTCGTGCTTATTATGGTGAGACTCCAGAGATTCTCAAGGAGAAGGTGCAGCTTGCTCTTGCTAACGGCTTGACTCCAATCTTCTGCATCGGTGAGGTGCTTGAGGAGCGTAACCAGGGTATCCAGAACCAGGTTGTATACGAGCAGCTTGCAGGTTCACTCTATGACCTCTCTGCAGAGGACTTCTCAAAGATTATCCTTGCTTATGAGCCAGTATGGGCTATCGGTACAGGTTTGACTGCTACTCCAGAGCAGGCAGAGGAGATCCACGCTTACATCCGCTCAACAATTGCCGAGAAATATGGCAATGAGGTTGCTGAGAATACATCTATCCTCTACGGTGGTAGCTGCAAGCCAAGCAATGCAAAGGAACTCTTTGCTAATCCTAACGTTGACGGTGGTCTCATCGGTGGCGCGGCTCTTAAGGTTGCTGACTTCAAGGGTATCATCGACGCGTTCAAGTAATCCATGAAGAGAATATTTCTTATAATCTTGATATTGTTCTGCGCCCATTTTGCAGTGGCGCAGAGCAATATTGTAAAAGAGTTGGAGTCTTCCGGTCTCTTCGGTGCAAAGGTGACGGTAAACCAACCATCCAGCCTGATGGAGCTTATGGGATCTATGGTAACTGTTGACGGCAAGCAACCGCAGGTCGAGGGTTACCGTGTTATGGTATATTCGGGAAATAATTCGCGTCAGGCGAGAGAAGAGGCCAACAAGATGGCCCAGTTCATGCGTGATAAGTTCCCGGGAGCAGAGGTGTATGTGGTTTTCGAATCACCTATCAGGACTTGTCTTTACGGTGACTATTCTACTCGTGAAGAGGCAGAGGCCGTGATGTACAAGTTGAAAGCTACAAAAAAGTTCAAGGAGATTTCCGTGAAGAAATGTCTTATAAACCTGCCTTATTAAATAAGTTATAATGGATACAGAGGAGAGAGAAAAAAGAATGGAAGGCCTCAGGGAGTGTTGCGGCAAGATGCTGCAGCTCATTGGTGAGGACGTAGGGCGTGAAGGTCTTGTGAAGACTCCCGACCGTGTGGCACGTGCAATACTGGACACTACATCGGGCTATAATGAAGACCCCGAGGCTATATTGCGAGGAGCTATGTTCAAGGAGGATTACAGCCAGATGGTCATTGTTAAGGACATTGACTTCTATTCGCTCTGCGAACATCATATATTGCCATTCTTCGGCAAGGTACACGTCGCATATATACCCAACGGATATATAACCGGCCTGAGTAAGATTGCCCGTGTGGTAGAGGTCTTCTCGCGTCGCCTGCAGGTGCAGGAGAGGCTGACCTTGCAGATAAAGGAGTGTATCCAGAAGACCCTCAATCCGCTTGGTGTTATGGTGGTTGTGGAAGCCCAGCACCTCTGTATGCAGATGCGTGGGGTGAAGAAGCAGAACTCTGTGACTACTACATCTGACTTCTGCGGCGCTTTCAACCAGGCAAAGACCCGTGAGGAGTTCATGAATCTGCTCAGGAACAGGTAAGTATCATAGCCTTGTCATCCCGACAGAGCGGAGCGACGAGGGATCTCTAAATGTAATGCAGGAAGAGATTTATCCTCATTGCAATCGTTGAAATGACATCACCGCGCAAAAATAAGGCAGGTTGCACCAAACGGTGCAACCTGTTTTTATTATACCTTATTAATATGCGCGTGCGACCTTTTGCTACAAACCTTGTCGATGTTGCGTTGAACGTTACACGTTCAACGCAACATTTCCGAAACCGTATCCGCGCAGCACGTTGTTAAGTGCCTGCTGTGTCTCCTTGAGGAATTTGAAATCTTCCATGGCTTCCTGGAGTGCTGTTGGGTCAGCTGCAACGGCAGGGTCCTTGAGTCTTGCCATTGTGCTCTTGAGCATCTCGTCCACAATGCTCAGTTTGTAGGCTATGGCAAGGCGTGTGGTCTGCTCGAACAGCACTGCAAGTTCATTGCGCTCGTCGCTGTTCTGTTCGCTGAAGAACTTGCTCAGCAGGTAGCGCTCGCCGCAAAGTTCTGCTGTGAGTGCCGAGACTTCGGGGTCTGGGTGTGCGATGAAGTGGTTTTCGGGGTTGAACTCCAGGTCGGCGGCGTGCTCTGCAGCCTCCTGGAATATCTTTCTGTACAGCGGATGGCTGAACTCGATGCCGTCTGCTTCGAATGAGTAATAGAGGTGCGAAATTATTGTCTCTGTAAATGCAGGGGTGTTGTCGAGCTTGCTTTCAGGTACCTGAAGCAGTTTGCTTCCGTTCTTTAGCATGAACTGGATAATAGCCTTCTCCTTGTGGTGGAG
Source organism: uncultured Bacteroidales bacterium (assembly GCA_937900095.1). Lineage (GTDB taxonomy): Bacteria > Bacteroidota > Bacteroidia > Bacteroidales > Bacteroidaceae > HGM04593. Next base: position 1,715 of record CALCEC010000056.1, on the reverse strand, counting down.
CGGGTTGTTGCTGTAGCTGTTGATGATGTTCTGCTGGAACTCGTCAACCGGTTCGGGGCTGGCAGTGCCGGTGGCGCTCTCCTCACTGTTCCTGGTGCTGCTTTCGGTGCGCTTCTGTGCCTCCTCGGCGCGTGCCTTTCTGATCTTCGCGGTCTCTTTGACAAGCAGCTGCTCGCCCACGTTGAGCATGTCGCTGCACTTCTTTATGTATTCACTGCGCAGTATGTCGTTGGGCACCACGGCAATGCTCTTTACCACATCGCCAATCAGTCCGGCTCTCTTTATCGGGTCCTCGCCCACCTCATCAAGCAACAGATTGGTCTTGAATTTTATGAAGTCTACCTTGTTGCGCTCGATAAACTCCTCAACCTCCTCGGTAGAGTGGCTCTGTGCATAGCTGTCGGGGTCCTCGCCTTCGGGCAGCAGCACCACGTTTATATTCATTCCCTCCTCAAGCAGCATATCAATGCCTCGGATTGACGCCTTTATTCCGGCTTTGTCGCCATCGTAGAGCAAGGTGACGTTGCTTGTGAAACGGTGTATGAGCCTTATCTGTCCTGTGGTGAGTGAGGTGCCTGATGATGCAACCACGTTCTGTATGCCTGCCTGGTACATCGATATCACGTCAAGGTAACCCTCGACAAGTATACAGCGGTCCTTCTGCATTATTGCCTGCTTGGCAAAGTAGAGGCCATAGAGGTGGTCGCTCTTGTGATATATCTCGCTTTCGGGTGAGTTCACGTACTTTGCGGCCTTGGCGTTGGTCTGCAACACACGGCCACCGAAAGCCACAACCTTGCCCGAAATAGTGTGCACCGGGAATATCACGCGCCCCCAGAAGCGGTCCTGCAAGCGTCCGTCTTCTGTGCTGTAGCATACTCCGGTCTTTGCGATAATATCGGGGTTGTATCCTGCGGCGATGGCTGTCTTTGCGAATGAGTCGCGGCGTTCAAGGGAGTATCCCAGACAGAACTTCTTTATTGTCTCGTCGCGCAGGCCGCGGTGACGGAAGTAGTTAAGGCCTATAGCCTTTCCCTCCTCGCTGTTGTGCAGCGTCTCGGTGAAATATTGCAGCGCATACTGGTTTATGACGAACATGCTCTCGCGAATGCTCTCTTCGCGCTTCTCTTCGTCGGTGAGCTCACGTTCCTTAAACTCTATGTGGTAGCGTTTCGCCAGCCATCGCAGCGCCTCATAGTAACTCAGCTGCTCGTGCTCCATAATAAAGTGAACAGGCTTGCCGCCTTTTCCGCATCCGAAGCATTTCCAAAGGTTTTTCGATGGCGATACCGTAAAGGAGGGGGTCTTCTCATTGTGGAACGGACAGAGTCCAATCATATTGACGCCGCGCTTGCGTAGCGATACAAAATCCCCGACAACCTCTTCAACCTTTGCGGTGTCCATTATGCGTTCTATGGTCTCTCTGTCAATCATACCTTATTATATAAACCAAATGTAAAAGTACAACAAAAGAATTGTAGTGCAAAACTTTTTGCTCTTCAGCTCCTCCTTTTTAATCTCTTTTGCCCTTTTCCCCCTTTTAGGCATTTCTGGTTTTTATAAACCACGATTTATGCAAAATGCCCAAAAGTTTATATAAATGCACTGCTGTTGGTATGCTTTTAAAATTATTTTCACTTTTTCTTGAATTTTTCTTTGGAAAAGTTTGTCAGTTCAGAAAAAAGCTCTACCTTTGCACTCGCTTTCGGGAAGCA
>CALCEC010000055.1 GCA_937900095.1 uncultured Bacteroidales bacterium | reverse complement strand
CCTGCCATAAACGCTCTCTGGAAAGACATTCTGCCAGCCTCAATTCCATTTAATACATTTTCCGTTATTTGAACTGTAACATCTGCCTTTGCAGTATCTCCATAATATACTTCCAATTTATGTTTTTTCCCGAATTGCTTTGCACTTTCCTCATGAGGATTATAAACTGCTCTGACATTAACACCACTTACAAATTTTGCCTCTGCAAGAAATCTTGGAACAATTCGACCGGAACCAACAACTCCCAAATGTAAAATCGGATATTTCCCTTGTCTTAATTGTGTAGATGAAATATTTGGTGTACGCTCCAAATAAACTACTTCACAATAATCTTTCAAATAATCAAAGATACCTACCCAGTCTGAACCGATGACAAAAGTATCTACTTCCATCTTCTGAATATCTTCCTGTTTTTGACCTTCATGATCTTCTACAATAATTTCATCCACAAGCCCGGTAGCTTTTATATTTTCGATTCTCTCTAATAGAGAATTTATAACATTCAGTTTTCCTCTTTGAAGGTCATAATGTTCTGTGGTAACCCCTACTATCAGATAATCTCCCAATGCTTTTGCCCTTTTTAATAAATTATAATGACCCTCATGGAATAAATCAAAAGTTCCATACGTTATTACCTTTTTCATAAGTAAGTCCTTTCTGAATTATTCTTATAATTCGTCGGGAATTATGAATAATTATATGGTAAGGAAAGAGTTTTCCATGGATACAGTTTTATTATCTATGAATATAATAATGAAAACATTATATAAAGTATATCGGAAAAAAGGCCGAATATCTTTAGACACGTTAAAGGAAGCCGGCATAACCGAACTTGTCGAGACTGCATGTGATTTACAGACACTATCATCTGATGATGCATCCTTTGGAGAAAAAACTATAGCTGTTGTTGATTTAGAGTTAGGTTCTAATTACAATAAAAAAGGAGAACTAAAAATAGCCAAGAGATTTGGCCTTTTAAAAACCCACAAACACCACCTGATACCAAAAGCTATTTATAATAATAGATATTACGACAAACTTAAAAATGCCATTAAAAGAGACAGTAAAAAGAACCTCATAGAAATACCGGAAGGTTTTCATGGCAATCATCCGCAATATAGTAAATGGATTGAAAATCAAATTAACACTATTGAGGGTGAAATAACAGAATAAGACATTGCAAGAATCATGAACGAGGCTCAAGAACATATTAATAAGGCATACGATGAGTATTTGATTAATGGAAAAAACCTCAATGAATATTTTAGAACCATAAATAATAATAACAAATGAAAAATATTTCCTATTTAATACAGTTTGAAGAATCATGGAACTCGGCATATAGTAAAACAGGAAAACCAAGATACAACACTCCTACGACAATAGAAATAACGTCATTTAGATTTGTGGACATATTAAATTCATTAAGTGAATTCAACGACTCGAAATGCGAGGAGTTCGATTTTGAAAAAAGTAGAGACTATCTGTATTCATTAATTCCTGACAACTTCATAGGCAAGGTAATGAATAACAGAAAAAACATCTCCGATTTTATGCCTGTATGTACTGGTATTGGAAACATAATTGCAACAGCTGTAATAAGCGAACGATTCAAAAATATACTTGAGGAATTCCCTCTATCAAGCAAAGAATACATCCTTAAGAATATTGATATATACCTCAAGAACGAAAGATTGACAGACAAGTATTATCTGCTGATAATGCCGTATGTACCCAGAACTGAATTAATACTTTCCAAATGCGTATATGTCAAAGAGAGTATTTCAATAGACTCGGATGAAGTAGTACAGTTTAGTGATGATACCGAATGGAAAAATAACTGGATAAAATACACTCCAATTCAATTCACATTGCCGGCAAAATACAAACACTTGCAGATGTTATATATATACAACAGACTATTCATATCGTACCCACTTGCAAGGAAACTGATGTCATCTGATTTAACAGGATTCGAATATGGAAGAATACGACTATTCTTTGATGAGCCTTAAGTAATATTCATCAACCACACACTCCCCACCGGCAGAAACCATAGCCCCACAAGGCACAACCCCACAAAAGCAGACTGCCGGTGAACCTTATAACCTCCAGCACTCACTTCAACAGTGGGTGCTGTTTTTATACAATCACACACACCTCTTTGTCATCTTGACGACTGAAAGGAGGAAAGATCTCAAAACAACAGCAAAGCGAGCGACGGAGGGGAGAAGAAATCAAACACGACAATTTAGATAAAAAGATGCTTCACTGCGTTCCAGCATGACATAAACCACGGACTTGTCATCTTGACGACTACAAGGAGGAAAGATCTCAAAACAACTATTTGAGCGACGGAGGGGAGAAAAAGAAATCCATGGGAAAACTTGCAAATAGCCTATAATCTTATTAACTTGCCGCGGTAAGCCCTCTCTTTGGGAGAGGGTGCGGATGAGGCCCTTGCGCCGGTGACCCGGTGAACCTGGTAGACCCAGACGGGAGAAAAATTCATCCCAAAAGTATGAATAAATGGAACAAACAACGAAAAAGAGTTACTAAAAGAAGGGATGAACTTCAAAATGAATTATTATCAAATGAAACATCTAAAAATGATGAAGATATACAAACGTTATTAGATAGTTTGAATGAGACATTAAACACAATGCAGCAAATTGAAGAAAGCAATCAGGTTTATCGTTTAAAGGTTTCCGATGCTGGTTATGGTTTTTTAAAATTAGATGTCAATACAAAAACGATAAACGTATATTACACAAGTACTGATAATTTTGTTCACGAAATAACGCATGTAGGTCAGTTTGAATCTGGAGATTTGGCTTTTTCATCAACTAGTGGGAATGTTTTTGCACAAGACATCTATGATGAGGTTGCTGCATACAAAGCACAATATGCTTATAAGGTATTTGATAATAGAATAAATTATAATGAAATTACTGCTGGATATATTCAGAACATTAAAGATGCAGAAGGCAATTGTCCGTATGGATATAATGGAAAATTTAATACTGGTATATCTACTGTAAACATTAACTCAAATAAAGAACAATTATTAAAAGCATATCCATGATTACATGAGAACTTTTATAGGTTACATGAGAACTTCAAGATTATAAATATGCCAAATATTCATTACAAAAAGAATTAAATACGGAATGAAACAAATACTCTTTGTTTTTTGTATGATTTTTGCTTCATGTAGTACCCGTCACTATTTTGCGGATGATGTTGCCGGTAAGTATATCGATAAAAAGGGTCCGTATGAACTTTACTTAAGTGATAATGGACTCTGCAGCATTACTCTTGGAACAACTGATATAGGCCAAGGTTTTTGGTATATTGACAATGATTCGGTAATATGCATGTTTGAAAAGGCTTCATTAAGCGATTTGCTTTCATTTGGTGGAGCTGTTGAAGGCAAAATAAATTTTGCAATATTGGGCAACAAACTTGAGAACACTGAATTCGTTTTTAACAGAAAGAAGTTGCATACAGATAAAAACAATGAAACTGTAAAATGGAATGCATTCACATATCACCCCGATGGACAACCAATTAATTGCCGCGGGTTACATAGCTACAAAGTTGATGATCTCGATAAGATGCCAATATGCTATAGTGTATATCCAATAAAGAAATACACGGGAAGAACCTTCAAACTGTTATACAGTGAGGATCAATATCTGGTTGTAGATGCCAAAGAGATAAAGACAATGCCAAGTGATAAAATTTTATTCATTAAGAAAGGAGAATTGGCAGTACATACAATGAATTTCGATGGCGAGAAAATACATCTTCATAGTAAAGCATGCAATGACTCAGACATTATATATACTACAGAAAAGAACCATATAGCACCAATATACAATATTGAAAACGGATGGTTTTATGTCAAAATCACAGAAGATGGAGAAGATATATATGGTTGGTTAGAACCGGAAATGCAATGTCCCTACCCTTTCAATGACAATCCATTGGAATAGTCGCAACCCAATATCACGAATGAACAAGAATCAGACCGGTTGTTTTTTAACCTACAGCACCCTTTGATGTGGGTGTTGGAGGTTTTGTTTTACATCCATTTATGGAATAGAAAAAGCTCCGCCACTCACACAGTGAGGGGAGGTGGCGCGAGCAAAGC
>CALCEC010000054.1 GCA_937900095.1 uncultured Bacteroidales bacterium | reverse complement strand
TATATTTTACTTTAGAAGAAGATAAAACAGACTTTTGAATAGGACTTACAGGTTGTGAAGTAACTTTTTTCTCAACTACAGGTTCAGAATTAAGAACTAAAGGACTTTCTCTCTTTTTAAACGGTGTATTCATAAAACCTCCTTAAAAATATTTATTTAAATATTTATATAAATATATATTTATAGATGTATATAAATATATAAAGATTTACGTTTTTATTTTTATACATACAAAAGTTGTAAAACGTAAAATTTACCACTAAAAAACCAATTTAAAAGATAAAACAAGCTTAGAACTGACAAATAGTTAACAAACAAAACACAAAAACTTTATACTTTTAGACAAATATAGAATTTTTGTTTGAAATAAACTGTCTCAAAACCACCTTAAATTTCGCTTAAAATCAATTTTCAAGAAAAACATTAAAACTTATTAATCCCACCCATAAAAAACGATTTAAAATTAAATTATAAACCATATCATGTATGTAGGCACGGTTATCTTTTTTTATTCAATAATATATATATTAAAATAGCGAAAATTGATGTAATTTTGCATTCCGAAATTAAAAAAGAGTAATTTATGATGCGAAAAAGATTGACAGGTATGGGCGTTGCTCTTGTTACGCCATTTACAAAGACCGGTGAGGTTGACTATCCTACATTGGAAAAACTTGTACAGATGCATATTGATTGTGGCACTGCTTTCCTCTGTGTTCAGGGTACCACTGCTGAGACTCCAACGTTGACCATTGAAGAAAAACGTGAAATCCGAAAGCGCATCATAAAACAGGTTGACGGCCGTATGCCCATTATGCTGGGTATCGGTGGTAACTGTACCCGTGCCGTAGCTGACGAACTCCGAAACGAGGACCTCACTGGCGTTGATGCGATACTGTCGGTAGCCCCGTACTATAACAAGCCTACACAGGAGGGTATATATCAGCATTATAAGACTATAGCACAGGCAACCGAGCTTCCAATTTATATGTACAATGTTCCGGGTCGTACAGGTGTTAACATTCTTCCTTCTACTGTTGTACGTGTCGCAAACGAGTGCCCGAATATCGTCGGTTACAAGGCTGCTTCGGGTAATCTTGCGCAGGTAAAGGAACTCATTGCAACAAAACCTGCTCATTTTGATGTGTTCTCCGGTGATGACGGTCTCACAGTAGATATAATGGAGGCCGGTGGAGTAGGCGTCATTTCCGTATTCGGCAATGCATTCCCAAAGCAGATGACAAAACTCGTCACCGCTATGCAGGAGGGGCGTGTAGGTGATGCCAGGAACATTCATGTCCGACTGAATGAACTCTTCCAGCTTATCTTTGTAGACGGTAACCCAAGCGGTATCAAGGCTCTTATGGAAATTCTGGGAATGCTGGAAAACAATCTACGTTTGCCTCTGGTACCTGCTTGTGACGACACCTACAGCGATCTTCAGCAGGCCATCACATTCCTTTGATTCTGTATTATGGAGCATCTGAAAATGCTGCTTGACGACAAGGTCGCGCAGTATAATTGCCGTGAATTCATTGCGAATGACCCTGTAAGCTTTCCTCACTCTTTCGATAGGAGAGAGGATGTGGAGGCTGTTGCCTTGTTGGCATCAGTCATTGCCTGGGGTAACAGGAAGATGATTCTGCGTTCAGGCAACAGGATGTTCAATGAGATTATGCATTCACGTCCGTTCGAGTATATAATGAGCGGTGAGTGGGAATCACTTGAGGACCGTATGAACATACACCGTACATTCTTTGCCTTCGATTTCAAGTATATATGCCGTGGCTTACGGAGTGTATTCATGAAATACGGCTCTATGGAGCCTCTTTTCTCCGGTTGTTCCACATGGGAGGGAATAGAGAATATGCGTAGTGAGTTTGCGGCAGTGAACAGTGGTGCTTCCACACGCCACATAAGTAATCCTCTTCATGCAAAGGGTAAGCCTGCATCTGCATGCAAACGTATGCACATGATGCTCCGATGGCTATGCCGCAAGGACGGTATAGTTGATTTGGGTATATGGGACAGCATCCACCCGTCGCAATTAATGATACCTTTAGATGTGCATGTAGCACGCACTGCACGTCTCCTGGGGCTTATTAAACGTAAACAGAATGACCGCAATACAGTAGAGGAACTCACGGCAAAGTTGCGTGAGTTCTCGCCCGATGACCCTGTGCGTTACGATTTTGCCCTCTTTGGGGTTGGGGAGGCTGGTGACAGTTTTATAAATAGTGTTGTTGATTCAATGAAATGATTATAGATTTTTATGGCTAAGATAACAAAAGAAGATGCGTTGAATTATCACGCAGGGAAGCGACCCGGAAAAATAGAGGTCGTTCCCACAAAACCATATTTTACACAGAGTGACCTTTCATTGGCTTACTCACCCGGTGTGGCAGAACCTTGTCTTGAGATTCAGAGTGATCCTCAGAATGCCTATAAATATACCGACAAGGGAAATTTAGTGGCTGTCATTTCAAACGGTACAGCAGTTCTTGGATTGGGAAACATCGGTGCTGTGGCCGGTAAACCGGTTATGGAGGGTAAGGGCTTGCTTTTCAAGATTTATGCAGGCATTGATGTCTTTGACATTGAAGTGGACGAGGAGAATCCGGATAAGTTCATTGAAGCTGTAAAGGCCATAGCTCCCACCTTCGGAGGTATTAACCTTGAGGATATAAAGGCCCCTGAGTGCTTCGAGATTGAGCGTCGTCTGAAAGCGGAGCTTGACATACCCGTTATGCATGATGACCAGCACGGTACTGCAATCATTTCGGCTGCAGGTCTGCTGAATGCTCTTGAGGTTAATGGAAAGGATATTGCCGATGTGAAGGTAGTTGTCAACGGAGCCGGAGCTGCTGCGATTTCCTGTACCAAACTTTATATTTCACTCGGTGTAAAGAAAGAGAATGTAGTGATGCTCGACAGTCGTGGTGTCATTAATACCGAACGTACAAATCTCACCCCTGAAAAACTGGAGTTTGCAACTTCACGTAGCGATATACACACTCTCAAGGAAGCAATTGCAGGCGCAGATGTCTTTTTGGGACTTTCCAAGGGAAACGTACTCTCAAAGGATATGGTCTGCTCAATGGCTAAAGACCCTATTGTGTTTGCTCTTGCGAATCCTGAACCGGAGATTACATACGAGGATGCCATGGAGAGCCGTCCTGATGTACTGATGAGTACCGGCCGAAGTGACTATCCCAACCAGATAAACAATGTCATAGGTTTTCCTTACATCTTCCGTGGAGCGCTCGATGTGGCTGCAACAGCTATAAATGAAGAGATGAAACTTGCTGCTGTGCATGCCATTGCTGATCTTGCAAAGCAACCTGTTCCTGAAGTCGTGAACAAGGTATATAAGGTGAGCAAGCTCTCTTTTGGACGTGATTACTTCATTCCCAAGCCTGTGGATCCACGTCTGTTGGTTGAGGTATCTACAGCAGTTGCCAAGGCTGCCATCGAGAGTGGTGTGGCCCGTAAGGTGATAACTGACTGGGAGGCTTACAAGGAACAGCTACTTGAATTTATGGGCCGCAGGTCGAAACTGACTCAACAGATTCACGATATGGCGCGCACCGAGTCTCATAGAGTGGTATTTGCCGAGGGTGCCCACCCTTCGATGATGAAAGCTGCTGTACAGGCAAGGGATGAGGGTATATGCCAGCCTGTGCTTTTGGGTAACGACGAGATTATTGCCAAAGTGGCAGCCGAGAACGGACTGAATCTGGAAGGTATCGAGGTTCTTAATCTCCGTCATCCGAGTGAACGTGAACGTCGTGAACGCTATGCCTGGATTCTTGCCGGAAAACTCCAGCGTGAGGGTTATACCTTTGAAGAAGCCAATGACAAGATGTTCGAGCGTAACTATTTTGGTATGATGATGGTCGAGACAGGAGATGCAGATGCTTTCGTGACCGGTCTCTATACAAAATATTCAAATACAATCAAGGTTGCAAAGGAGGTGGTTGGTATGCAGGAAGGGTTCAGTACTTTTGCGACAATGCATATACTCAACTCCAAAAAGGGAACATTCTTTGTTGCCGACACGCTTATAAACCGTGCTCCTGAACTTGAGACAATCATTGATATTGCACGTCTTGCCGAGAAATCGGTACGTTTCTTCAACCACGAACCGGTAATAGCCATGGCATCTTATTCTAATTTCGGAAGTGACCAGGGAGGTAGTGCAGAACGTGTACGTAAGGCTGTGGCCTATCTCCACGAGAAGTATCCCGATTGGATTATTGATGGCGAGATCCAGGTAAATGTAGCAATGAACAGCGAACTTCGTGACAAAAAGTATCCGTTCACAAAGCTTAAAGGACGTGAGGTGAATACTCTGGTGTTCCCCAATCTAAACTCTGCGACATCATCTTACAAGATGATGCAGGCCTTAAGCCCTGATGTGGAGATTATCGGCCCCATTCAGATGGGATTGAACAAGCCGATCCATTTCATAGACTTTGAAAGCTCTGTACAGGAAATTCTGAATGTTACAGCCATTGCAGTCATTGATGCAATGGTCAACAAAAAGAGATGATCCATTAAAGGAACACCATTTGCTATGAAGAACATAGGTTACATATTCCTGTCAGTAATATTGCTTGCTTTAATTCCAGTCTCCTTTGCCGGTTGTATCGGATGCGGGGGAGATGAAGAAGAGGCGGTAAGCGAGCCTGTTGGAGTGATTGCAGATTCTGTCCCGGCCGGGAAACCCAACAAAATAATATACTGGAACCGCAAGCGTGAGTTCAATGATATGAATGATACCCATCTTGCTGCTGCGCAACAGATAGGCATCAGGCCTCTTTCAACCCGTGCCGGTATTACCGGTGCTTCACGTAAGTTGCATCTTATCTGTGGCAATATGGGTTTTTGGGCTCCGGAGCCATATATCGTGGACAGATTGACACATTCATCACCATATCTTGTGAAAGAAGCGGCAGATTTGCTGTATGAGATTGGTGTGAACTTTCAGGATTCCTTACGCAACAAACATTTGCCCGAGTACCGTATTGTAGTGACTTCCGTTCTCAGGACGGATGCTGATGTGAAAAGCCTCTCAAGGCGTAATATCAATGCCTCAAAGCGTTCGGTCCATTGTTACGGTACAACTTTCGATATATCTTACAAACGTTTTGTCAAGGTGGACAAGGACTCTGCTGATGCACGTGATGTAGACCTTATAGCTGTACTGGGCGAGGTGTTGCGTGACCTAAAGAAGGCCGGTCGTTGTTATGTGAAGTATGAAGTCAAACAGGCTTGTTTCCACATCACTGCGCGCAAGAGAGGGTAGGGAACGTTGATCTGCTGGTTCTTTCCGATAACTTGGACAGTATATTGTCTTATGATATAAAAGGGTGTGTCCTCAGGATGCACCTTTTTTGTCTATTTGCCATTGAAAGTGAATGACGGTGCACTTGCTGTAAGAACCGGTGCAGACTATGTGTTCTGGAAAACCTTAGTCTGGTAGGTGGGTGACCCAAAATGAAATGGGTAACCCACTTTTGTAGAGAGGTTGGATAAAAAGAGCCTTTTGACATGAACCCCGAAAGTTAGACAAAAAACTTTCGGGGTTTTGTTATGAAATTTTGTTTTGAAATTAAGCTGGAAGCTGTTAAACATTACTTGTCAGGTTATACTGAAAGACAGGTTACAGAACATCCAGTCCGGTTGGAATGGGGTGCTCTTTACCGAAATTGTCGGGTCCGGGATTGAAAGCCTGTTCCATAGCTAAACTAAATATATAATAGAAACAGGTTACTGTGAGTGCTGCCAGAATGAATGAGAAAAGACATTTCCACCATTTCTTGAATATGATTAGAAACATCCACGACGCTATCATTGCCACGAATATCATAAGTGACAAAGTTGCCCAAAGTGTTGCAGTCCAGGGTGTTGGCGATAATATAAAAAAAGATAAGATTGCTGCTGCAAAAAGAGCCGGGAATATCCACCAGAATCTAATGATGAAATCTTTCATGTTGGTTTATGATTTGTTTTGATTTATTTACTAAACGCAAAAGTTATCCGCTTATTATATTGTTTGATGCATTTTACATTACATGGCAGTTGGACCGATATTCTCTAAGTTCTCTCTATTTATAAGGTACTTTTGTTGCCGTTTTTCGCGAAAATTCGTTATATTCGCAACAAATTTATAAAATGGGGGTGTTGTGTTTGTAATTGCGGTTATAAAAACTCCCTCCCGGCAAGGCCGGACTCCCTCTTACCCAAGAGGGAGAGTTGTGAATTGATTGATAAATTATAAACTATAAAATACATTTATGGCAACAGTAGACGACAAGAAAATCATCTTTTCGATGGTGGGCTTGAGCAAGACTATCAAGCAGACTAACAAACAGGTTCTTAAGAATATTTATCTATCGTTCTTCTATGGTGCGAAGATTGGTATCGTGGGTATGAACGGTGCGGGTAAGTCAACCCTTATGAAAATTATCGCGGGTCTTGACAATGACTTCCAGGGTAACGTGGTGTGGTCACCGGGTTATTCTGTGGGTTATCTGCCACAGGATCCTCAGCTTCAGGATGGCAAGACTGTAATGGATTGCGTTAAGGAGGGTGTGCAGGCGACTGTGGACGCTCTTGCGGAGTATGAGGAAATCAACATGAAGTTCGGTCTTCCCGAATACTATGAGGATGAGGAGAAGATGAACCAGCTCTTTGCCCGTCAGGCGGAGCTTCAGGATATCATTGACGCTACCGATGCGTGGAACCTTGACAGCAAGCTCGAGCGTGCTATGGCTGCTCTGCGTTGTCCGGCTCCCGACGAGTTGGTTGACCATCTGTCGGGTGGTGAGCGCCGTCGTGTGGCTCTGTGCCGTCTGCTCCTGCAGAAGCCTGACGTACTCCTTCTTGATGAGCCTACCAACCACCTCGATGCCGAGAGTATCGATTGGCTGGAGCAGCACCTGAACCAGTACGAGGGTACCGTAATCGCTGTTACTCACGACCGTTACTTCCTTGATGATGTTGCGGGATGGATTCTTGAGCTTGACCGTGGCGAGGGTATTCCCTGGCAGGGTAACTACTCTTCATGGCTTGAGCAGAAGACCAAGCGCATGGAGCAGGAGGAGAAGAGCGCAAGCAAGCGCCGCAAGACTCTTGAGCGCGAGCTTGAGTGGGTGCGTATGTCGCCCAAGGCGCGTCAGGCAAAGGGTAAGGCGCGTCTTAACTCTTACGAGCGCATGCTCAACGAGGACCAGAAGGAGCGCGAGGAGAAACTGGAGATCTTTATCCCTAACGGTCCACGTCTGGGTAACAAGGTTATCATTGCCGACAATATCGGCAAGTCTTTCGGCAGCAAGCATCTCTTCAGCAACCTGAATTTTATGCTTCCGCCTAACGGCATTGTAGGTGTCATTGGCCCCAACGGTGCGGGTAAGACAACACTCTTCCGCATGATTATGGGTCTTGAGACTGCCGATGAGGGTACATTTGAGGTCGGCGAGACTGTGAAGATTGCATACGTTGACCAGAATCACAAGGATATTGTTGCCGACAAGACTGTTTATGAGGTTATGAGTCAGGGCAACGAACTCATGCGTCTGGGCGGTAAGGAGATAAACGTGCGTGCATACCTCTCACGCTTCAACTTCTCGGGCGCCGACCAGGAGAAGAAGTGCGGTGTCCTCTCCGGTGGTGAGCGTAACCGTTTGCACCTTGCAATGGCACTGAAAGAGGGCGGCAACGTGCTTCTCCTTGACGAGCCTACCAATGATATCGATGTAAACACTCTGCGTGCTCTGGAGGAGGGCCTTGAGAACTTCGCGGGCTGTGCTGTGGTAATCAGCCACGACCGTTGGTTCCTTGACCGTATATGTACCCACATCATCGCATTCGAGGGTGACGGTAATGTCTTCAGTTTCGAGGGCTCTTACTCTGACTACGAAGAGAACAAGATGCGTCGTTTGGGTATTGAGGAACCGAAGAAGGTGAGGTATCGCAAGCTTATGGAAGATTAAGCGCGAGCTTAATCTTCCATAAGCTTATCGTTGCTTCGTTTTGCTTTTGCTTTCTGTGCAGCTGAACATTGAAATGCCATGCTGGAGCGCAGCAAAGAATCTTATCAACATGCAAAGCAGAGATCCTTGACTTTAGCCCCTCCGGGCGTCGACCGTTGGTTCGCGTTACTCAGGATGACAAGGTGCATGAGGATGTTAGAGCCGTGAGGGACAATCATTGTAGTTGTCATGCTGGAGTGAAGCGAAGCATCTAAAACGGTTACAAATAGAGATCCTTCGTTACACTCAGGATGGCAGGGAATTGAATGTTATAAAAACCTTTTACGAACTATATTTATTACTATAATTTCCCGTTCTTATGATTCCCTTGCTGTTATTTATCCTGTACAAGAAAAAAGGAAAGAGTATATCCCGGGCTGCGAAGAAGATGCTTGGTAAGGCTAAGGCAAGGAGAATGCTCAAGAAGAGGGAAAACAATTCCAGAAGAAGACCTTTAAGAAATGTGTATAGTAAATTCAAACATAATAGATTCCATCGTAAAAGAACTGGAGATTGATGATATCCGCAGTGCGTCTATCCGACAGATTGGTGCGGTGGTGCGTGCAGCAGAGGCACGGACAGGAACGGAGTTCATCCATTTTGAAATGGGTGTTCCGGGCTTGCCGCCGTCGGCTGTGGGCGTCAAGGCTGAATGTGAGGCCTTGCAACGTGGGGTAGCGTCGGTCTATCCCATAATTGACGGTATACCCGAGGTCAAGGAGCAGGCTTCGCGTTTTATAAAGGCGTTTGTCAACACGGATATACGCCCCGAAGGATGCATCCCCACTGTGGGCTCTATGCAAGCGTCATTCGCCTCGCTTATGCTTACCTCACAACTTTATGAAAAGCGTGATACAGTGCTTTACATTGACCCCGGCTTCCCTGTGCAGAAGATGCAGGCGCAGGTGATTGGTGTTAACATTGCTTCGTTTGACATTGCCGGATACCGCGGTAAGGCACTTGAGGAGAAGCTGGAGAGCTATTTCAAGAATGGCAATATATGTGCAGTGCTTTACTCGAGCCCCAATAACCCCACATGGATGTGTCTCAATGACGAGGAACTTGAGATAATCGGTCGCCTGGCAACAAAATACGATGTCGTTGTCATTGAGGATATGGCATACATGACCATGGACTTCCGCAAGGACCTTGGTGTGCCTTTCCATGCGCCATATCAGCCGAGCGTGTCGCACTATACAAACAATTATATAATCCTCATCAGTGCATCGAAGATTTTTAGTTATGCTGGCCAGCGCATTGCCATGGCATGCATAAGCGACGCTCTGTATGAACGTCATTATGCTTCGCTCAAGGAGCGCTACGGCATTGCACGTTTCGGTGCTGCATTTGCATATGTATTCCTTTATTCATTTTCTTCGGGTGTCTCACACTCGGCACAATGTGCTATGACTGCAATGCTGAAGGCTGCCTGCGATGGTGAATATCACTTTGTTGAGGATATCAAGGAGTATGCCGACCGCACTGCACGCATAAAAGAAATACTGTTACGCAACGGTTTCCACATCGCATATGACAAGGATGATGAGGAACCTGTCAGCGACGGCTTCTTCTTTACAATCGGCTACAAGGATATGGATGGAGGGGAACTGCTCAAGGAATTGCTGTACTATGGCATAAGCGGCATTGACCTTGCAACAACAGGAGGAACCCGAAAGGGTATAAGGGCATGTTCATCGAATATAAAGCCGCACCATTATGCAATGCTTGAAGAGAGATTACGGAAATTCAATGAAAACCATTAATTTATTTATATGAAAAAATTACTTTTTACATTGCTTTGCCTGTTTGCACTTACAGGCGTGGCACAAGAGATTTCACTTATTCCTCAGCCTGCAGAAATGAAGGTAAATGAAGGAAAATTTCTTTTCAGAGGGAAGGTTGTTCTTTGCTATCCAAAAATCAAGGATAGTGGTATAGATGCAGTTGTAGACAACTTTGTCGATGAGATGAAGGCAGCAACAGGTATCAAACTTAAAAAGGACAGGTTTAAGAATGCAAAGTTGCACGGTCTTGATGTCCTTAAGAGTTGCAAGAAGGGCGATGCGCATATCGTACTCTCTGTTGACGAAACTTTGGGCGACGAGGCTTATAGACTCTCTGTTTCTGCCAAAAGGATAGACATTACCGCTGCAAAGCCCGCTGGTTTCTTCTATGCTTTCCAGACTCTGAAGCAACTTATGCCACGTAATGTGATGGCGGGTGTATATACGACCTGCTTTACAATGGAGTTGGGGCATTATGACTATCTTCCTACGGAATATCCTATCCCTTGTGTTGAAATAGAGGATGAGCCTCGTTTCGGTTGGCGTGGTTTCATGCTCGACGAGGGCCGTCACTTCTACGGCAAGGAGGAGATAAAGAAAATCCTTGATGTGATGGCTGCCTACAAGATGAACCGTTTCCATTGGCATCTTACCGAGGATCAGGGCTGGCGCATTGAGATAAAGAAATATCCCAAGCTTACAGAGGTAGGCGCATGGCGCGACAGCAAGGTGCTCGGATGGGGTGATGTAAAGCCCGACGGACAGCGTTACGGCGGTTACTACACACGTAAGGATGTGAAGGAGATTGTTGAGTATGCCAAGGAGCGCTTTATTGAGATTGTGCCCGAGGTGGATATACCGGGCCACTCACAGGCTGCAGTGGCATCATATCCGGAGTTCCTTGCATGCGACCCCGAGAACAAACATGAGGTTTGGCTGTGGCAGGGTGTGTCGGCAGATGTAATCAACGTTGCCAATCCAAAGGCTGTGCAGTTTGCGAAGGATGTGATTGACGAGCTCACCGAGATGTTCCCCTTCGGTTACATACATCTTGGCGGTGACGAGTGTCCCACAAGCAAATGGGAACGTAACAGCGATTGTCAGGCACTGCTCAAAGAGATTGGTTCTACAAATTACCGTGACCTGCAGATCCACTTCTATAAGCAGCTGAAGGAGCACATTGCGCAGAAACCTGCCGATAAGCAACGCAAACTGATATTCTGGAATGAGGTGTTGCACGGCAATACAGCTCCTCTTGGCAATGATATAACAATCATGGCGTGGATTGGCGCCGACAGGGCTGCAGTGGATGCTGCAAAGCGTGGTATGAATACAATCCTCTCTCCGCAGATTCCCTATTATATCAACCGTCGACAGTCGAAGCTGGAGACAGAGCCACTTTCACAAGGTCACGGTGACGAGACTGTCGAGCGCGTATACAACTACAAGCCAATGAATGGTGTTGACGCAGAACTGCAAAATAAATATATGGGTGTACAGGCGAACTTCTGGACAGAGTGGGTAGAAGAACCATCGGTTGTGCAGTATCTCATGTTGCCACGTTTGGCGGCTGTTGCCGAGGCCGGCTGGACTCCTGCCGAAAAACGCGACTACAATGACTTTGTAAAGCGTCTTCAGGGCGAGGCGGAGTATTATCAACTTAAAGGTGTTGACTATGGTAAGCACGTTTTTGATATTCATAAATAATGTAATTGATATACGATGAAAAAGATACTTAAAATTGTGCTTGCAGCTGTTGTTGTGCTGTTATTGCTACTGGTGTCGATACCTTATTTTTTCAAGGATGAGATTGAGGCACTGATAAAGAAAGAGGGCAACAAGATGCTGAATGCAGAGTTTGATTTCGGAGGTCTTGATATCAGTCTTATACGTGATTTTCCAAAGGCTTCGCTTACAATCGAGGACTTCTATCTCAAGGGAATAGGTGAGTTTGAGAATGATACTCTTGTGGCAGCCGATGAAGTGACAGCCGCTGTAAACGTGATGTCGCTCTTCGGTGACGAGGGCTTTGATATCAGCAAGGTGCTCCTTGACGGTGTATCTTTAAATGCCATAGTTTTGCCTGACGGAATGGTGAACTGGGACGTAATGAAACATGCTGATGAGATTGAAGAAGAGGAGAGTGATTCTACATCATCTGCATTCCGCATCAAACTCCAGGAACTTACAGTCTCGGACCTTAACCTTGTGTACGATGACCGCCAGGGTAATATGTACGCAAGCATAGAGGATATGGATGTAGAGTGCGCCGGTGACTTCGGCAGTACACGTACCCTTCTTGAACTTGAGGCTGCCATTGAGGCTCTTACATTCAAAATGGATGGCGTGGCGTTCCTGAACAAGGCGAAGATTGCTGCAGAGATGAACGTTGATGCCGACCTTGAGAACAACAAGTTCACTCTTGAGGAGAATAAACTGCAGCTGAATGCGATAAAGGCTGCTGTTGACGGTTGGGTTGCGATGACGGATGAGGGTATGGATATGGACCTCAAGCTGAATAGCAATGAGATCGGTTTCAAGGAGATTCTGTCGCTTGTCCCGGCAATGTATACCGATGATTTTGATGGACTCAAGACAGACGGCGAGGTAACTGTTGCGGCCTTTGCAAGGGGTCGCCTTGTGGGTGACAGCATTGTTCCTGAATTCGGGGTCGATATGGACGTTAAGGACGCGATGTTCCATTATCCGTCGCTACCTGCCGGCGTCGATAGAATCAACGTTACAGCAAATGTGTCAAACCCCGGTGGTTCTATTGACCAGACTGTTGTAAAGGTGGCTCCATTGAGCTTTGTTTTGGCCGGTAATCCATTCAGTGTGTCGGCTACAGTGGCGACTCCTGTGAGCGATATGCAGTTCGACGTTACTGCAAAAGGTAAGCTCGACCTCGGCAAGATAAAGGATGTATATCCGCTTGAGGATATGCAGCTGAACGGTCTCTTGGATGCCGATATGAGCGTTAAGGGCCGTATGTCAAGTATTGAGAAGGAGGCATATGAGAAGATTGCAGCATCGGGTAATCTGCGCCTGAACGGAATGTTGCTTGAGATGAAGGATATGCCGAATATCGACATCAAGAATTCTGTATTCACATTTACACCACGTTATCTGCAGTTGAGCGAGACTACTGTAAATATAGGTGGCAATGATATCACACTTGACAGTAAGTTCGAGAATTATATCGGTTATGCCCTCAAGGGTACTACCCTCAAAGGTGATCTCAATGTCAAGAGCAACCGCTTTGACCTGAATGACTTCATGACATCCGAGGAGGGTGCGGTGACAGAGACAGAGGGTGATGTGGCTGATACTGTGGACACTGCTGCTGAGAATGCCGATGCAGTGGCAGCAGAGGCAGCGGCCATAAGAGTGCCTGAGAATATCGACTTTACAATGAATGCCGATTTCAAAGAACTGCTCTTCGGAAAAATGGCTTTCAAGGACATCAACGGTAAACTGCTTGTGAAGAACGGTAAGGTTGATATGAAGAATCTCTCATTGAATACGATGGGCGGTAATATCGTGGTAAACGGTTATTACAATTCACCGGCAGAGGTGCAGCCTGAATTCAATGCTTCTCTGAAGCTCACGGACATTGTGTTCGCACAGGCTTACAAGGAGCTCGACATGGTAAAGAAACTGGCTCCGATATTCAACGGCTTGACAGGTAAGTTCTCAGGCAGTATGCTCATTGATACAAAGCTTGATGAGACTATGAGCCCTGTTCTTGCCACAATGAACGGTAGCGGTTCGCTCACCACAAGGGATGTCAGTCTTGATGGTGTGACTGTTATCCAGAAGGTTGCCGATGTGTTGCAGAAACCTTCGTTGAAGAATACGAAGGTCAAGGACCTTAATCTTGATTTTACAATCAATGACGGCCGTGTCACAACCAAGCCTTTCAGTGTCAAACTCGGTGATTATAAGATGGATATCTCGGGTACTACAGGTCTTGACCAGACAATTGACTACCGTGGTAAGATTGCAATTCCCGAATCTCTTGGAAAACTCGCCAAGGCCGGTACTGCCGACCTGATTATCGGCGGTACATTTACATCACCTAAGGTAAGTGTCGACCTTGAGTCTCTCGCCAAGAGTGCTGCCAAAGAGGCTGCAAAGGATGCGGTAGGCAAACTGCTCGGTGTTGATGTGGAAAATGTCGCGAAGGGCGATTCTACAATGACAAAAGAGGAGAAGAAGAAAGAGGCGGCAAAGGAGATTTTCAACGCGGCAAAAGGACTCTTCAAAAAGAAATGATTGTTTTGAAATTTATTTACAAAAGCGAGGCTCGAAAGGCTTCGCTTTTGTTTTATAGTGTTGATTCATTTGCTTTTGTGTGCTGGCAAAGTTTGGCTTTTTTGTGTTGTTATATATAAAATATAAATATATTTTAGATTTTTATTTGTATCTTCGCGGCTGAAAACCGTATTTGCGCATTTAGTGCGCGCTTAAAAGCGAAAAAACAATTACAATATATGGAAAGAATCAGAAACTTTTGCATCATTGCCCACATAGACCACGGTAAGTCTACATTGGCCGACCGTCTGTTGGAGACAACCCAGACAATCAACGTCACCGAGGGGCAGATGCTTGACAACATGGACCTTGAGAAGGAGCGCGGAATTACAATCAAGAGCCACGCTATCCAGATGGAGTATATGTACAATGGCGAGAAGTATATCCTCAACCTCATTGACACTCCGGGACACGTGGACTTCTCGTACGAGGTGTCACGCTCCATTGCTGCTTGTGAGGGTGCACTGCTTGTGGTGGATGCGACTCAGGGCGTACAGGCTCAGACAATTTCAAATCTTTATATGGCTGTTGACCAGGGACTTGAGATTATCCCGGTAATCAACAAGTGCGATATGATTAACGCGATGCCCGAGGAAGTGAAGGATGAGATTATAGACCTTATAGGCTGTGACCGTGAGGATATCATCGAGGCTTCGGGAAAGACAGGTATGGGTGTAGAGGAGATTCTTAAGGCTGTAGTTGAGCGTATACCGGCTCCAAAAGGCGATGAGGAAGCTCCTTTGCAGGCTCTTATCTTTGACTCGGTGTTCAATTCGTTCCGTGGTATCATCGCGTACTTCAAGATTACAAACGGTGTATTGCGCAAGGGCGACAAGGTGAAATTTTTCAATACAGGCAAAGAGTACGATGCAGATGAGATCGGTGTGCTCAAGATGGAACTTTCACCACGTCAGGAGTTGCGTACGGGTGATGTGGGATATATCATTTCGGGTATCAAGACTTCACGCGAGGTGAAGGTGGGTGATACAATCACGCATATCGCGCGTCCCTGTTCTGCGGCAATCTCCGGTTTCGAGGAGGTCAAGCCTATGGTCTTTGCCGGTGTTTATCCTATCGAGGCCGAGGATTACGAGGACCTGCGTGCTTCACTTGAGAAGCTCCAGCTCAATGATGCTTCGCTTACAT
Source organism: uncultured Bacteroidales bacterium (assembly GCA_937900095.1). Lineage (GTDB taxonomy): Bacteria > Bacteroidota > Bacteroidia > Bacteroidales > Bacteroidaceae > HGM04593. The sequence goes on along the minus strand of CALCEC010000054.1, from coordinate 16,531 downwards.
TCACTCCCGAGTCATCGGCTGCGCTCGGTTTCGGTTTCCGTTGCGGATTCCTGGGACTCCTTCATATGGAGATTGTACAGGAGCGCCTTGACCGTGAGTTCGACATGAGTGTGATAACAACCGTACCTAACGTATCGTACATGGTCTATGACAAGCAGGGAGAGGCGAAGGAGGTACATAACCCCGGTGGAATGCCTGACCAGACACTCATTGACCATATTGAGGAGCCTTATATCAATGCGAGCATCATTACCCGTGCCGATTACATCGGCCCTATCATGACACTCTGTCTCTCAAAGCGTGGCGAGCTGCTCAAGCAGGAGTTCATCACCGGTAACCGTGTAGACATCCGTTTCCTTTTGCCGTTGGGTGAGATTGTGATTGACTTCTACGACAAGCTCAAGAGCATATCAAAGGGTTATGCTTCGTTCGACTATCATCCGGCAGGTTTCAGGACATCAAAGCTCATCAAACTTGATATCCTGCTCAACGGTGAACCGGTGGATGCACTATCTACACTTACACACGTGGATAATGCATACGGCCTTGGCCGACAGATGTGTGAAAAGCTGCGAGACCTTATACCAAGACAGCAGTTCGATATTGCATTGCAGGCAGCCATCGGAACTAAGATTATTGCCCGTGAGACAATCAAGCAGGTACGTAAGGATGTGACAGCGAAGTGTTACGGTGGTGACGTGTCACGTAAACGCAAACTGCTTGAGAAACAGAAGAAGGGTAAGAAACGTATGAAGCAGATAGGTAATGTCGAGGTTCCGCAGAAGGCGTTCCTTGCAGTGCTGAAGCTTGATTGATTAATGGCTGCGTAAAGTCCTGCAAAGTGTAGATGCGCAGTGAATAAGAATTTTTAGATTAGGAAGAATATGGGAATATTCAGTTTTTTCAGTAAAGAGAAGAAAGAGGTTCTTGACAAGGGATTGTCCAAGACCAAAGAGAGTGTATTCGGGAAGATTGCCCGCGCCATTGCCGGCAAGAGCGAGATTGATGACGAGGTGCTTGATAATCTTGAGGAGGTGCTCGTGACATCCGATGTAGGTGTAGAGACCACTCTCAAAATCATTGACCGTGTGCAGAAACGTGCAGCACGCGACAAGTTCATGAACACAAAAGAACTCAACAACCTGCTCAAGGATGAGATTGCGCAGTTGCTGATGGAGAACAATACAAACGATGGCGGTAACACATTCGATATCCCGACAACTCCGGGACAGCCGTATGTGATTATGGTCGTTGGTGTGAACGGTGTAGGCAAGACTACTACTATCGGAAAGTTGGCGCATCAGTACAAGAAAGCTGGCAAGAAGGTTTATCTTGGCGCTGCAGATACATTCCGTGCCGCTGCCGTTGAGCAGTTGGTGGAGTGGGGACACCGTGCCGATGTTCCGGTCATCAAGCAGGGAATGGGTTCCGACCCCGCTTCGGTTGCATACGACACACTTGCTTCGGCTGTTGCCAACAATGCCGACGTGGTTATCATTGACACCGCCGGTCGTCTGCACAACAAGGTGGGGCTTATGAACGAGCTTACAAAGATAAAGAACGTGATGCAGAAGGTTGTACCTACTGCTCCCAACGATGTGATGCTTGTGCTTGATGGCTCAACAGGACAGAACGCCTTTGAGCAGGCAAAGCAGTTCACTAAAGCAACAGAGGTCACTTCGCTTGCCATTACCAAACTTGACGGTACTGCAAAGGGTGGTGTTGTCATCGGAATCAGCGACCAGTTCAAGATTCCGGTGAAGTATATCGGTTTGGGTGAGGGTATCGACCACCTTCAGATTTTCAACCGTGAGGAGTTTGTGGATTCACTCTTTGGATAAAAATGAAAAAGAACCGTGTAGATATAATCACAATGGGATGCTCCAAGAATCTTGTCGACTCGGAGCATCTGATGCGTCAGCTTCAGGAGTGCGGCTATGAGGTAACCCATGACAGCGAGGAGCCTTGTGGCGAGATTGCGGTCATAAATACCTGCGGCTTCATAGGTGATGCCAAGCAGGAGTCTATAAACATGATTCTTGAGTTCTGCCAGCGTAAGGACGAGGGCGATCTCAAGAAACTTTATGTTATGGGTTGCCTGTCGGAGCGTTACCTCACTGAACTGCGTGAGGAGATTTCTCAGGTAGACAAGTTCTACGGCAAGTTCAACTGGACAGAGCTCGTGGCCGACCTCAAGCACGAGTATGACGAGAAGATTGCGCAGGAGCGTGTCCTTACAACACCGTCGCATTATGCATACCTGAAGATATCCGAGGGCTGCAACCGTCACTGTGCATATTGTGCTATCCCTATAATAACAGGTGCACATAAGTCACGCCCGATAGAGGAGATACTTGACGAGGTGCGTTATCTGGTATCGAAGGGCGTGAAGGAGTTCCAGATTATCGCACAGGAACTCACCTATTACGGTGTCGATCTCTACAAGAAACAGAAAATTGCAGAACTGGTGGAGCGTATATCTGACATTGAGGGGGTAGAGTGGATAAGACTCCATTACGCCTATCCTGCCAGTTTCCCGTATGACCTGTTGCGTGTGATGCGCGAGCGTAAGAATGTCTGCAAGTATCTCGATATTGCTTTGCAGCATGTCAGCACAAAGGTTCTCAAGAAGATGCAGCGCCACGTGACAAAGGAGGATACCTATGCCCTTGTAGAGAGAATGCGTCAGGAGGTTCCGGGAATCTGTTTGCGTACGACAATGATGGTGGGCTTCCCCGGAGAGGGTGAGAAGGAGTTCGAGGAACTGATGGATTTTGTCAAATGGGCGAAGTTCGACCGTCTGGGTGCCTTTGCCTATTGTGAAGAGGACGGTACATACGCGGCTGAAAACTATCGCGACAGTGTGTCAAAGAAAAAGAAGCAGGAGCGCCTTGACCGTCTGATGGAGGTTCAGCAGAGGATTTCTACAAAGCTCAATGATGCGAAGGTGGGAGGCGTGTTCCGCACTGTGATTGACCGCATTGAAGGTGACTATTACATAGGACGAACCGAGTTCGACTCCCCTGATGTAGACACCGAAGTACTTGTAAACGTGAATGACGGTGAACTCAAGATAGGTGAGTTCTACAATGTACGCATCACAGATGCAACGGAGTTTGACCTGATGGGCGTTGTTGAAGAATGACATTCTCGAGGAATGTGAAGTGAATTTGTGTAATCTATTATGAATAACAAGGAATTTATCACAAAACTTGCCAAAAGGTGTGGAATGACACCGGCAGAGACAACCGCGAATGTGGAGTCGTTCGTGGGGGTTATGACTGATCGCCTCAAAGATGGTGATCAGCTTAATATTTCCGGTTTTGGAGTGCTTGAGACAAAGATGCGCAAAGAGCGTCTGTCTGTTAATCCTAAGACGGGGCAGAGGTTTCTTGTTCCGCCGAAGATCCAGCCCTCTTTCCGTCCGAGTAGCAAACTGAAAGATAAATTCAAATAAAAGGAGGCACAGAGTATGAGCGACAAATTGAATCATTCCGACTTGAGTGCCTTGCTTGCCAAGGAGGCAAAGATTTCAGGCGCAAAGGCTGAACTCTTTACGAAAGCCATGTTCGAACTTATAATAGAAGGGCTCGAACAGGACGGTATCGTTAAGATAAACGGTCTGGGTACATTCAAGATAACCGATGTGGCTGACCGTTCCAGTGTCAATGTCAATACCGGTGAGAAGATTGAGATCAAAGGACATAAGAAAATAACCTTTCTCCCGGCAGATACACTCAAGGAGAGTGTAAACCAACCATTTGAAATGTTCGAACCAGTAGAGGTGGACGAGAACTACAAGGATGAGGATGATAGTGCAGAAGTTGTAGCGGCAGAAAATGTAGTCGAGAAACTTGTAGATGCGATAGAATCAGTTGAAGATACATCCGTTGCAGCAGAAATTGTGGAAGAGTTTTCTGCTGTTGGGGAGATTGAGGAAGAGATGCCTGCTGAAGAAAGCAGAGTGGAGGAGCAAGTTGCCGTTGTTGATATCCTTCCCGAGGAGTATGCTTCTGCCAAGGGTGACTCACAAGAGCCTGTAACTGACAATGGAATAGAGGAAGAGGTTGCTGTAGAGGAAGAATCTTTAGATGATGAACCTGAAGTACAGGTGGAGACTGAAGAAGAGGAGAATAGGGCTGTTGAAAATCGTGGTGAATCGGTAGAGGAGTCTGGTGAAACGGCTATAGAGGATAATGTGGAATCAGAACCAGGAGAAGCAGTTCAAGAAGATAACGTTATTGAGCCTGTAGAAAAGGCAAGCGACAAAGAGAATAAGGCAGAAACTGAAACTGTTGAAACAAAAGCCCAGGAACGCTACGGATATGATGGGTTTGAGGAGAAACAGGGCTGGTTCAGACGTAACTATGTGAAATTGCTTCTGTTTGTCATGCTTGTTGTCGTTGTTTATCCCATATACATATTCATCATAGATAAAAATAATAATGTATATGAGGAGACACCACAGATATATGTTCAGCATACTACTTCTGAAGATGAGCCTGTAGATGAGCCTGCAACTCCGCTTGTTCCATTACAGGAAAGCACTCCTGTTGAAGAGGATAACACAGGGGAGGCAACAACTCCACTTGTACCATTGCAGGAGAGTACCATAGTCGAAGGTGGCGGTGTCTCTATCGTTGCCGAGCTTGCTTCACGCAGTGACAGGAGTATCACCGATGCAGACACTACAATGTACAACATTACCGGCGAAATGAGCATACATATTGTAAGCGAGAATGACCGTTTGGCAAAGATTGCAAACGATTATTACGGTAGCAGGAAGCTATGGCCGTATATAGCAAAATACAATAAATTACAGAAACCGTACGGCTTGAGCGTAGGAATGGAGTTGGTTATTCCTGAACTTCAGCCCAAATAAACGGGTCGCAGAGTTAAAGAATGTTACGTTTAACAATGGTTAAACCTCTTTGTATAAAATTGACACCTTAACTCTTGTAAAAGAAGTAATTTTGACCAAAATCAAAACAAAACAATACAAAATATAATTATGAGTGCAACAATTGACATTCGTGAATTGAATGAGATGATTGAGAGGCAGAGCGGTTTCATAACCAATCTGCAGGCAGGAATGGACCAGGTTATTGTTGGTCAGAAACATTTGGTTGAGTCATTGCTTATCGGCCTTCTTGCTGATGGCCACGTGTTGCTCGAAGGTCTTCCGGGTCTTGCAAAGACTCTTGCAATCAAGACTCTGTCGGAACTTATTGATGCAGACTTCAGCCGTATTCAGTTTACTCCGGACCTTCTCCCTGCCGATGTGGTGGGTACAATGGTATATAGCCAGAAGAATGAGGAGTTCAAGGTTAAGCGTGGTCCTATCTTCGCTAACTTTGTGTTGGCTGATGAGATAAACCGTGCTCCTGCAAAGGTGCAGAGTGCCCTTCTTGAGGCCATGCAGGAGCGTCAGGTGACAATCGGTAAGGAGACATTCAAGATGCCGCAGCCATTCCTTGTGCTTGCTACGCAGAACCCCATAGAGCAAGAGGGTACATATCCGTTGCCCGAGGCGCAGGTTGACCGTTTCATGCTCAAGGTTGTCATTACATATCCCGAACTTTCAGAGGAGAAGAGAATCATCCGCCAGAATATTACAGGCGAGAAGATTGAGGTCAAGCCCATCCTCAAGCCCGAAGAGATTGTAGAGGCGCGTAAGATCGTACGTCAGGTCTATCTTGACGAAAAGATTGAACAGTATATTGCAGACATAGTATTCGCCACACGTTTCCCCGACAGGTATGGAATGAAGGAACTGAAGGATATGATTTCATTCGGTGCTTCACCCCGTGCTTCAATCAACCTGGCATTGGCTGCCCGTGCATATGCATTCATCAAGCGTAGAGGATATGTGGTTCCCGAGGATGTACGTGCTGTTGCACATGACGTTCTCCGTCACCGTATCGGCTTGAGCTATGAGGCTGAGGCAAGCAACATGACGCCGGATGAGATTGTAAGCCTTATTCTTAACAGTGTTGAAGTGCCCTAATCATTGATTTATGGAGACAAGTGATCTCATAAAGAAAGTTCGCAAGATTGAGATAAAGACTCGTGGTCTTTCGCACAACATCTTTGCCGGAGAGTATCATTCGGCCTTCAAAGGGCGTGGTATGTCTTTCAGCGAGGTTCGCGAATACCAGTACGGCGATGATGTACGCGATATTGACTGGAACGTGACTGCACGTTTCAACAAACCCTACATCAAGGTCTTTGAGGAGGAGCGCGAATTGACAGTGATGCTTGTCATTGACCTTTCTGAGAGTCTTGACTTCGGTACTGTAAAGCAGACAAAACGTGATATGGTAACGGAGATTGCCGCCACCATAGCATTTGCAGCTATACAGAACAACGACAAGATAGGCGTTATCTTTTTCACTGATAGGATAGAGAAGTTCATACCGCCGCAGAAGGGCCGTAAGCACATCCTTTATATAATAAGGGAGCTGCTCAACTTTGAGCCTGGGAGCTCAAGGACCGACATTACGGTTCCTCTGCAATTCTTGACCAATGCTTTAAAGAAACGTTGTACAGCGTTTGTAATCAGTGACTTCATTGATGAAAGTGACTATAAGAATGCAATGACAATCGCTAACCGCAAACACGATGTTGTGGCTATCCAGGTCTATGACCGTCGTTTGGCCGAGTTGCCTAAGGTTGGTCTCATAAAGATGCGTGATGCGGAGAGCGGTGAGGAGATGTTTGTAGATACCTCATCGTCAAAGGTACAGGCTGCGCAGCGTGAGTGGTGGAGGACACAGCGTGAGAAACTTGAAGAGACACTGAAAAAAAGCGGTGTCGATTCGGTTTCAATAAGGACAGACCAGGATTACGTCAAGGCGCTCATGAACCTTTTTGCTCAGCGCGGGTAACTTTAATGCGCTTCAATGAAATGCATATAAAATAATGAAAAAGAGAATATTATATATTGTTTCATTAATAATGGCATTGAATGCGACAACTGTTGTTGCACAGAATGTCATCCTCAATGCTAAACTTGATACTTTTGCAATAAGAATCGGTGAGCAGACTAAAGCCACGCTTGACCTGAGTGTCGACTCCGGGAGTGAGGTGGTCATGCCACCGTTAAAGGAACAGATGCTGGTTGACGGCATCGAAATTCTTGAGGGCAAGGAGTACAAGGAGAGTATTGATGAAGGTCGTAGAGACAGATATGTCCAGGAGTATCTCATAACCTCTTTTGACAGTACGAGATACAATATTGCACCATTCAATGTCGTCGTCAATAGCGATACATTCAAATCGAACAGGATGGTTCTTGATGTATACAGCGTTGAGATTGATACGGCCAATATATACAACATAGCCGGTCCCGGGAATGTCATAGAGGTTGAGTTGACATGGGAAGAGATTCGTGACTCGGTATACCTTGCGACAATCCTGCTCTTTGTGGGGGCGTTGTTTGCATGGGTCGTGATAAGGCTTATAAACAACAAACCGATAATACGCATCATAAAGATTAAACCCAAACTCCCGTCACATATTGTTGCTATCAGCAAGATTGATGAGATAAAGGGTGACACTTCTCTGCGTGTAGAAGGTAACGAGAAGGCATATTACACCCAGCTTACGGATGTTCTTCGTGAATATATGGAGCGACGTTTCGGGTTCAATGCAATGGAGATGACCACATCTGAGATTGTTGACGAACTGCTGAAGATAAAGGACAAGGAGAGCATAAAGGAACTCAAGGAGATTCTTGAGGTTGCCGACCTTGTGAAGTTTGCAAAGATGCACCCGACAATGTACGAGAATGACCGTAACATGCTCAATGCAGTCGAGTTTGTGAATGCTACCAAGAACATTGAGGAGGAAAACATTAAGCAGCCTACCGAGCAGCGTATTGTCAGCGAGCGCTCACTCAAGCAGAAAAGGGTGTTGCTTGCATCAGTGATAATCCTGGCAGTAATCATTATTGGAGTGGCAGTACTGCTCACTACCGACCTGTACAATATGTTTAGTTAAAGAGTTTTGAGATGATTTTTTCACAGATAGGATATTTATTGCTCTTTATACCACTCATCGCATACGTTGTCTGGTACCTGTTTATGGGAAAGAGATTGAAACCTTCGATGAAGGTATCGACTATGCTCCCGTTTGCAAAAGATGTAAAGAGCTTCAGGAATTACCTTGTCCATGTTCCGTTTGCTTTGAGGGTACTGACCCTTGCCCTGTTGATAATTGTGCTTGCACGTCCGCAGCTGACAAGCGAATGGGAGGAAAGGGATGTCGAGGGTATCGATATCATGCTTGCTACTGACGTATCTACCAGTATGCTTGCAATGGACCTTGAGCCCAACCGACTTGAGGCAGCAAAGGAGGTGGCGCAGGATTTTATAGCCGGCCGCAAGGATGACAACATAGGACTTACCATCTTTGCCGGTGAGAGTTTTACACAGTGTCCGCTTACAATTGATCATATTGCGCTTGCAAATATGCTGAGTGCAATCGATTGTGACATTGCTGCCAAAGGTATCATTGCTGACGGAACGGCAATAGGTATGGGTATTGCGAACAGTGTTTCACGCCTCAAAGACAGCAAAGCTGTTTCGAAAGTCATAATCCTGTTGACTGACGGTATAAACAATAGGGGAGAGATTACCCCCGAAGCTGCTGCTGATATGGCAAAGGAGTTCGGTATCAGGATATATACCATCGGTGTGGGAACGGACAAGAAAGAGGCGCCATATCCCACTCCTTACGGAACGATGAATGTACCGGTTGAGATTGATGAGAAGACTCTTGAGAATATTGCAGAAGCAACAGGTGGAGAGTATTTCCGTGCAACAGACAAGGAGAGTCTACGTCAGATATACAGCGAGATTGATAAGTTGGAACGTACAAAACTCAATGTGCAGCAGTATCAGGAGTATGAGGAACTGTACCAGATTTTTGCACTGTTTGCAGTGCTCTCTCTGATGCTTGAACTGTTGTTGAGGTACACGATTTTAAGAAGAATTCCATAAAGAGCTGATGATATGAGTTTTAAGGATCCACATTTTCTGTATATACTTATAGCTGTACTGTTTTTCGTGGCATTGTACTTCTATTCCAACGCGAAAAGAAGAAAGAACATTGCACAGTATGGTGATGCCGGGTTGATGAAGGCTCTGTTGCCGTCATCGGCAGTACTGAGGTCAAGGGTTACGTTCTGGCTTTCGATAGTGGCACTTGCACTCCTGGTAGTGGCACTTGCACGTCCACGTTACGGAACAAAGAAAGAGACATTGACAACAAAGGGTGTAGAGGTAGTAGTGGCACTGGACATCTCCAATTCTATGATGGCTGAGGATATTGTACCTACTCGTCTTGACAAGGCAAAGAGGCTTATATCACGTATGATGACACAGGCTTCGGGCAATAAGTTTGCGCTTATTGTGTATGCCGGTGATGCATTTGTGCAGTTGCCCATTACCGATGACCAGGTATCGGCAAATATGTTCCTGAACCAGATAAGCCCGTCGCTTATCAAACGCCAGGGTACAAACGTGGGGGAGGCTATTGACCTTGCCTGCCGCAGTTTCAGCGACAACGAAAAGATTGGAAAAGCCGTTGTGGTAATTACTGATGGCGAGAACCATGAAGGTGGTGCCGAAGAGGCAGCACGCCGTGCTTCGGAAATGGGCATAAAGGTATATGTAATGGGTATCGGTACTCCAAAGGGTGGCAGAATACCTGTTGAAGGTACCGATGATTTCCTGCGTGACAGGGAGGGTAACATTGTTGTTACAAAGCTCAACGAAGCTATGGCGCAGAGTATTGCTGCGGCAGGTAACGGAACATATATCAGGGTTGACAACACCAACAGCGCACAGGAGTTTATTGAGAACGAGCTTGACACTTTGACAAAAGATGATGTGAAGACTGAGGTGTTCACAAAGTTCAAGGAACAGTATGGTATAATTGCTCTTCTTGCTTTCCTGTTGCTTGTTACAGATATTGTTGTCATAGGCATAGTCGACATCGTCAACAGTCCTGACAGGAGAAAACAGAAGAATTGAAAGGTAGAACGGTTTACATTCGACAGTTGATATGAATAGCTCAAAAAGTAAATACATATACATTGCATTGATTGTACTGGCTTCAATAATTGTAGCGTACTCGGCATATTCACTTATCGTTCATGGTTCACCGACTTCAAAGAGCGTACGTGAGTATCTGATAAATGGAAATGAATTGCATAAGGACAGCCTGTTCGAGAAGGCGATGAAGCCTTATGGCAGGGCGTACAGTATGGATACATTAAACGCGATATCCAGCTACAACAATGGCACAAATATCCTATTAAAGAACTATAAGGATATACAAGGGGGCAATCCTGATCCACAGGCAGTTCTTGATGGATATAAGGAGGCAGAGAGGATGTTCGGTAAGACCATCGAGAACAGTGCCGGGAAGAATGAGTTGGCTATGGCCAATCACAATTTGGGACTGTCGTTCCATTTGCGTGATACGCTTCAGGCTGCTGAGGCTGCATATAAGGAGGCTCTGCGCAATGATCCGACAAATGAGAACACACGTTATAATCTTGCAGTTGTACAGTATCTGTTGAAAAATGACAAACAACAGCAGAATCAGCAGAATTCTCAGGATCAACAACAACAGCAGCAAGATCAACAACAGAACCAGCAGAACCAACAGCAGCAGAATCAGCAACAACAGGACCAACAGCAGGATAAGCAAGAGCAAAAAGATCAACAACAGAACCAACAGCAGCAGGAACAGCAGAAAAAGGAGAATTATGAGCGTATGCTCGAGGCTGTAATGCAGGATGAAAAGGAACTTCGTGAGAAAATGGATGAAGAGAAAGCTGTGCAAGGTATTAAAGTCGATCTTGAAAAGAATTGGTAAGGAATCTATTTTAGAAGAAAATACGTTATTGTTATAATGAAAAGATTATTGTTAACATCATTGTTACTTATAACATTCATCGGCAATGTGCTTGCCGATGATGTTACGTTTGTAGCATCAGCTCCGAAATCGGTTGTCGTCAACCAACGTTTCAAGTTGACCTACACTGTAAACACAACAGATGCCAAGGAGCCGGTTATAGGTGAAATTCCTGGCTTTGAACTGCTTATGGGCCCGAGTATATCATCGGAAAGCAGCTACAGCAATTACAACGGTCAACAGTCCTCATCGGTGAGTGTGACATTTACCTACGTGTTGTTGGCAAAAGAGGAGGGTACGTTCACTATCCCGGCAGCGAAGATTACTGCGGCAGGAAAAGAACTTACATCTAACAGCGTCACGATAAAGGTTCTGCCCGAGGGGCAGAATCCTCAAGGAGGACAAGGTCAGCGTGGCGTCCGTCAGAGTAGTACTTCGACAAACATCGGCGATCAGGACCTTTTTGTCCGTGCTATATTGAGCAAGAGCAACGTGTATGAACAGGAGGCTGTGCTATTGACATACAAGGTATATTCAGCAGTTAACCTTACCAATTTGAGCTATCCTTCACCGGAACTGAAGGGATTCAATATCCAGGAGGTGGATTTGCCGCAAAACAAGCAGTTTGAACTTGAGCATTACAATGGCCGTAACTACAATACTGTTGTATGGCGTCAGTTCGTTCTATTCCCGCAAGAGAGTGGAGAACTTGTGATTCCTGCTGTTGACTTCGAGGCTGTTGTGGCAGTACAGAGCCGTCGCAGTATGGACCCCTTTGAGATGATGTTCAACGGCTTTTCTGGCTATGTGAATGTCAACAAGGACCTGCGTTCAAACTCATTGAAACTGAATGTAGAGAAGTTGCCCGAAGGCAGGCCGGCTGATTTTTCAGGTGCGGTAGGTGACTTTGATATAAACAGCAGCATTAGCAGTACCGACCTGAAGACCAATAGCGAGTTTACTCTAAAGGTGATTGTGAAGGGTGCCGGTAACATGAGACTGATGAGTAATCCTGTATTGGAACTGCCTGTAGAGTTTGAGGCGTATGATCCTGTAATTGACAACAAGTTCCGTTTGACCGCTAACGGTTTCCAGGGCGAAAAGGTATATGAGTATCTTATAACTCCAAAGGCAAACGGTACATATACCATACCAGGTGCAAAGTTTACCTATTTCAATACCAAGACAAAACAGTACCAGACAATAGAGAGTGATGCTTTTGAGGTTAAGGTGGCAAAAGGTGAAGAGACAACCGGTGTTACTGTGGGTAATGTAATCGTCAACAAGGAGAAAGCTAAAGTATTGGCTTCTGATATCCGTCACATCAAGTTCGACAATGATGTTCCGCAGAAGAGTGATGAGTTCTTCTTTACTTCAAACCTTTACATCCTCTTGTACGTGATACCAGCAGCGCTTCTTGCCTTGTTCCTTATTGTATACCGCAAGAAGGTTGCCGAGAATACCAATGTTTCGTTGGTACGTACAAAGAAAGCAAACAAGGTTGCTGTAAAGCGCTTGAAACTTGCAAAGAAATTGATGAAGGAGAATAAGGTGAATGAGTTCTACGATGAGATCCTTAAGGCTATGTGGGGTTATACAAGCGACAAGTTAAGTATCCCGGTGTCACAGCTTTCAAAGGATAACATTGCAAACGAACTTGCCACACGCGGTGTCAGTGAAGAACTTATTGCAAACTTCAAGGAGTTGCTCAATGAGGGTGAGTTTGCACGTTATGCTCCAGGTGACAAAGGTGCTGCAATGGACAAGGTATACACTATGTCCGCGAGTGTGATAAGCAAGATGGAGAACTCGATTAAATAAGAATTACCATGAAAAGAGTAATATATATAATATTGTTCATGCTGTTGCCTTATATGGCTGTAGCTGAAATACAGACTGACATCGCAATTGAGGCAACGGAAAATGCTGCTGTTACAAAGAGTGACGCAGACGATGCCTATGAAATGAAACATTACGATAAGGCCATTTCCATTTACGAGGCGTTGATTAAGGAGGACGGTGCAACAAAACAGTTGTATTATAACCTCGGAAATGCCTATTACCGTGCAAACGAGATAGGAAAGGCTATCCTTAACTATGAACGTGCATTGAAGCTTGACCCTACTGATGAGGATGCTAAGGCCAATCTTGAATTTGCCCAGGAGTATATAAAGGACGAAGTGACAGAGCAGCCCGAACTGTTCCTTGTCTCTTGGTTCAATGCCTTGATCAATACTTTTGGCGTAGATACATGGGCTGTAATTGCTGTAACAGCATTCATTATTGCACTTGTCGGCATTGCCGTTATGCTTGTTGTAAAGAAAAGAGGCATCCGAAGCACCGGGCTCACAATAGCCGTCATTGCGGTTGTCATTTGCTTTTTTGCGAATATTGCAGCTGCGAGCCTCCACAACATCGTTACAGACAAGTCACAGGCCATTGTAATGAAAGAGGAGGTTACAATGATGAGTGCACCGGGCTCAAGCACTGCACTCATCAAGATACACGAGGGCCGCAAGGTCACCATTACCGATGATACCATAGAGAGCTGGAAAGAGGTCAGGCTTGAGGACGGTACCGTAGGCTGGGTAAAGAGCGGTGATATCGAGCGTATTTGATGACATTTAAAACACAAACACCACAATACTATGGATTTGAGCACGTTGACGGATATTGACAAATATCTTTTGCTGTCGCTAAACGGAAGCGATTCCCTTTTCTGGGACGGAGTGATGAAGGTTTATACCTCCATGGCCATCTGGATACCGCTTGCTTTGATGTTGGCTTATGTACTGATAAAGAACAACAGTATGAAGGATTTCCTTCTTCTGCTCCTTATCATAGCTGGAGTTGTTGCATTGACAGATGGTATCTCGTCATCATTCTGCAAGCCTTTCTTCGAGCGTTGGCGCCCTACACGCGACCCCGTGCTCATGTATATTGTCGATGTGGTGACCGAGACGCGCGGAAAGGATTACGGCTTCACGTCGAGCCATGCCGCAAACTCATTCGGCATTGCGGTGTTCGTGATGCTGCTCATCAAGAACAGGGCCCTTTCTCTTTCGCTCATTCTGTGGGCTTCGATGAATGCCTTTACACGTATTTACCTTGGAGTACATTACCCCGGTGATATCCTTGCCGGTACTTTGATAGGTGTTCTTGTAGGGTGGGGAATGTATCGCTTGTTCATTTACATTAAGAAACATGGTAAACGCAATTCACGTCGCGACTGGATATCAAACCACTACACCCCCAGCGGCTATCTTGTATCGGATGTGTATCTGTTGCTGATAGTCATGTTCGGAACATTTGCGCTGATTCCTATAATATCGTTCTTTACTTTTGCGTATTAGAATCATCAGACAATAACAAGAAACGAGAGCTTCATAAGGCTCTTGTTTCTTGTTGTTGTCAATACATCTCGATGAATTCATAACTGTTACCCACAATAGAGAGATATCGCATGAACTCCTCCTGTGATATCACCACTGTTGCGTGGTTATCGTTGGGGTGGAAACTGAGCGACGCCTCGTTCTGCAGATTCTTGTCAAGGAACAGATGAACATGGTTGTCGGTGTCGTTTATAAGTCCGAAGGGTGACACTGAACCCGGTGTAAGCCCCAGATATTTCTCCATTCTCTGCGGTGAGGCAAACGACAGCTTGCCCTGGTGCAGACGTTTCTCAAGGTCATGTATGTCGAGGTCGCGCTCACAGTCAAGCACCACAAGATAGTGGCGGTTGCCTTTGTGGTTACGGAAGAATAGGTTCTTGCAATGCTTTGAACCGTCCTTTTGCCAATACTGGCGTGCAATCTCAATTGTCGGAGCCTCGGGGTGGGCGTAGTGTGTGTGCTCAAGGCCGTGCGCTTTCAGGTAGCCGAGTACCTTCTCTATCTTCTCGCTCTCCATGGTTACAATAGCTCTTCAATGTCCTTGCACAGCTGTTCTACATTCTCTTCCTTTGTTGCCCAGCTTGTGCAGAAACGCACGACGTCGTGAGTGTCGTCGTATTTGCACCAATACTCTGGAACATATTTTTGCATTAGCTTCTCCTGCTGTTCCTTTGTTAGTATCGGGAACTGCATGTTTGTCTGTGAGGGAATCCACATTCTTATCCCTTTCTTCTCGAATGATGTGCGTATTCTTGCAGCAAGGCTGTTCGCGTGGCGTGCCAGCTTGAAGTAGAGGCAATCCTCGCCGTCTTTCATCAGCTGCTCGAACTGTATGCCCAACAGGCGTCCTTTGGCAAGCATGCCGCCGTGCTGCTTGATGGCATAGCGGAAACTGCGGTGCATCTCCTCGCCCTTGAATACAACGGCCTCACCGAAGAGTGCTCCCACCTTTGTGCCACCTATGTAGAACGCATCGCACAGGCGTGCAAGGTCAGCAATTGTAAAGTCGCAACCGTCCGACTGCAGACCGTAGCCCAGGCGTGCTCCGTCGACAAAGAGGTATAGCCCGTGCTGGTGGCAGAACTCCGAGATACCGGTAAGCTCGGCCTTGCTGTATATGAGCCCGTTCTCGGCAGGGCAGGAGAGGTATACCATTCCCGGCTGCACGGTGTGTTCGTGCGAGTGGTCATTCCAATGGTTGAAATAGCACTCCTTTATCTGCTCGAGCGACAGACGGCCGTCGGCCGACGGAAGGGCAATGACCTTATGCCCTGTAGCCTCGGGTGCGCCGGTCTCGTGTACGTTTATGTGTCCGCTGTCAGCAGATATCACACCCTGGTAACTGTACAGCAGCGCATCAATGACTGTTACGTTTGCCTGTGTCCCGCCTACGAGGAACTGCACGCCCACAGTGTTGTCCTTGCAATGTGAGCGTATGATGTCGCGTGCACGTTCACAGTAGTCGTCGCAGCCGTAGCCCACGTGCTGCTCGAAGTTGCTTGCTGCAAGAGCCTCAAGGATTGAAGGATGTGCTCCTTCTATGTAATCTGAATCGAATCTTATCATCTGTCTGAAATTTTGATTTTTGCAATGAACGTATAATATATCTACCTTGGCAAAGGTAGTAATAAATGGGCTTGATACAAAATTTGCAGAGCTTGCAGGTTGTGTGCAGGTTGCTTGGCCAAAACTGTGGGTGTGAACTGGTGGAACAACGGAGCCACCTTCTGCAGGTACAAATCTACATGGAAAACTTGTATCTATGTAACTGATATTAGAACCGCTAAGTGTGTCGAATGCATCGTACGTGCCCATATAGTACTTGTTGCTACCAACAGTCAAAATGAGTGTTTTGTGTGTTGTGTCGTAGGCATAAACTTCTGCAGGAACTGTTGTTACAAGTTCGAGAGAAGCCTTACCTGAAGAGCGCTCGTACAACCTGATATAGGTTTTAGTTGTTCCATTCATAAAGTAAAGCCTGTATCCGCCTTGCGCTTCTTCTACAAATACTTGTACAGCGTTGGCTTTATCTTCGGAAGTTTTGAAATACCATGGGTAGCCATCTGCCTCTCTCGTTGTGCCGTTGAAATACAACATTTTGTTACCGAGATTACCTTGTACTACACTCAAATAGTAAGCAGTGCCTACCTCTAGACGGTCTGGAGCGGATATTTCAAGAACCTTGCCACAACGAGTGCATTTTCCATCGGAAT
>CALCEC010000053.1 GCA_937900095.1 uncultured Bacteroidales bacterium | reverse complement strand
CCAGCGACCACACGCCCCCCAGACGCGTACTCTAACCGGGCTGAGCTACATCCCGCTCTGTTTGCGAATGCAAAGGTAGGAATAATTTGTGAATAAACAATAATCTTTGGGGAATATTTTCTGCAAAATCGAAAAAACTTCCCATAAAGCATCATGGGCAACATGCTAAAAAAAGACTTACAAAAACAATGGAAGGGCATTCCTTTGCAAGAAAAACCTATTTTGGAAATTTAAACACTTTCTAAATGACTTCTTGGCTTGTAAATACCGATGTATTTTCTTTTATTTGCATCGTAATGATTTCGGATGCTTTTTTATAGAGACAAAAACAGCTAAATGAACGATGTGGCTTCAATAAGAAAAAATGGAAATTTAAGCAGCTTCTAATGGTTATGAAAGATTATATTGCTTCTGACAAAAGATATGACAACGCCGACACTCTTTATCGTCGTTGTGGCAACAGCGGTGTTCTGTTGCCTAAGTTGAGCCTGGGCTTCTGGCAGAACTTCGGGGCTGATGCCTCTTATGACAATTGCCGTGCGATAGCGCGTCAGGCATTCGATTGCGGTGTGACGCATTTTGACCTTGCAAACAATTACGGTCCTCCTCCCGGTGCTGCCGAGGAGGTTGTGGGGCGTATGCTAAGGGAAGATTTCCGTTCTCACCGTGATGAACTTTTCATTGCTACAAAAGCGGGGTATGATATGTGGCAGGGACCATACGGCAGCTGGGGTTCGCGCAAGCATCTTATGGCAAGCTTTGACCAGAGCCTGCGTCGTCTGGGACTCGATTATGTCGACCTCTTCTACATACACCGCTACGATCCCGTGACGCCTCTTGACGAGACTTTGCAGGCATTGGTAGATATCGTACGTGCAGGCAAGGCCCTTTATGTGGGTATCTCGCGCTGGCCGCTGAAGGCGTTGGGATATGCCAATTCTTTCCTGCGTGCGCAAGGCGTTCCTCCACTTATTTTCCAGGGGCGTCTGAATCTCCTTGACAGGGCAGTGCAAGATGAGGGTGTCCCTGCCTTTTGTGCAGCAGAGGGGTTGGGCTTCATCTCTTTTTCGCCGTTGGCACAGGGATTGTTGACTTCGCGTTATTTCAACGGTATTCCAGGTGACTCGCGCATGGCACGTGCCGGCTCGCTCAAGGCTGAACTGCTCACCCCTGAGCTGGTGGAGTATCTCAACCGCCTAAACACCATTGCTGCGGAGCATGGCGAAACGCTTGTATCGCTCTCATTGAAGTGGATTCTCGCGCAGAAAGGTGTCACCTCGGTACTTGTGGGTGCACGTACTCCCGAACAGCTGAAAGAGTCCCTGCGTTGTGTGGAGTCTCCATTGGACGGGGGATTGGAGCTGCCGCGCTTTCCGCATAAGATATTCTGATGATATAACAATAGAGGCCGTGTCATGCGACACGGCCTCTATTGTTATGATATGAGTGCTTGCTTATTTCAAAGCAGGTATTGCAACTGTGCAGGGCACTGCCTTGGTTACGATTGTCATCTCGTCGATGAGGCGTTTGCAGTTACCGAGCTTCTCAATTACAAAGAGCACGTAGCGGATGTCAACGTTGATACAACGCTGGAGGTTGTCGTCGAAGTTGATGTCGCCGCTGAGTGACTCCCAGTTGCCGTCGAAGGCAAGGCCGATGAGCTCGCCGTCGGCATTGAGGATACCGCTACCGCTGTTACCGCCTGTGATGTCGTTTGTGGTGAGGAATGCAACAGGCATCTCTCCGTTTGCCATTGCGTAACGGCCATAGTCCTTTGCCTCGTAAAGCTCCTTAAGGCGTGCAGGCACGATGAACTCGCTGTTGTTGGGGTCTTCCTTCTCCATAACACCCTTGAGTGTCGTGTAGTAATTGAATGTGACGCCGTCCTTTGGCTGGTATGACTTCACATTACCGTATGTGAGGCGCATGGTGAAGTTGGCATCGGGGTAAACGGGAGCACCGTTGGCCTTCTCCATAAGACCCTTGAGGTATGTCTTGTGGAGCGGGTTCATAACCTTCGCGAACTCTGCGTTCTTTGCAGAAAGCTTGCTGTATGACTCGAACACGGCTGTGCGGAGCAGTACGGCAGGGTCCTTCTCGAACTTCTTGAGAGTAGGCTTCTTGAGGAACTTCTTCAGGTTGGCCTCGTTGGCAAGGATAGAGTTCTCGTATACATGGTCAATGTACTTCTCGAGGTTACCCTTGTATTTTGCATATACCTCGTTGAGGTACTCGTTACGCTCCTCGGGCTTTGTCAGCTCAAAGTAGAGCGGGAGAACCTCCTTTGCGATACGGCGGTCAATATCGTGGTTGTAGTCACGCTCGTGCAGCCAGTTGTAGATGTTCTTCATTGTCTCTTCGAGAGTCTCGGGTTTCTCAAGCAGTTTGCCGTTCTCCTTTGTAAGGTTACGGTAGATGAACTCAACGTTCATTATAAGCTCCGATGTGACTGTTGTGAGGTACTGTGTACGGTTCATTTCCTCTACGCAAGCGTTTATCTTCTCAACAACGTCGACATACTCGCTCTTGCCGTTCTTCTGGGCCCAAGCCTTGAACTCAGCCTCCTCGGCGAGCTTTGTCTCTACAACCTTGTTGTCGACAATGGCCTTGTTCATACCGATAGAGTTCTTCCAGTAGTTGCTGATGCGTGCCTGTTTGTTGGCATACTTGATGGCGATATCCTCGCTCTTTGCCATCTCCTCGCGGATAATCTTGAGGGTTACGTCGCGCATTGCAATACGTGGCTCGTTCTGGTGGTACATTCTCTGCTTCACCTCTTCGCCTGTGAGGTAGCGTGATGTGCTGCCGGGGAAGCCCATGATCATTGCAAAGTCTCCGTCCTCAAAGCCTGTAAGTGCTACATTCAGGTACTTTGGAGTGCTCAAGGGCACGTTGTCCTTGCTGTATGCTGCAGGGTTGCCGTTCTTGTCGGCATAGATGCGGAATACAGAGAAGTCACCTGTGTGGCGTGGCCACATCCAGTTGTCGGTCTCACCGCCGAACTTGCCTATTGAGTTGGGAGGAGTTGCTACAAGGCGCACGTCGGTGTACTTCTTGTAGTAAACGAGGTAGAACTTGTTGCCCTCGAAGTAGGGGAGCAACTGTGGGTACATATACTCCTTGCCCTCAATGTTGTCGGCCTTGAACAGCTGCAGGCCGATGTTGTTGAGGACTCGGCGGTCGAAAGTCTGCTCCTCGGTAATCTTACCCTCTTTTACCTGCTTGTTTACCTCGTCGGTAACGTCGGTAATCTTTACGACAAATGTGAATGCGATATCCTCGCATGGGAGCTCCTCTTCGTAGCTCTGGCTCCAGAAACCGTTGTGCAGGTAGTTGTGCTCAACGGTACTCAACTGCTGGATGAAACTGAAACCGCAGTGGTGGTTGGTGATTACAAGACCCTTTGGAGATATTACCTCACCTGTACAGCCACCGCCGAAGATGCCTATGGCATCCTTGAGTGACGGAGCATCGGGCGAGTAGATGTCATCAACCGATATTCTGAGACCCTGCTTGCGCATCTGGTCCTCGAGATTCTGCTGACGCATGAGCTGGAGCAGCCACATACCCTCATCCGCCATCATCTGTGGTGTGAAAAGCACTGCCATAAGCAGTGTCGCGAAAAATTTCTTCATAATTTTATGTGTTTTATTAATAATGTTTTCCGTTTGCGAAGATACATTAAAAATGGTCTATTTTTAGACAAATTGTAATAATTTTAACATGGAAGGTGATAATTTGTATTGTAAAGCCATTGTATAACACATTGATAGCCCGGCAAACCGGGCTATCAATGTGTTATACAATAATATTGTCAATCCTCGCCTAATGTCTTAGCAATGGCATCGCGTGTCTCGCTCAACATATAATCGACATTCTCGCTGTCGCGTCCTTTGCACTCCACGGGAGCATGGAATGTAAGTGTCACCGGTGACCAGTGCAGGCACTTGCAACCCTTTGGCAGGATGTCGTATGAACCCTGTATCGTAACAGGGATGATGGTTGTCTGTGCCATATTCGCGATAACGAATGCGCCTTTCTTGAACGGGCCTAACTTGCCGTCGTCGCATCGTGTTCCCTCGGGGAAGATACCCATACATGCTCCGCTCTTGAGGGTGCTCACCGACTTGCGCAGCAGGTCTTTCTGTGGGGTAGAGCGGTTCACGAAGATGTGTCCAGTGTCGGCACACGCCTTGCCCAGGAGAGGAATCTTGCGGAGTGTATCCTTCATGATCCATTTGAAACGTCTCATCACGTAACCGTACATGATGAAAATGTCGAACATGCCCTGATGGTTGGCCGCAAAGATATATGTCTGGTCTTTCTTTACATACTTGTCCCTGTCGACAACCTTCACAGGGATGAGGAAGAGCCAACAGGTGAGTCGGCACCAGATGACTGCCGGAATGTGGTCGCCGTTCTTTATCTTAAGGTAGCGTCCGAAGAGGATTATACATATTGAAGTGATTGCAACCAGCAGAATTGCTGCCCACCAGGCAAAAAGAACCTGGTACAGTACATAGAACGGGTGTAGGATTTTTCTCAACATACTCTCTTTATTTGTTTGTGTTAGTTCCTTTCTTATTTTCAGATTAGTTCGATATAAGCCCAACAAGATCGCGGATATGTCATACCGACAGAGCGTAGCGACGAGGGATCTCTAAAATATTGCGAAACAAGAGATCTCTCCTCATTTCAATCGTCGAGATGACAAGCACGCTGTTTCCAGGTGTAAATATAATGCTTTTTTTGTTTTCTGCAATGGTTGCACCCTCTAAAGGTTTTTTGCAAGGTATTTCCGCAACTCTGTCATTGGTAGCCTACGCCTGTCTGCGTAGTCGCTTAACTGCTCCTCGCTTATCTTGCCCACGGCAAAGTAACGCGATGCAGGGTGGCTTATCATAATGCCGCACACCGAAGCATGTGGGAACATGGCGCCGTTGGGCGTAAGCTCAATGCCAATCTCTTTGAGGTGTAGAATGTCGTCAAGTATAAATATTGCACTTTGGTCGGGTAGTGAGGGATAGCCCACGGCAGGGCGTATGCCTTGGAACTCCTCGCGGTTCAGCTCCTCAACTGTCAGCCGTTCGTCGGGAGCGTAGCCCCACAAATCCTTTTGTGTGCGCACGGCCCGGTGCATCACGGTTGCCGTTGCTTCGGCAAGGCGGTCGGCAAGTGCCTGGGCAATGATGTTGAGGTATTCGTCGTGTTTGTACTCATGCCCGAATGTGCTGTCTACCGTTGTTGCAAATACTCCTATCTTATCCTCACGTGGCGATACAAAATCGCTGAGGCAAAAGTTGTATTCTCCCTCGTGGCAGTGCTGTTGCCGTAGCAATGGCAGTGTTGTTCCCTCAATTATCATATTGTCTCCGCGGCTGTGGGCGTTGCACATTGCAAAGAGTGCATGTGTGCGGTATCTGCCCTCAAGCGAAAGAAACATCTTCTTGGCATCATCTATGAGTTCTTCGGCTTCCGCTTTCTGTGATGTCCTCACACCCCACGCATGCAGGAAATAGCTCCAGTCTATGTATGGAGCTACTTCGTGTATGTCATAGTGGAAAACGTGCCTTTTCATCGGTTGAATGTGAGTGCCTTGCCGTGTACCTCCTCGTTTAATGTGCCGTTCTTGTAGACGCACTCTCCGTTGACCCAGGTCTGCTCTACGGCCCAATTGAATGTCTCGCCCTCAAAAGGACTCCAGCCGCATTTGCTTATAATGCAGTCGGCTGTGACAGTGTGTGGCGCGTCGGGGTTCAGCAGTACAAAGTCGGCATAGTTGCCTTTCTCGATGAAACCGCGTTTGTTTATGTTGAAGATTCTTGCAGGGGCATGGCACATCTTCTCGACCAGTGTCTCGAGTGTGAGTACTCCCTCGTCCACCAGCTTGAGCATCGCAAGCAAAGAGAACTGTATGCTGGGCATTCCTGATGCTGCTTTGAGAGCTCCGCCAATCTTGTCCTTGGGCAGGTGTGGTGCGTGGTCCGTGCCAACGAGGTCAATCCTGCCGTCAGCTACGGCCTTGCGCAGGGCGTCGCGCTCCTCCTCGCCCTTGATTGCCGGGTTGCACTTTATTTTTGTTCCCAAGCGCGCATAATCCTTGTCGCAGAATGTGAGGTGTGCAGGGGTTGCCTCGGCTGTGATGTTGCTGTCGCCCAACAGTTCAAGCTCGCGTGCTGTGCTTATGTGCATTACGTGCAGCTGTGTGCCGAACCTGCGTGCAAACTCAACGGCACACTTCGTGCTCTCGTAGCATGCTTCGGCACTGCGTATGAGCGGATGGTATTTTACATCGGGGTCTTCACCCGCCTCCTCTTTTATGCGCTTGCTGTTGGCAGTGATTATGCTGCCGTCCTCGCAGTGTACGGCAACAGGAAGCTCCAGCCTTTTGGCCTCGGCAAAAATCTTTTCAAGTTCCTCGCGTCGGTCAACAAGCATGTTGCCGGTGCTTGAGCCCATAAAGAGCTTTATTCCGCAACATTTCTTTGCGTTGAGTTTCTCAAAGTCGGCTACATTCCTGTTTGTGGCGCCAAAGAAGAACGAATAGTTGATGATGCTGTCGTTGGCAGCAATGGCATATTTCTCTTTCAGAGCCTCGATGGTCGTTGTCTGTGGATTGGTGTTGGGCATCTCCATGTACGATGTCACACCGCCTGCCGCTGCAGCACGGCTCTCTGTGGCTATGGTAGCCTTCTCCGTAAGTCCCGGCTCGCGGAAGTGCACGTGGTCGTCGATTACTCCCGGGATGAGGTAAAGTCCCGAAGCCTCTACAATCCTGTCACACTCCGTGTGCGGCAGTTCATCGCCTCGCAGAATCTCTACAATCTTTCCGTTGTTCACTACTATCGAGCCCTGGAACTGCTCGCCGTTATTCACGATTATCGGGTCACTTATAAGTATGCGCATAATGGTACAGATTTGTTGATGTTATGTATGAACTGATGTGCTTTGTCATATCGAACGTATGTGAGATATCTCGTGGCGTTTTTTGAGATTCCTCGTCGTTTCACTCGCTCGGAATGACAAAACCTTGTTTTGTTATCGGTGAGTTCATTAGTGAAACAATGAACGAACCAATGCTCTTTTGTTTTGTTATCGACGAGTTTTGCAGCAACAGGTCAAACGTGGCATAGCCGTAGGTTATGCCGTTTGGGTTGCGAAAAGCAAAACGAGTCAATAACAAGCCGTTGGTTTCATTGTTTCCTATCGCTTCTTTTCCGCGAAGATATAAAAAAAGAGATTGCAGTTAAGCAATCTCTCTGTTTATTTTCTCGGCAATCTCCGCGAACTCCTCGGGAGTGAGCTTCAGCTTGGGGTTTGTAAAGAGCATGTCTCTCTCGCTCTGCATCGGTACCAGATGAATGTGCGCATGGGGAACTTCGAGCCCCAGCACGGCCTGCCCTACCTTTATGCAGGGGAAGGCACGCTTGATAGCTTCGGCAACCTTCTTTGCGAACACCTGCATCGCACCTATCTCCTCATCGGTGAGGTCAAAGAAGTAGTCAACCTCGCGCTTGGGAATGACAAGGGTGTGGCCCTTTGCAAGCGGGTTGATGTCAAGGAATGCATAGAACTGCTCGTTCTCTGCTACCTTGTAGCTGGGAATCTCACCGGCTACTATCTTGCTGAATATTGTTGCCATAATTCTCCTTTTTTAGAATGAAATACTTGTGATCTCAAGGAACAGCTTGCCCTGTGGAACGGTGATCTCTGCAATGTCACCGACCTTTTTGCCAAGGAGTCCCTTTGCTATCGGTGTGTTGATAGATATCTTTGCCTCGCGCAGGTTCGCCTCGCTCTCGGGAACGATAGAATACTGCATTGTGGCACCGGTCTTTGTGTTCTTGAGACCTACCTTTGTGAGCACCTGTACTGTGTCGGTATTCAACTTTGAGGTGTCGATGATCTTTGCATCGGCAATGACCATCTTCAGCTCGTTTATTCTCATCTCAAGCAGGCCCTGAGCCTCCTTTGCTGCATCGTACTCGGCATTCTCCGACAGGTCACCCTTGTCGCGTGCCTCGGCAATCTGGCGAACCACTTCGGGGCGCTTTGCTTCCAGTTCTTTCAAGTCGGCCAACAACTTCTTGTAGCCTTCTTCTGACATATAACTCATTTTCTCTCTTCTTTTTAAAAAACACTAAAACAAAGGATTCCAACACGAGTGCTGGAACCCAATTTCCCTCTTTATTTGTTGCAAAGGTAGCCCCTTTAAATTTAAAAACCAAATTAAAATGGTGAAATTTTATCAATAGGGGGTACTCTGCATTTTATTCTCGGGTACAATTATTCCTTCAACAGTTTCTCAATCTCCTTTTCAAGGTCTGTTATCTGCTGGTCGCGGAGCACAACCTCATTCTCCTTGTTCAAAAGGAAGAATGTAGGAATCGACTGTATGTTGAATAAGGGGAGGTATGGTGATGCTCCTCCTCGGCTGTCGCGTACACACACCCATGGGAACGCAAGTACCTCCTGCTGCCAGAAGTGCTCCCTCTCGTCGTATGAGACCTGATAAATCTCGAAGCCCTTCTTGTTGTATTTGTCATAGAGCTCGCGGAAGTCGATATTGCGCATCCTTATCTTGTTGTTGCCGAATACCGTGAAGTCCAACAGTACTACCTTGCCTTTGAGCGAAGAGAGCTTTATGCTGTCGTCTTCGCGGTCAGGGAGGTTGATCTCAAAGAGATTGTCGGTCGTGGCCTTCTCCAGAAGTGCCTCAAGCTTCTCGGTGCTTATCGGACGTGTGGATGACAGGCCTCTCTCTGCAATTTCGCTGATGTGTTTTGTTCGTGCGGCATTGGGGAACATCCTTGTCATGGCTGTTGCGACTCCGGCATAATATTTGCTGTCATTCCTGTTGACGAGAGGCTTGAAGACAGGCTCGTTCTTGCAGGTAAGCCAAAGGGCAAAATATGCGCAGGCCTTACTCGGATCGGAGATGACATACTGTTTTGCAATGTTCTCCTTGAACTCCTCTATCAATGCAGCTTTTTTTGAGAGGTATGACGCATCCGGCTTCATACATGAAATCTGCTCTTCAAGGGCTGATGCCAATTCCGACATTTCCTTGATCTTCTCGCTTGAAGGGCTGTTCTCTACGGCGTAGCTTTTTGAGAGGTTGTTTGCGTCGGCTGTAATCGTTATTGTCTCTGTCGAGTCAACTGCAATGACTGCCGGGGTGCTGTTCTTGAAACCCACAATGAAGAACTCGAAGGTCTCCGGGCGTTTATGGCTGAACTCGAATGTGCCGTTGCTGTCAAGTTTTATGGAGTCAAGGATTACGGTGCCTTCCAATGCTGTGTTCGCAAGGTAAAGGACCTTGGAGTCTGCATTGGTCATTGTACCCTTGATTGTGAACATGGGGCCGTCGGCATCATTGTCTTTGCTTGCCTGATTGTTGCACGATGATACAAAAAGCAATAAAAATGTGGCAGTTAGGCCGAAAATAAGTGATTTTAAGTCCGAAATTGTCATAGTTGTAAAAATTGTGGGTGCAAAGATAGTTAAAATGTGGAAATTTGTATATCTTTGCGAGAATTAGATAAAAATTTTGTTTTTAAAAAGAAGATAAGATGAATGTTGTTACAAAAAATGTGGCTTTGCCTGATGGTCGAGTGATTACACTTGAGACCGGTAAGCTCGCAAAACAGGCTGATGGTTCTGTTATGTTGCGTCTGGGCAATACGATGTTGCTTGCCACAGTCTGCGCAGCGAAGGATGCTGTGCCAGGCACCGATTTTATGCCTTTACAGGTAGAGTACAAAGAGAAATACGCGTCATTCGGCCGTTACCCAGGTGGCTTCACAAAGCGCGAGGGTAAGGCTTCGGACTACGAGATCCTTACTTGCCGTCTTGTTGACCGTGCTCTTCGTCCTCTGTTCCCCGATAACTACCACGCAGAGGTTTACGTGAACATCATACTTTTCTCAGCCGACGGTGTTGATATGCCTGATGCTCTTGCAGGTCTTGCAGCTTCTGCAGCCCTTGCTGTTTCGGACATTCCTTTCGGTGGCCCAATCTCTGAGGTACGTGTTGCACGTATCGGAGGCGAGTTCGTGGTTAACCCCACATTCGCGCAGCTTGAGGAGGCTGATATGGACATTATGGTTGCCGCAACATATGACAACATCATGATGGTCGAGGGTGAGATGAAGGAGGTTTCAGAGAGTGACCTGCTCGAGGCTATGAAGGTTGCTCACGAGGCTATCAAGGTTCACTGCAAGGCTCAGATGGAGCTTATGGAAGAGGTCGGTACAACCGTTAAGCGCGAGTACTGCCACGAGGTGAACGACGAGGAGCTCCGTGCTCAGGTTCACGAGGCTTGCTATGCAAAGGCATACGCTGTTGCTGCAAGCGGTAACAACGACAAGCACGGTCGCGGTGAGGCTTTCGAAGCTATCAAGGAGGAGTTCAAGGCCCAGTTCACCGAGGAGGAGCTTGAGGAAAAGGGGGCTCTCATCGACCGCTACTACCACGATGTAGAGAAGGAGGCTATGCGCCGTTGCATCCTCGACGAGGGCAAGCGTCTCGATGGCCGCAAGACTACAGAGATCCGTCCTATCTGGTGCGAGGCCGGCTATCTTCCCGGTCCTCACGGTTCTGCAGTCTTCACACGTGGCGAGACACAGTCGCTCACAACAGTTACTCTCGGTACAAAGCGCGATGAGAAGATTATCGATGACGTGATGAACCAGGGTACAGAGCGTTTCCTCTTGCACTATAACTTCCCGCCGTTCTCAACAGGCGAGGCTCGTCCACAGCGTGGCGTAGGCCGTCGCGAGATTGGTCACGGTAATCTTGCTTGCCGTGCGTTGAAGAACATGATTCCTGCCGATTATCCTTACTGCGTACGCGTGGTTTCTGATATCCTCGAGTCTAACGGCTCTTCTTCAATGGCTACCGTATGTGCCGGTACACTCGCGCTCATGGATGCCGGTGTAAAGATAAAGAAGCCTGTATCAGGTATCGCAATGGGTCTTATCAAGAACGCTGGTGAGGAGAAATATGCTGTCCTCAGCGATATCCTCGGTGATGAGGACCACTTGGGTGATATGGACTTCAAGGTGACAGGTACCGTTGACGGTATCACTGCCACACAGATGGATATAAAGGTTGACGGTCTTTCATACGAGATTCTCGAGAAGGCTCTTAACCAGGCACGCGAGGGCCGTATG
This sequence comes from uncultured Bacteroidales bacterium, assembly GCA_937900095.1. Lineage (GTDB taxonomy): Bacteria > Bacteroidota > Bacteroidia > Bacteroidales > Bacteroidaceae > HGM04593. Next base: position 1,933 of record CALCEC010000053.1, on the reverse strand, counting down.
CATATCCTCGGCAAGATTACCGAGTGCATCGCGGAACCACGTGCAGAGCTCAAACCACACGCTCCACGCATCGAGACAATGCGTATTCCTAAGGAGTTCATCGGTGCTGTCATCGGCCCCGGCGGAAAGATTATCCAGGGTATGCAGGAGGAGACCGGCGCTACAATCTCTATTGAGGAGGTTGAAGGCGAGGGTATCATCGAGATTGCAGCAAACAACGGCAACGCAATAAACGAGGCAATCGCAAAGATCCGCGCTATTGTCGCTATCCCTGAGGCCGGCGAGGTTTACGAGGGTACAGTACGCAGTGTGATGCCTTACGGTGCATTCGTTGAGTTCATGCCTGGCAAGGATGGTCTGTTGCACATTTCCGAGATTGACTGGAAGCGTTTCGAGACAATGGAGGAGACCGGTATCAACGAGGGTGACAAGCTCCAGGTTAAGCTTGTTGAGATTGACCCCAAGACTGGTAAGTTCAAGCTTTCTCGTAAGGTTCTCCTTGAGAAACCTGAGGGCTACGAGGAGCGCGAGCGTCGTCCACGTCGCGACCGCGAGCCACGTCGTCCAAGAGGCAATGAGTAAATAGATATAAAGGAGTCACGGATTTGTGGCTCCTTTTTTTATTATATTTAACCAAAAAAACGTTCTCCCGTAGAAACAGGAAAATACAATTTTATATATCTTCGCGTTGTCTTTAAAAATAATGTGATTATGAAAAAAATCAGAGCTGCCATAGTCGGTTATGGCAATATTGGAAAATATACATTGCAGGCGCTTCAGACTGCCCCGGATTTTGAGGTAACGGGTATTGTGCGCCGTTCAGGTGCCGAGAATCTTCCAAAGGAACTCGAAGGCTATAATGTGGTAAAGGATATACGTGAATTGGGAGATGTGGATGTGGCAATCCTTTCCACTCCTACACGTAGTGTAGAAAAGTATGCAAAAGATATTCTTGCTTTGGGTATCAATACTGTAGACAGTTTTGATATCCATTCGAAAATTATCGATCTGCGCCGTTCTTTGGGAGAGAGTGCCGAGGCCGGTAACGCCGTGTCAATCATCTCAGCAGGTTGGGACCCTGGAAGCGACTCTGTGGTACGCACTCTTCTTGAGGCAATTGCCCCTAAAGGTATCACATATACCAACTTCGGTCCGGGAATGAGTATGGGACACACTGTTTGTGTTAAATCCAAAGCCGGAGTAAAAAATGCACTCTCGATGACAATACCCCTCGGCACCGGAATACACCGTCGCATGGTTTACGTTGAATTGGAAGATGGCTACAGCCTCAACGACGTAACACGCGCAATCAAAGAAGACCCCTATTTTACCAACGATGAAACTCATGTTCTACAAGTATCATCGGTTGACGACATAAAAGACATGGGGCATGGTGTAAACATGGTGAGAAAAGGTGTATCCGGAAAAACTCAAAATCAACGATTTGAGTTTAACATGAGCATTAATAACCCCGCCCTCACTGCTCAAATCTTAGTAGGAGCCGCACGAGCATCAATGCGACAAAAGGCCGGAGCCTATACAATGATTGAAATCCCGGTCATTGACCTTCTTGATGGAAATCGTGAGGAATTGATACGTCATTTAGTTAAAAAAAAAATATTATGAAGCATCTAACATTAGTGTCAATTTTATTTGCATTATTCTCACTCACGTTTACATCATGCATTGATAGCGATGACTCCGACATGGTAATAACCGACTATGCTCCAATCACATTTTATATGCAAGTAACCGATGCCTCAGGTAAAAGCCTTCTTTCTCCCGAAGAAAATGCCGTTTTTTTCACTGACACCTATATTTCTTACTACGGCAAAGAATTTCCTATCGTTGATTGTCGAGACTATACGGCCGACGATTGGAATAGGCACACTGTCGTTTCAAGATATTATATGCCAAGGTTTTATGGCTTTAT
>CALCEC010000052.1 GCA_937900095.1 uncultured Bacteroidales bacterium | reverse complement strand
GGGGACATTGCGAGCCACAGCACTGCATTGCTTTCAGCGAGCTTTGTCTGCGCTCGTTGTGTGTGTAAGCGAGCTTCCACCCACTCGCTGGCACAAACCTTGCGACGACTGGTGCTTTAGCACCACAAAGGAGTCTTCGAAGAAGCCCTGTCACGAAGTGACTGAGGGGTGGGAGAGCTACCTGCGACCTATCGCTGCAAGTGTTGTCGAAGCCTGCGGCTTTCACCTCTTCTCATTTCATTCAAAATACCGAACTCCTTGATTTGCAGTTTTAGCCGTTCATGTTTTTTTTAGATCCTTCCTTTCGTCAGGATGACAAAACCGCCTGTTTCGGCTCAGCTTTCAGTTTTCAGCTTTCCGCTTTCAGTTCTCCGTTTCTACAGCCCGTTCCTTCAACAGTTCAACCTCACCTTTCTTCACCTCAAAGAGCCTGTAGCCGCTATCTATGCTTTCAAGTATGCTGTCGATATGTTCACGGTTCACATCAGTGATGAATATCTGCCCGAAGCCTTCGCCCGACACAAGATTCACAATCTGCTCAACCCTGCTGCTGTCAAGCTTGTCGAAGATATCATCCAGCAACAGCAGAGGCGTCTCACCGCCCTTGCGGCGCAGGAAGTCGAACTGCGCCAGTTTCAGCGCCACAAGGAAACTCTTGTTCTGCCCCTGCGAACCCTCCTTCTTTATCGGGTAACCGCCAAGCTGCATCACCAGCTCGTCACGGTGAGTACCTTTGGAAGTGTAACCCAAATTACGGTCATCGGCACGCGAAGCAGCCAGAAGTTCACCCAGGTCACCGTCATTCAGGTGCGAGCGGTAGCGCAGGCTCACCTGCTCGTTGTCACCCGTTATGGTACTGTGGAAATGCGAGAATATCGGCACAAGCTCCTCAACAAACAGCTTGCGTCCACGGTTTATGCGCACAGCCTCGGCCACCATCATATCCTCAATGAGCGACATCATCTCCGCATCAGGGGCATATTCGGCACGCAGCATCACATTACGCTGCTGCAGAGCCCTGTTATAACGTATCAGGGCAGCCAGATACTCCTTGTCGTACTGCGAGATCACCATATCCATAAAACGTCTGCGCTCCTCACTGCCACCCGCAATGAGCTCGTTATCGGCAGGCGAGACCATCACAAGAGGTATCGAGCCGATATGGTCCGACAGACGCTCATAAGCCTTTCCGCCACGTTTGAACTGTTTCTTCTCGCCACGTTTGAAACCGCAGGAAATCTCCTCCTCGATACCGCTATCGCTCACATAGCTACCCTGCAGCATAAAGAATGGCTCGTCGTGCAATATATTGGAGTTGTCGGTTGTTGTAACCGTGCTCTTGCAGAACGACAGATAGTATACAGCATCGAGCAGATTCGTCTTGCCCATACCGTTGCGTCCTATAAGACAATTGATTTTAGGCGAGAGGGCAATATCCACCTCGCGCAGGTTCCTGTAGTTGAGAAGAGATATATTGTTTATTTTCATCCCGTAATATATTCAATCCGGATGCATCCGATCACCCGGACAATATGCAAAGTTTACTTTGACATTTCACTGTGGCAACACATAATCAGCGTTGCCTGCGACAACAGGAGCCCAAGTTTCCCCAAGGAGTGCGGCAAGCCGCCCTAAGGTCCATGTTCGCGCTTACTGCAAATATACACACGAATCACGTAAAAACTCCCATAAAAAGGAAGATAACTCCACAAAAGAGTAAAAAAATCACCTATTATTTTCAAGCGAACAAGATTTTGATTATTTTTGCACATTGTTGAAGATTGCGCACCTATGCGCCACAACAAAGTGACACTGAAAAATATAAATAAAATAAAAAAAGATAATTATGAGCAAGAAACACAATGAGACTCCAATCCTTGCAGATGAGGCACTTGGAAAGTCAGAGGAGTTTGTCCTCAAGAACAAGAACACAATCACTGGTGTTGTACTGGTAGCAGTGCTGTTGGTTGTAGCATATCTGGGATATACAAAATTCATCCTTGAGCCGGAGAACAACGAGGCCAACAAGGCTTTGGTTGTTGCAGCACAGAACTTCGAGGCAGGCAACCACACAGAGTCACTTGAGGGTGACGGTGTGAACCTCGGTACAAAGGCTATCGCTGACGAGTACAGCGGCACAGATGCAGGTAACCTTGCCAACGCATACGCAGGCCTTTCATTGGCAAAGCTCGAGAACTACGAGGAGGCTATAAGCTACCTTGAGAACTATGACGGTAACGATGCTATCGTTGCACAGAAGGTAAAGCATGCACTCGGCAACTGCTATGCACACACAGGTGACACAAGCAAGGCCATCGACCTTCTCCTTGACGCTGCAAACGACGCCAACAACGAGGTTGTTACCCCATTCTGCTTGAGAGACGTTGCTGCAATGTACGAGCAGCAGGGCAAGACAGCCGAGGCCGTTGAGCTCTACGAGAGAATCAAGAAGGAGTTCCCCGGTTGCGTACTCGTTCTCACAGGCGAGATCGACAGACAGCTCAACTCTGTAAAGTAATCCTTTAATCGAGGAATATACAAGGCTGCCGCATACTTGTATGTGACAGCCTTCTTTATTAAATAAAATCATGGCAACAGAACTCAAGAACCTTTCTAGCTACGACCCCACTAAAGTAGCAAGCGGCAAGGGACGCCGTGTAGGCATTGTCTATGCCGAGTGGAACGACGAGATAACATATGCACTGCGTGACGGAGCAGTAAAGACTTTGATTGAGAACGGCGTTGATGAGAGTGACATCACCCTCGCCAGCGTGCCAGGCAGCTTCGAGCTCATATATGGAGCATCACAGATGGTAAAGAGCGGCAATTACGATGCCGTCATTGCCATCGGCTGTGTGATACGTGGCGACACCCCGCACTTCGACTACATCTGCGAGGGCGTGACAGCAGGCCTTTCAAGGCTCAATGTAGAGTACGATGTACCCGTGATCTTCGGACTCATAACCACCAATAACCTGCTTCAGGCACAGGAGCGCAGCGGCGGCCGCCTTGGCAACAAAGGCGATGAATGTGCAGTGACAGCATTACAAATGATGTCACTGCATTTCGACAATGCCGGCAGCAAATAGTCGCGAGAAGCGCCGATGAAATTGGCGCCTCGCGGGATGCGATAAGACGGCATTGTCAATGTGCTAAAGAACAGATGATGGCGTTCCGACAGCACTTGCAGCAATAGGTCGCACAAAGTGCGGGTTGCGATAGCAAGTGGTGTCAATGTGCTAAAGAACAAATGATGTCACTGCATTTCGACAATGCCGGCAGCAGATAGCTGTTATTTGATTTATTAACCCCCTCAGTCACTATGTGACAGCTCCCCCTGATCACAATCAGAGAGAGCACTCAAAACTGCAGCCTCGCGGGGTGCGATAAGACGGCATAAACACTGAACATCAAACAGAAGAGGGTGACTTTTGAGTCACCCTCTTTGATTTTTTATTACTTGAAGTAGCGGTTGAACAAGCCCTCGAAACCCTTTCCGTGACGAGCCTCGTCCTTGGCCATCTCATGAACTGTATCGTGGATTGCGTCAAGATTCAACTCCTTGGCACGCTTTGCAATACGGTACTTGTCGCTGTTGGCCTCACACTCGGCGTTCATACGCTTCTCGACGTTTGTCTTTGTGTCCCAAACAACATCACCCAAAAGCTCGGCGAACTTGGCTGCGTGCTCTGCCTCCTCCCATGCGTAGCGCTTGAAAGCCTCGGCAATCTCGGGATAACCCTCGCGGTCGGCCTGGCGGCTCATGGCAAGGTACATACCCACCTCTGTGCACTCACCTATGAAGTGGTTGTTGAGGTCCTTGATCATCTCGTCATCGCAACCCTTGGCTACGCCAATAACGTGCTCCTGTACGAACTCGAGCTTACCGCCGTTGTTCTTCAACTCATTGAACTTCTCGCTTGGAACCTTACACATTGGACAACGCTCGGGAGCTGAATCACCTTCGTGTATGTAACCGCATACTGAACAAATGTACTTTTTCATAATTCTATAATTTTTTAAGCCGTTAATAT
>CALCEC010000051.1 GCA_937900095.1 uncultured Bacteroidales bacterium | reverse complement strand
TGTCATGCTGGAACGCAGTGAAGCATCTTTTTACCTAAATTGTCGTGTTTGATTTTCCTCCCCTCCGTCGCTCGCTTTGCTCGCGCCACCTCCCCTCACTTGGTGAGTGGCGGAGCTTTTTCTAAGACAAGACCTCCAGCACTCACATCAAAGGGTGCTGGAGGTTTTACATTATCAAAATTGTGCTATGCTATTGCCTTGTGGTGTTCGCTCTTACGGCAGGTGTCGCGCAGGGTCCTGTAGACTATGCCGCGGAATGTCTCCATGTCGATGTAGAATGATGGAGCAGGCTCTTCTATTATGTCTTCCAGTATCACGTACTTGTAGCGGTTGTCGCAATTCTTTTCTCTTGCCTTGTAGCGACGGTATATCTCTTTGTACATCGCTATCTTGTTCTTGTTGGTGATTGGAAGCGGCTTGCCGCGCATCAGTAAGGAGACAAAACGCCGGGCGTTCTCAAAGGTTGCATAGAACCGTGGCGCACTGCCTTTGGCTGCCTGTTCAATTACTTCATTCTGTGTGATGAATGGTCTTGTCTTGCGCATCTCCTTCAGAGTGTGGAAGAAGCTGTCAATGATGTCCTGTCTGCGTGTCTCGCGAACAGGATGGGTAAGTGTGTTTTTCATGCTGCTTTTTTTTGACTGCAAAAGTATAGCCAAAATCGGCTTGATGTTTGCTGTTTTGACATAAACTTATCAACAATACCCTACAATGTGTTGTGAGGTGGTTTACAGGGGTGTTTAGCCGTTATTTGCATGTATCCTGTCTCAAATTGTCAATTCAGCAACCTTGTCGGGCGCTTCCTGTTGTTACTTTGCTGCCGAAAAAAAGAAAACGATTATGGAACAGAATCTTAAACATTTCAACAACGGGAACATGACGTATGATAATGTACCCGATGGGGCTGCCGCCGAGGGCGGTGGCATGCAGCAGAAAAGTGATGTGATGCCGTATGCGCATCTTGAGAAGGGGTTGAAGGAGTTCTTCGGTGAGGAGTTCTCTATGGGTGACCCTGCTTCGCAGAATGCTTTGTTGGGTTACCTTGAACAGGCCGGTGCCCAGAATGAACGTCTTGCAGGGTTGCTTGAGCGTGACCCGCGGCTGGCACAGATGTTCATTGACATTGCGGAAGGGAAACGTAATGCACACAGTGCTGTGGCGCGTTATTACGGGCGTTCGCTGATGGATGTTGACGAGGACTCGCCGGAGTATGAGGAGATAATGAGGGCTGATGAGGAGCGGCAGCAGGAGGCTGCACGTCTTGCCGGCGACCGTCAGGAGTATGAAGAGAATCTTTCGGAGAGTCTGCCTGTCATTGAGGCTTTCTGTCGCGAACGTGGGTACGACCCCTCGGATTTCATGGATAGTGTATGGGAACAGATTGTGTTCCCCATCATGGCGGGGCGTTATACGCATGAGGTCTGTACGGCTCTTGACCATGCTGTAACGTACGAGAAGGATGTTGAGGATGCCTTTGCTGCCGGTGACATAAAAGGACGTAACACTAACATCATGCGTATGAAGGAGGATTTCGGCGACGGGTTGCCTAAGGGTGTGACAAGTGTGTCACCCGTGGTGGAGCCTAAGCGCAAACGCAATTCGCTGATTGAAAAGGCACTTGGTGCATAATTTATCTATTAATCAATAAATGTTTTTTACTATGAAAAAAATCTTTTTGTTTTTGAAGGAGAACCCTTTGTTTGTGGTTTTCTCATTGGTGGCTGTTGCATTGTATCTGCTTGATGAGAGTGGTTCGGCCGGGACAATGCTTGCTACGGTAAGTGTGGCTACCGGTGGAGGCTCGCTGAAGCCTTCGAACGGTATTGCAGGTCTTGCTACACAGGGTATCGGTGAGGCTACAACCGTTTCCAATGCACGTGAACTGGGAAGTGACATCATCGATGCTGATGCCGATGACCAGATAATTGGCATTGCGAGCGACGAGAGTATCATTGATACCATCAAACGAAAGATACGCCGTCAGGTACGTGTGGACTCTTTCGAGGTCGACCATTATCTCATCGATGACAAGCGTTCCAAGGCCTACACCAACGAGGAGTACAGAGGCATCAAGGCTACACGTGCCGAGATTCCGTTCTCCACAACCGGTGAGAGAAAAATTTTCCAGGAGTATTACACTGCCATCTGCAAGGGGGTGAACGGCTATGACTCTACCGGCCAGATTGAGCTCGCGGGTGTTGACCTGATGCTCTTCTTTGTGGGCAAGAACAGCACTACAGAGGCTCCTATTGCCATGGCTGTGAACGGTCCCAAGGTGAATGCGAGTGACGACTATTGCGTAGTGCCTACAATCCCTTCGGGCACAGAGATTATCCTGCTCTCTTCGGCAGCATACGAGACGCAGAAGTTCATTGCTCCGTCTACAATTGTGCCTGTCCCCGAGCGTATGTACTTGCAGAAGCAGCTCTGCAACAGCATCGTCAGCGACTATTTTGCAGCACAGAAGAAGCGCATCAAGTTCAGTGAGTCACAGATTGCCGAGGCTGTGCTGCGCCAGTTCCGTCTTGAGAGCTGCCGCACGGCATGGGTGGGACAGCCGGGCAAGTTCAAGGTGCAGGCCATGGACAATGCTATGGGTTATCAGTGGGATTACTTCTCAAAGGGCATCCGTTGGCAGTTCAAGCGCCAGTATGACCTCTCGTCAAAAATCACATTCGCCGACCTCATCAACCTGTCGATGGTGAAGTTTACCGGGTTCAACTGTACCAAGAGGGCTATCTGGTTGCTGGGCAAGCAGCTGCTCAATGATATCCAGAAGATTGACCTCACCTTGCACAAGAATATAAGTATGACAGGTGACAAGGTGTTCGGCATCGAGTGTACAAAAATTCACACTGTGTTCGGTGATATCGACCTCATCCACGATCCTACTCTTGATGCTTTGGGCTATGCCCACTGCGGCGGTCTCATCGACGAGAACGGTCTTGTGCGCTACTATATGAAGAACGAGGATGCCAAGACTGAGAATGTGGACGGTGAGGAGGCCAAGCGCGAGGTGGTGATGACTATCGACTGTCTCTGCCTCAAGGGGTACTCGCACATCTGGGTCAACGGCTCTGCTGCCGAGAGCGACATCCCGGGAGCATCGCACGTGACAAGTGCGTCTGCTCTGCCTGCTGAACCCGGCATCAATGATGTTGTGGTGCTCACGGCTGATGTGAACCATACAGTGAACGGTGAGCAGAAGCTATGGTTCCCTGCCGGTACTGTGGTTACATACAACGGGACTACATGGGTTGAATATACAGGAGAAATCCTTGTGTAATGATGGTCCTTATGAGGTTGCCCCGAGGCTGCCTGCAGCCCTTGTGGTGACCTCTTTTTGAAATCTTATGATAAAAAACGATATTTACAATGAAAAAGAGAATAACATACGAGATTCACGGACAGATTGAGCGTAACAGTTATTTCAGGATCGGAAAGGCGCTTGTAAGGATTGAGTTCACCGGCGGTGCAATAAACTCCACAGGGGTCTATCCTGCGCAGTATACGACGGACAACCCTCTCTTCCAGCGTGCCATAGAGAGCAGTGAGGCTTTCCGTAGCGGTGAGATAAAGCGTGGCAGGGTTGAGTGCTATGGCAGTGAAAACGCGCCTGCGGATGCTGGGGGTGCAACAGGTGATGATACAGTAGTGTTCAGTGAGGTTACCAATATGCAGCAGGCGCGTACACTGCTCATGTCCGAACCTTACAACTGCCCTCTGTCACTGTTGCAGAACAAGAGTGCTGTCAAGGCAGCTGCCAAGGAGAAAGGTATCTCATTCCCTAACTGGCTATGATTACTACAGACGGACTTGTGAAACGTGTACGCCGTCTTGTGAACGAGGCTGAATGTGACAAGGAGCTTACATTGCTGTCCGAAGATACTCTCTCTATCGATACACATATCCTGCGGCTTTTGCCTCAGGCGGTAGCAATGGTACAGAAGAACAAAGGGACAGGTGCGGGATGCGTGAATCCCAGAAGTGTTGGGGGTGAGGCGGCATCCATCGCGGACAACGGTGACGGTGGCGGAATGATGCTCCTTCCTGATGACTATGTTTCTGTCGTATCCTTGCAACTGTGCGGATGGCGCAGGCCTTGTACCTTGCTCTATGCAGGCTCATCGGCCGAGGCTCTCGCCCAAGGCAACAGCCATACCCGTGCCGGGCTGTGCCGTCCTGTATGTGTTGAGGGTGTTGACGGACAGGGAAAGAGGGCGGCAATGCTTTATCCGCTGACGGCTGATATGGCCTTGAAGCATTTTGTCTACGAAGCGGCATTCAATGCCGAGGATGGGCTTATTGGCGGTGATGCTGTACTTGAAGATGCTGTCGCCTACTACTGCGCGGCGCTCCTTTACAGTGTGTTCGAGAGACGTGAACAGGCTGCGTCTTTCCTCTCGCTTGCAACGGCTTTGTGTAACGGTAAAAATACAGAAAGGGGTCAGTAATGATTGTGAAGAACATTTCTTTTGCAAGGAGCGGTGATATGTGGGAGAGTCTTCCCATTGTGTGCCGTGGCGGTGATATGAGGCTGCGCGTGCATAAGTGCGGCCCTTATCCGGTGAATGTGATGGTGAGCATTGACGGTGCGGAGGAGTACATTAAGTATGATGACTTCGGGCTGGATGAGCTCAAGAGTGAGGTTACGATTGAGGGGGCTATGCGTGGGCAGCATATAAAACTGGTGTCGCGCAGCGAGTTTACCCTTATCAAGAGTATGGAGATATAATGTCATGGATAGCTTACGTGTCTTTGTTGCAACGCTGATGGCCAATGTTGCCGGGTTGCTTCTTCCCATAAGGAACGAGATTTATGGCCTGGTGCTGCTGTTTGCAGTGAACTTTCTCATGGGGATGCTGGCCGATGTGTGCAATCGTCGCGAATGGAGTTTCAAGAAGGCCTTGAAGTTCTTCAGGGATGCAGCTGTGTACTTCTGTATGGTTGCATCGATATACCTGTTGGGGCACTTCAAGGGAGAAGATGCTGCAGCTGCCCATTGTGTCTCGTTCATGATATACGTAGCGATATATTTCTACGGGACGAATATTCTGCGCAATGCGCGTATGATAACCGATGAGCGCAGCACGCTGTTCGCTATACTTGATTTCCTCTATTACTTGTTGAGCCTGCGTGTGCTTGAACAGTGTGGTTCTCTGAAAGAATATTTCGAAAATGAGAAGAACAAGAAAAATATGGTTTAGTATGCTTCTGCTGGCACTGTGCGCTTGTCGCGCAGTGCCCACAGGGGTAGATTCCGATAGACAGCGTGTTCACACAAATGTTGTGGAGAGTATCGTCAGGGACAGTGTGTTCCTGCATGACAGCATATTCCTGCACGTGAAGGCCGATACTGTATATCTTACTAAATACCGCACTCTCTACAAGGAGAGAGTGGTGCGCGACACGGTGGTGATGTGCGACACGCTCTATCGTGAACGTGTGGTAACAAAGGAGAAGAAGGTGCTGCCGTCGGGCAAGAATATACTGCTGTTGTTTGCGTTGTTTGCAGTCGTCCTGTTGTGGCTGAAGTGGAAGTGAAAACGTTTCTGTTTTCCGTTTAATTATCGCTTCCACGTAGTGATTATAATTGTTTGATATTATGCATAAGGTTTTTTCGTTCAAGGGTATCGTAAAGAATACCGATAATATGCTTGCCAATGAGGGTGAGTGTCTGGAAATCATCAATATGCGTCTTAAGGACGGTTCATTGGTGCCTGTAGGGCGTCCGGCCGAGATCACACGGCTTGATTACGCCTATTCACGTATTTACCGTCACAATGTGTCCGGCTGCTATTTGTGCCTGACCGATGAGGAGAGTCCGCACCTGCATATATATGACGGGGAGTGGGCGCTACAGAAGGACTCCGACGGCAATGTGTTGTTCCCTTCGCTCTGTGGTGTAAGAGGTGTCGAGTTCTTGGGATACATTGTCTGTTGCATGACCGACTGCGGTATATTCTACATGCTTTACAATGACGGTCACTATATATGGCTCGGAGAGAAGCCGCCGATGCCGTCGCTCGACATCTCCATCAGCTCGAAGTTGAGCCATACCGTGACGGAGAACGAGTATTATACATCGGGGAACGAGGGTATTGAGAGTACATGGTACTACAATGCCAAGGGATTCTTCGATGAGGCTATATCTGCCCATAACCGTAACGGATATTACATCGACAGGGCTCTGTTCAAGTTTGCTCTCAGACTATATGACGGTTCTTATATCTCAATTTCCCCGGCTATGTATGTGAGTGATGACAATGAGGTGAACGGTATAAGACGCGATGGCGGTAACCTTAAATATGAGGCTTCGGGAAGTTCCATGCCGTCAAAATATGCTGTTATGGTATTGGGGTTCAAACCCAAGTTCGTGTTCACGGACATCAATCTCGACAACTGGAAGAACATTGTTGTTGGGATAGACCTCTTTACAACAGGTTCCATCATGGGCAAGAAGGTGGAGAGTGTCAGGCGTGGAGCAAGCAGTGTGGGCGGTGACCGTGAGGTGGCTGAATATGATGTCTATATGGAGAAGAGCCTTGAGGAACTGAGTGGCGATATATTGTCGGCTGCCCACTATTACCGCATTGCGGAGTATGACATTGACGGTAGGTTGGTGGATAGCCTGGATAATGTATCGCAACTGAACCTGGTGCTTCAACCATCGCTCGTCAATGATGAGTGCCGGTACGCATCGCTCGCCCCTTCGTGCACTTATGTGTTCAACAACAGGCTACATATTGCCGCGCTCAAGTCATGGTTCATGAAGGGATATGACCCTCTGTTTCTTAAAAATGCTTCGGCTGCAAAAGCTGTGGTAGAGACCATTGTCATAAGGACAAGAATCAAAACCATCCAGGGTATATCGGAGGTGGTGCGTGAGTACAGGAACGTGGAACTGCCGTATGGCAGTGGTGGCTATGAACTGTCACCGTTGCTATCTTACCCCGATGCACGTGCTTTCGAGATGTGTATCACTCTTTATGATGGATCAAAATATGTCAGCAGGACCTTTGCCCTTACACCGCACCGCTATCTTGACCAGGCACAGTATCTGCATTATGATATTCTCGGTTTTTCTGTCAGTCATAAGGCGGAACTATCGAACGGCAACACTGTTGCGCCTTTGCGTGATGCCGATGTGGTGGGGATGTTCTCAAGTGTAGCAGGAAAACATGAGGTGGTATACTCAAAAAGCCGCAGGACGTGGCTTCATGAAGGTACTCCATTTCCCACAGGCGAGTATGCATCGCTACGTCTTGTGAGGAGTACGGGAGACCTTGAAGACGGTGACAGGATAATCTTCACTCTTACAGCAGTGGCTGATGCCGAAAGCTCGGCTGATGTATGTAATATTCCAGTCAATGCTGCATGGAGCAATGTGGATGGTGGTGCCGATACAGCGGAGCTCAATCCGTACGAGTTACGTGAGAATGTGTTGAAGGTGTCGGCAGTGGAGAACCCTTTTGTCTTTCCTGCCAAATGTACCTATACTCCCACACAGGGTAGAATCATGGCTCTTGCAAGCAACACTGTAGAGCTCTCCCAAGGGCAGTTCGGCCAACATCCTCTGCTTGTTTTTTGCAGTGACGGTATTTGGGCTATGTCGGTCGACACTTCTGGGTCTGTGGCTTATCTTGCCTCACATCCTCTGTCGCACGAGATATGTGTAAACGCGGACTCTGTCTCTGTTGTCAACGAAGGCGTAGTCTTTGTCGGGCGGCAGGGTGTTATGCTGATCAGTGGCGGCTCTCTTAAAAACCTCTCTACTTGCATGAATGGCGGTAACGAAACTGTGGATGAGGTGCTGGAGAACAGCACGGTGAGAAATGTAATCTCGATGATGGATTTGCCTGCCGGGGCCGCTTCTGTGGATTTTATGGAGTATGTCGCATCTGCAACGTTCGCTTTCCATACCTCGCAGAATGAACTGGTAATCTCAAACAGACAATATCCTTTCAGCTATATATTTTCTCTGTTCAGTGGCACTTGGAGTACAATAGATGTCTCTGCCAATGGCTTTGTGAAGAGCCTTTCTTCATTTGCTTTTTTCTGCAACAAGGATGGTAAGTGTGCGGTGATGGAGTCGAGCAACTCCTATTCAGGTGACAACAGGGTATTGCTGTTGACTCGTCCTATGCTGTGGGGTACTAAGATGCCCAAACGTATCATGCAGCTGATTCTGCATGTCTATTCCAGACCTGTGGAGAATAGTGGATATGTATTACCGTCAGTGGCTTGTTATATGTTCGGCAGCAATGACGGTGTCCACTTCAGGTTGCTGGCCGGCAGGGAGTGTGATAAGGAGGTGCAGGATCTCCGATTCCCTTATTTCCCTACTCAGTCACATAAGTATTATATGTTTGCCGTGTGTGGTGAACTCTCGGCACAGAGTAGGCTGACCGGGATTGAAATGGAGGTTGAACCGGCTTGGAACAACCGCTTTAGATGACGATGTCATGATCTTGGCAAAAGAGGGTGACCCAAAAGTGACATGAACCCCGAAAGTTTTTTCTCTAACTTTCGGGGTTCATGTCAAAGTCATCCTCTTTTTGTCGGGGGTGAATAAAATGCAAAGTTTACTTTGCTATTTTACAACGAGAGTTGCCAAATTTCGGGTACCAAATTTACTTTTTAGTCACCCGCATTTGCTATTAGAGGCTATTTGATTGTTTTCATGGTTGTATTCGCGTAACAGATGCTTGCAGTTCTTTTCAATGTATATGCTGCATCTGATGAATATGAGGAAAGCTGATACAAACAGAATGGTTGCAATTATGCTTTTGAATACCATTGTACCGCAACCTGCCATGATTATCAATGATGTGAGTTGTATTGATATAAGTGTCTGTGCTTTCATATCCTTGTATTTGCCTTTCTTGTGAAACTCCAGAATATAAGTCTGTCACCATTCCCCGTTTCGGGTCCGGTGATGAGTGTTGCGCGGTCTATTTCCCGTCCCCTGCATATCAACCTTACGTTCCCGATCTCCTTTTCTCTCTCCGAAGAGTAGACGTAATCGATAGATATCCTGTATCTGTTCATGCCTGCAAGCCTGATTCTCTCCTTCAGGAAACTGTTCACGAATTCCGCTTTCATGTACTCCTGTTTGATTGAATAGAGTTCATTTATGTGTGTGGAACTTTTGTCTTTGGTACGCAAAAGGTCAGTGAGGACTTCTTTCCACTTGAAGAACTTCTCATACAGGTAATCAACAAAATCTTCAGGTCGTTTAAATGTTCTTGCTTTCATAGTATTATTGCCTTTTATATGTTTTTAAATATTTTATTTTCCAAAAAACTCCATTAAGTTTGCTTGTTTCGCCAAAATGTGCTATGTTTGCACCGGGCTCCTCTGTGGCGATAGTGTAGAGTTGGTTGTAATCGGGGCTTTAGCTATTATTGGCAGCAAATATAGTGACAAGAATTTTGTTCGAGTTGTCGGATTGTCAATAATAGGTTGTTTTTGGATTTAATTTAGCCAATATTTAATATTATAAATTAGAAAGTGTTATGGAAAACAGTATCAGGGATAGAGTGAGTGAGGTATTGAAATACCTCGGTCTTAATGTGAACCGTGCAAGTAAGTACCTCGGTGTTCCGCAACGCACTCTCAACAGACAGGTTAATGAGGGTGGTAATATAAGTATGGAAATTGTTAATGCAATTCTGAACAATGTTCCTGAAATTTCTCCGGCATGGCTTATAGCAGGAGATGGCCCGATGCTTCTGGGCGATATCGCACCCAAAGCACCAGGTCTTCCTTTTTACGATGACCTGCCTTTGAGTGCCGGTCTGCGCGATTCCTTTGATCCTGCAAACGAGAAGCCTTCGGCATACATATCAATCCCGACAAGTCCGGCCGACTTCTATTTCCCTGTATCAGGAAGTTCTATGGAGCCTGAGTTCAATGACGGTGATATTGTGGGCGTGAAAAGGGTGGACTGTACCGAAGGTATCGTGCATGGTGCAGTGTATATGGTTGTGACAAATGAGAACAGGATGATAAAACGTTGCTATCATGACAACAATGATCCTAACCTCATCTGGTGTGTGTCGCCAAACTATCCGTCATTCCCTATCAACAAGAACGATGTGTGCGCTCTCTTCAAGGTGGTGAGCAGGATAGAGACATTCTGAATTTGATTTATTGACAAATAATTTGTAATTATGAAAAAGTGTAATGTGTTCATGGCATTTATTGCTGTGTTCATGCTTGTGATGACATTCTCGGCTTTTAATACCGAGGTTGCCGCTCAAAGCAAAGAGGATAATATACAGAATCTTGTCAATTCGCTTAAAGATGAGTTTCCAAATAACGAGGAGTTTGATGTGCGTTCTGTTACTGTTGTTGACAATACGGCTGTCGTTGATGTCGTTTCATTGCTTGTGCCTGCAGAATTGGCATGCGAAGTTATGCGTGCAATGATAAGTTATGCTGATGATGTCGAGCAACTTTCTGATGAAGGTGAGGATTTTGTCGAGACATTCAGGCTCGTTGACTGTAAGGATGTTCTGATAAAGGTTTATGACGTCGACAGTAAAAAGAGCAAAGATGTGAAGTTTACAGCCAGACAGTTCGCTCTCTTCTCGTCTATGGATGATATGGGTGATGATCATACGGCATTGATGGCTGTAGCTTCATATCTTCCAATTGAAACATTTGTCAAGATTATGGATGCCGGAGTCAAAGATGAATCAAAAGGTGAAGGTGGGGTTGTCCTTGAAAAGAATGTGATATTCTTTGTTATGAATGTACCGGCTGATGAATTTCTTCAAGTCAAACAGGCAGAGGAAATGTATCCTGGTATCATGAAGGAAATGATGAAGACGCAGATTACAGAGAATCCCGATCCGTCAATTTCAGCGATTCTCGGGGCTGCCGGCAAGCATGGCTGTAAGTTCGGACTAAAGTTCGTCGCTCATGGTCATGAACCGTATGTTATTGTTCTTGATTGAAACAGAAAGTACAGATGAGACATTCTGGTGTAGTAGTCCTTGTTTGCAACCGGTTTGTGCTTTTTGGGGGTAGGTTGTGAAAAGGCCAACATCGTCTTTATAATGAAAATGACATTACCATGGATTAGCAGTAATATTGCACTGACTCTGCTGGATTAATTTCAGTAAGGGAAATGATTTATGGTGTTTGTTTGACAACCGCGTTCGCTTTCACAAGCGAACGCGGTTTTTATTATATATGTAATCATGTGTTCCTTATTAAATAATATTAACTGCTTAATTAACACACAACAATCGGTAAAATAGTTTGAAATGTCATAAACAATATTATCTTTGCATTTGAGAAATTGCCAAAATGGACAGCATCTTTTGCGTGAAGGGACATTGCATCATTGGACTTTACAAATTTGATACGCAGTTTGGCTTGGTGTTTTATTTGAGAATTGGGTAGATCAGGACCTTTCCTGTTCGAAAGGGATGATTAATTGATAAAAAACGAATCTATGTCACAGAATGTTGGCCGAATAGTTCAGGTTATCGGTGCTGTCATTGATGTCGCTTTCGACAAAACTGATGATGGTCTGGTGGTGTTGCCTGCAATACACGAGGCTTTGACCGTTGCAATGCCCGAGGACAGGGTACTTATCCTTGAGGTGCAACAGCATATCGGGGATTATACAGTGCGCACAGTTGCAATGGACCGTACATCGGGGCTATCCCGCGGAATGACGGTGGTCGCTACCGGGCAACCTATAACAATGCCTGTGGGCTCCCAGATAAAGGGCCGTATGATGAATGTGGTCGGAGAAGCCATCGACGGCTTGGGAGAACTTGAGCGTGAGGGTGCTTATCCGATACATCGTGAGGCTCCCAAATTCGAGGAATTGTCGACAGTGCAGGAGGTGCTATACACCGGTATAAAGGTCATTGACCTTCTTGAACCCTATTGCAAGGGCGGAAAAATCGGACTTTTCGGTGGCGCCGGAGTGGGAAAGACCGTGCTCATCATGGAGCTTATAAACAACATTGCCAAAGGACACGACGGCTACTCTGTATTCGCCGGTGTGGGTGAACGTACACGTGAGGGAAATGACCTGTTGCGCGAAATGATTGAATCGAACGTAATCCGTTACGGAGAGGAGTTCAAGAAAGGCATGGAAGAGGGTAAATGGGATATCTCCAAGATCGATTATAATGAGGTGGCTAACTCCCAGGCAACTCTGGTGTATGGTCAGATGAACGAGCCTCCCGGTGCGCGTGCATCGGTGGCGCTTTCGGGTCTTACAATTGCCGAGGCGTTCCGCGATGCGGGAATGAAAGAGGGAAAAAGAAACGATATACTTTTTTTCATTGACAATATATTCCGTTTTACACAGGCGGGTTCCGAGGTTTCGGCACTGTTGGGACGTATGCCGGGCTCCGTGGGCTATCAGCCTACATTGGCAAGCGAGATGGGTGCAATGCAGGAACGTATTGCATCCACTGTCCATGGCTCGATTACATCGGTGCAGGCGGTATATGTTCCTGCTGATGACCTTACCGACCCGGCTCCTGCGACTACTTTTACCCACCTTGATGCAACCACGGTGCTCAGCCGTAAGATAGCTGAGCTTGGAATTTATCCGGCGGTGGACCCGCTTGATTCCACATCACGTATACTTGATGCAAACATCGTGGGCAAGGAACACTATGATACAGCTCAGCGCGTGAAGCAGATACTGCAACGCAACAAGGAACTCCAGGATATAATATCTATCCTTGGTATGGAGGAGCTATCCGATGAGGACCGTACAACGGTGAACCGTGCACGCAGAGTACAGCGTTTCCTCTCGCAGCCTTTCACGGTTGCCGAGCAGTTCACCGGTCTTGAAGGTGTTATGGTTCCTATTGATGATACCATAAAGGGCTTCAAAATGATTCTTGACGGCGAGGTGGATTACCTGCCGGAGCAGGCTTTCCTGAATGTGGGAACTATTGAAGAGGCAATTGAGAAGGGCAAGAAGATGATTGAACAGGTAAAATGATGAGCTATGGAGAATGGAGTGGTGATGCTTGAGATTCTATCTCCCGAGAAGACACTTTTCAAGGGTGAGGTGACAGCCGTGCGTCTGCCTGGCGGCAAGGCTCCTTTTGTCGTGCTCCACAACCATGCTCCTATAATTACAACGCTCGTTGCCGGTGCAATCGTATGGGAAAGTGAAGCAGGAGAGGATAGCGTGGCTGTTGCGGGTGGCTTTGCCGAGGTGAAAGAGAATCACGTGATAGCGTGTGTGGAAACCTTATAACGACGAATGCGATGAACAGGACAAAGATAATGTTGTATTTTACAGCTTTGATGATTACCCTCTTTCTTTTGGGCGAATTCATTGTTAGGCTGTTCTTCCCCGAATACACTTCGGTGGCACGATACATTATACCGGCTTTCTACTGGGTGCTCTATTCCGCATTTATACTTGCAGTGAAACTCCCTTTGGGCGAAGCGGATATGGCAAAATATTTCATGGCATTCAAAGGTGGCAAACTGTTCCTGTCGCTGATGATGCTTGCTGTGCTCGGCTTTGCGTTCCGTGAACAGGCTGTCGGGGTCATTATAAACTTCCTTGTCTATTCGACTTTGTTGCTCATTGCCGAGACTGCCACGATGCTTTATTTGAAGAAACATTCCAATTGATACTCCTATGATGAAAATCTTACGTTGCGTATTGCTGTTCATGGCCTTGCTGCTTGCTCCGCTTATGCGGTGCAATGCTGCGTCGCATGGCAGCAGTGACGGCAAGGTCGATGTGAAAGGGGTTATCTTCGGCCATATCAAGGATTCTTACGAGTGGCACATGACTACAATAGGCGACAAGCATGTGACAATAAGTCTTCCTGTCATTGTATATTCCGAGAAAAGCGGCTGGAACCTGTTCTCTTCGGGAGTGTTCCACGAACAGGAGGAGTATAAAGGCTTCAGGATTTCTGTATCAGGGGATAATGAAGGCAAGATCGTGGAGGTCGATGACATGGGCAATGAGCAGCGGCCGTTCATTGATATTTCCATAACAAAGAATGTCCTTGCTGTCTTCATCAATGCGCTGTTGCTGGTGCTCCTTGTGCTGTATACGGCCCGTTGGTACAAGAGACACGATGTGCGCAAGGAGGCACCGGGCGGTTTGGTAGGTATAATGGAGATGCTCATAACAATGCTAATCGATGATGTGATAAAACCTAATGTGGGCGAGGGATACCGCAGGTATACACCTTATCTGCTGACAGTGTTCTTCTTCATATTCCTCAGCAACCTCATGGGCTTGTTGCCGGTGTTCCCTGGTGGTGCGAACGTGACGGGAAACATTGCGGTGACATTGGCTCTGGCGTTATGTACCTTCATGGTGGTGAACTTCTTTGGAAATAAGGAGTATTATAAGGAAATCTTCTGGCCTGATGTGCCTACATGGCTCAAGGTCCCGATTCCACTTATGCCGCTCATAGAACTGTTCGGTGTATTCGTGAAACCGTTTGCGCTTACCATACGTCTCTTTGCCAATATCCTGGCAGGGCATACGGCGTTGTTGGCATTCGTGTGTATTATTTTCATAACAATGTCGGTGAATACATACATCGGCAGCGGAATGACTGTGGTGTCGGTGTTCTTCACGGTGTTCATGAATTTCCTGGAACTGCTTGTGGCATTCATACAGGCTTTTGTGTTTACTATACTGTCGTCGGTGTTCATCGGCCTGTCAAGGCCCGAGCACCACGGATGAGAATAAATGATTTGTTTTATAACTTTAAATATTGTATTTATGTTTTTGACCGTTTTATTACAAGCTGCTGCCGGTGCAAGTTTAGCAAAGGCTGTTGCAGCTATCTCTGCAAGTATTGCAGTCATTGGTGCATCGTTGGGAATCAGCCGTATCGGTAGCACTGCGGTAGAGTCTATCGCACGCCAGCCCGAGGCTGCCGGTTCAATCCGTTCAAGTATGATTCTTGCAGGTGCCCTCATTGAGGGTGTGGCAATGTTTGCCATAGTTGTATGCTTCCTTGTACTCTTTGTCTAAATATAAAACTGTAAAGGATGTCGTTGTTATTGCCCGATGCAGGTCTGCTCTTCTGGATGCTCTTGGCGTTCGGAATAGTCTTCTTCATCCTGTACAAATACGGTTTTCCTGTTATCACCGGTATGATTGATGAACGCAAGAGATTCATCGATGACTCCCTGCGCAGTGCAAAGGAGGCTAATGAAAAGCTTGCAAATATAAAGCAGGAGAGCGAGGCTATTCTCAAGGCTGCATATGATGAGCAGACACGTATACTCCGCGAGGCGGCTCAGATGCGTGAACAGATTATAAATGAGGCGTGTGTAAAGGCCGGCGACGAAGGCGAAAAGATGCTTGCCGAGGTGCGCACTCTCATACAGCACGAAAAGGAGAACGCTGTGCGCGAGATACGTGCACAGGTGGCAGAACTCTCCATCTCGATAGCCGAGAAGGTGATACGCAAAGAACTGTCGACCGACGCACAGCAACAGGATTATACAAGGAGACTTGTCGATGAGGCTGTTGAAGCTCAAGATAAAGAAAAATGAATACTGGAGTAATATCTACACGTTATGCAGCCGCTCTTCTTGAGTATGCACAGGAGCAAAGCGCAGAGGACGCGGTATATGAAAATATGCGTCAGCTCATCGCTACGCTTGACAGCGTCAAGGATTTTATGCCTGTGCTTTGTAATCCCACACTCGGCTCCGAGGAACGTGTCGGGCTTATATGTTCGGCGGTAGCTCCGTCGGAGGTGTTCCGCCGTTTTGCACAGCTTGTGGTCAAGGAGGAACGGGAGGAACTGCTGCTGTTCATTGCGCATGCATATCTTTCACTCTACCGGAAGGCAAAGAATATACGTGCAGTGAAAATTACTACTGCTGTGCCTGTGGGTGACGGGCTGGAAGAAGGAGTGAGGCGTTTGCTTGCAGGTGAGGAAAATGCCGGAGTGGAGATAGAGAGCATTGTCGACGAATCGCTGATTGGCGGTTTTATAATGGAAGTGGACTCTTCGCGTCTTGATGCGAGCGTACAGGGACAGCTGCGTGAGATAAGAAAACAATTAGTAAAACCATACAGAAAACTTGTCTGATGAATATTAAACCGAGTGAAGTCTCAAAAGTGTTGCTTGAACAGCTCAGGGGAATCAAGGACAACATGAGATATGAAGAGGTCGGCACCGTTTTGCAGGTGAGCGACGGTGTTGTCCGCATATACGGTCTTTACAATGCCGAGGCTGACGAATTGCTTGAATTCGACAACGGGATAAAGGCTATCGTCATGAACCTGGAAGAGGATAATGTGGGAGCAATCCTTCTTGGACCGACCGACAAAATCAGGGAGGGAATGACGGTAAAACGTACAGGACGCATCGCATCCATCGATGTGGGTGATGCAATGGTGGGGCGTGTCATAACCCCATTGGGTGAGCCTCTTGACGGCATGGGAGATATCGGTGGCGACAGATTCGAGATGCCTCTTGACCGAAAGGCTCCGGGAGTCATCTTCCGTCAGCCTGTGGCTGAACCCTTGCAGACGGGACTCAAATCAATAGACTCTATGATACCTATCGGGCGAGGACAACGCGAGCTCATCATCGGCGACCGTCAGACGGGCAAGACGGCAATAGCCATAGATACCATAATTAACCAGCGTTCGGCATACGAGGCCGGCAAGCCTGTCTACTGTATTTATGTGGCTATTGGCCAGAAGGGCTCTACGGTGGCTTCCATCGTCAACACCTTGCGTCAGCATGGTGCAATGGACTATACAACTGTTGTTGTAGCTACAGCAGCCGACACGGCTGCATTGCAGTATTATGCTCCCATGGCTGGTGCTGCCATAGGAGAGTATTTCCGCGATACTGGCCGTCATGCTCTTGTGGTGTATGACGACCTCTCGAAGCAGGCTGTCGCCTATCGCGAGGTGTCGCTTATCCTGCGCCGTCCGTCAGGCCGTGAGGCATATCCGGGTGATGTCTTCTATCTCCATTCGCGTCTGCTTGAACGTGCAGCGAAGATTATTGACCAACAGGAGGTTGCGGAGAAAATGAATGACCTGCCGCCAAGCCTTATAGGCAAGGTCAAAGGGGGCGGTTCATTGACAGCACTACCGATAATAGAGACCCAGGCCGGTGACGTGTCGGCATATATTCCTACAAATGTAATTTCCATTACTGACGGACAGATATACCTTGAGAGTGACCTCTTCAATCAAGGCTTCCGTCCCGCTGTAAATGTGGGAATTTCTGTGTCACGTGTGGGCGGTAAGGCGCAGATAAAATCCATGAAGAAGGTCGCCGGTACACTCAAGATTGACCAGGCGCAGTACCGCGAGCTTGAGGCATTTGCCAAGTTCGGCAGTGATATGGACCCTGTGACAATGATGGTTATCCAGCGTGGCCGTCGCAACAATGCACTTCTTGTGCAGCCCCAATACTCGCCAATGCCGGTGGGTGAACAGGTGGCGGTACTTTACTGCGGCATGCATAATCTGCTTGCATCTGTTCCCATTGACAAGGTCGGGGAGTTCGAGTCGCTGTTCCTTGACGTTATGCGTACAAAATACAATGACAGTGTGCTGAAACCTCTTGCTGATGGCATTATCAATGACGAGGTGACGGCAATAATAGAGAGTGTGGCAAAAGAGATAAACGAGACTTTATCGGTTGAATCATGAATCTTAGGGAGGTAAAGCAGAGGATATTGTCGGTCAAGAGTACGCAGAAGATCACTTCGGCCATGAAGCTTGTCTCTTCGGCGAAGTTGCGTCGTGCACAGGCGGCAATAGAGAGCATGCGCCCCTATGAGACCAAACTGAACAGTATGCTTGAGACATTCTTCGGCAGTGACGTTACATTAGGAGGTGAATACACTGCGCTCCGGAAGGTGGAACGCGTCGCTTTGATTGCTGTTGCTTCCGACTCAAGCCTATGTGGCGCCTTCAATGCGAATATGTCCCGGCTTTTACGTGCGGTGCTTGACGAATACCGTGTGCAAGGGATTGATGTCAGGCTTTATACTGTCGGTCGCAAGATGCTGGATGCTGCCAGGAAAATGGAGATAGAACCCGATGAGGCATTGATGTCACAATCCTCTTCTCCACGATATAATGAGGTCTCTGCTGTCGCTTCTGCCCTTATGGATGAGTTCAGGAAGGGAATGTTGGATAGGGTGGAGATATTGTATACCCGTTTTGCCTCGGCATCAAAACATATACCCACACGTGACTGTCTGTTGCCAGTGGCTGTTGAGGATACTTCAACTGAGGTTATCCATAGTGATTTCATTGTCGAGCCCGGCAAGGAGGAACTTGTCAATGCACTTCTTCCCAAAAGTATTGCGCTGAAACTGTTCACGGCTCTGCTTGATTCCGTCGCGGCCGAGCATGCCGCGCGTATGATGGCAATGCAGATTGCAACTGATAATGCCGATGACCTAATTGCGGAACTTACCCTTGAGTATAACAAGGGACGCCAACAGGCCATCACCAACGAGCTGCTGGATATCGTGGCAGGCAGTAACAAGGAATAGATAACATTTGATTAGCTTTTTAAAAAGAGCATCGGCAACAATGCCGATGCTCTCTTTTTTTGATGCCTAACACTGCTCGATTCCTCGCAGAGTCTGCTGCAGCAGTGAACCGATCTCCTCACCGTCTCCCGAATCGCGCTCTTTGTTCAGTTTCACAAGAAAGTCGGCAGTTGTCTTTAGAGCCTGGTTTATCGTTCCCGGGTCCTCGCAATTCAACGTCAGTTTCTCAAGTCTCTGTATCAGCCGGTGAAAGAGTGCAATCGTCTCGTTGTGTACGTCATCAATCGTTACGCTATTCTTCTTTTTGACCATAATATAACCTTTATTCGCGAAGATAATAACTGCACTCATTTTCGAGGTTGCTGTATTGACAATATCATTCCGGTGGGCGTGAGAATGTCAATACAGCAACCTTCTCGCTTTATTGATGTATTTCTTTTGCAGCAAAAAAGTTATGAGTGTACCAATGTTTATGACAGGATTGAATGGGGCTCTGGGGCTCTATTCGAGTGTAAAAGGATTGTTTGATTCCGCAAGTGCGGCAAGGAGGCAGAAGAAGTTGCATAAGATTGCGAAGGCCGAGGAAGATGGCTGGTATAAGAGGAACTATTATGGGAATTATCTTGACAATACGGCATCACGTGCGGCTGTAAAGAGGGTTGAGAATACCATGCGTAGGCAGAGCCAACAGAACAGGGCATACAGCGCCATAAACGGTGCGACCCCCGAACTCGCCCTTGCACGTAACGAGCAGGGATTGCGTTCAATGGAGAATCTCTTTACCAACCTTGCTGCCAATGAGGATAATCGCAGGATGAGGGTCGATGCCATACATAGGCAGAACAGGCAAGCTTTTCTTGATAAAGATGCAATTATGGCCAATAATGACGAGAAGGTTGCAGCAAATCTTGCCGGTAGTGGCTTGAACCTGCTCCAGAATGCCATCCTTGGTGTAAAGTGGGGCAAGGAAGAACGTGAAAAACAGTAATGGTTATGGACGGAACTATCGATTATGACTATCAGCATACAGACCTCGGCAAGAGACTTGATGAAGAGCGTGAACTCTATAACCGCTCCAAACGGCAATACTACGCTGCTGCCATAACAGACCTTGCCTCGAACCTCCTCACATTGGCCGGTTACAATAAGGGCGCACGGGTATCGCTTGCAACAAACTCTGATGTCGCAAAGCACCAGGATGCTTATGAAATGGCGCGTAAGAGGTATAACAGAGCGCTCAAGGATTATGAGGCGAAAATTGCTGATGTCAATCTGCGTCAGAAACTGAATATGGGTGCAGGTGTGGGGCGCAAGCCTTTGAAACATGAGGAAGCCACATTGCCGGTTGTAGGGAATCTCCTGCGTAAACGTCAGGCATCACTGCTTCTCCCTGGTGCCCGCCAGAATAGATTGGCAAAGGGAACGCTTGAAAAGGCAGTCAGGAATTTTAAAACCAATTATTAAAAGTTAGAAGATATGTATTTGGACGATTTTGACAATTATGACGGTGGGGGCTTCTCACCACAACCGCTGTTTCCTGATGAGGAAGGTGGTATGAGAAAAAAGAAGAGTGCCGATAATGCCGCGTCACAGTACGAATCCTGGTTAAAGGGGCTCGGACGTTTCGGCAGGGACAGCATTGACCCTGATGTGGAACGTGCAGCACGTGCCGATGTGGAGGGCGTGAAATCCCGCCTCGGAAGCTATGAAACAAAGCCAAGGAGTGACGAGGAAATCAAAGGGCACTTCAGGGATACTTTCTATAAAGTGATGGCTCCCGATGCTACCCCGGAACGTCGCATGATGCTCTATTCGCAGTCGGACAGGGCACTTGACGATGCATTCGACGGTGATTTCGACAATGCCATGAGGCAACATTACCAGAAGAACCGCAACGAGTCTAAGGATAGGGCACGTAAGCAGATGGAGTCGGAACTCTCTGTCATTGGTGCCGATCCGTTCTTGGTCACACGCAATGCCCTCAAGGAGGACAATGCGGTAGAGGATATCGCAAAGACAATAAGTGACGATATGCCGTCTGAAATCGTGGACAGGGTAAGGCCGCTGGTAAGGCATTCGGGTTTTAGTGCCGAGGATTACCTTGATGAAAAGGTTTTCCCGAGAGTAATCCCTGATGTATACGAAAAGCTTTATGATGAGGCTGTAAAGGAGGTGAAACCAAAGAGCCGTACAGAGTATGTTATTCGTTCGGCATTTGATAACTCGCTATTCGGAAAGGCTAATTCTTTGGCAAACAGTATGTTGAATCTAAGCCGTGACCACTCTGACCTTTCCAGGGCAGGCTTGGGCAGCTACGAATCGAACCGTCTTGACAATTTTTTGTCAGGCGTAGGTTCTCTTTTGATAGATTCACCGGTGTTTGGTCTTTTGGGTGCAGGCGCAGCTCCAATCGCTTCGAGTGTAACAGAAAAAGTAGCTCCTCTATTTCTGAAGAAACTCTCTAATAAAGTTCTTGTGGCAGGGTTCGGTAGAAGGATGACTCCGGAAATAGCCGAGAGGGTTGTCGGGAAGATTGCCAAGAATACCCTTGCGAGTAAGATAGTAAAGAGCTCTGCCACCCAGGGCCTGACTCTTGGCAGTTATGACCTTGCTCATAGTATTGCCGACAATATCCTCGAAGGTCAGTGGAGTAATATTGAGAGGAATATCAGTTCTTTCGGTCATGGTTTCCTTACCGGAACAGCATTAGGTGTTGTAGGTACTCCCTTGCGCCTGAAAGCGCAGCGTTTTGAAAATATGAAGAGGGTGTTCGCCTCTTCGGGTGTACTGTGCGCAGAGTCGGCAGTATTTACAGCAAGCACCGAAGCACGGAAACTGCTGGAGGGTGTAGAGGTCGCTCCAATTGATTTGATGACTGATTATGTGGATGCAGGCGCCACACTGTTGACGATGCGTCTTACCAAATGGAGGCCTATAGCAAGGAACAAACTCAATAAATTCGGTAATATCAAGGATAAATACCGGTTTACTCCATCCGAGGCCGAAGAATTGCGGAAGGAGAATGTGGAGTCAGAAGTATTGCTTAAGAAAATTGAGAACATGCTTGAGTCTCCATCGTCAAGATGGAACGACTATAAACCTGTGGTCGATACCTATGCACGTTTGATGTCGAACAATGACCTGTCTGCATCAACGAGGGCTAAATTGCTTTACCTCGTCGAAAACAAGGTCACAAAAACGTCACCGATACCATTTGATTTTGACATCATTGAAGAGGGTAAAAACAAACAAGTTTTTGTAATTAAAGATCCTTTAGGCCGTAAGTTGTGGACCAAAGTCTGTAAAAAAGAATTTGATGCCCCTGACGAAGCTCAAAGATTACTGAATGACATCAGGGTAGGGCGTATCGCGATATTTGAGAATGAGCTTACCGATGGCTTGAATTCTGTCAACTTCTTGCGTCAGGCAGGTCTGTATGCGAAGGAGAAGGGGATAGATGTCGAGCAGTTGTCCGATATCCTCTACAGGAAATCAAAATCGGAACCTCTTTCCAAGTCCGAGGAGAACATTGTCTCTGATATTCTTGAACGTACTACATATGATGCATCCGGGACATTGCAGATGCTCTACGAGGTCCGTCGTGAAATTGAGGATGAATGTGGCCTGGTAAGAGGTGGATTGCAACGGAGTCTCAGACATCTGAGAGATAAAAAACATGATGAAGCGTTAAGAGCAATCAAGAAATATGAACATTTCTTGAGAAATGAGGTCGAGGCGTTGAAGTCGGGTACAGATACTCAACGGGCCAGGTCGATAAAACAGATGGGAATTGACGGGGAATTGAAGGCTCACTCAATGGCCGATGTAAGAGGTCGGGAGGCCTATGAATACAATATGGAAATAGAGCAGCATAAAGAACGGCAACGTGCTGCCTACAGGCGTAAGAATGAGACGGTACCGCAGATGACAATAGTCAAGCAGGATGAGAACAGCAAGTATCTCTGGAATACAAACGGTGCAAAGAATACAAAAGAGGATATTGCTGCCTATGGAAGACGCGCAAAGGAAATAGGCGAAAAGCTCGGTGTCAATATTAATCTTATTAATGATGAACGTGAGATTCCTTTGCCTGACACCAATGATCCTACAGCAGTCAAGAACTACAATACGAGTTTACGCGCTCTTGGTTGGGTAAACGACAGTAACGGAAAGGTCCTTATAAACCTTCCCAATATTAAGTCCATGGCCGATCTTGAGAAAACTGTCCTGCACGAGGCTGTGGGGCACAAAGGGTTGAATGGCGTCTTCGGTAACCATCTGTTTGATTTTGTTGACAACCTGCTCCGCAAGGCTTCGCCCGAGGTGCTGAGAAGCATTGAGGAAAAGACCGCAGCCTACAGGGATTTTCCTCGCCATGTCATTATCGAGGAGTATCTTGCCAAACTTGCCGAAAAGGTCTCTCTTACCCCAAAGGAACGTTCGTTGTATGTCCGTGTCAAGGATTATATAAAAAACCTGCTTATCAGGATGAAACTCTACACAGGAAGCAACCGCTACGTGAGTGAGGCCGAGCTTACGCAACTTATGCAACGCCATTGCGAGTATATGATGAAGCGTGTGGAACGCAGTAGGCACCGCAAGGAGGTCTTCGGAGATTTTGAGGTGTCGCACAGGGACGAGAAGGGGTTCTACGACCATGCCGCATTTATGAAACAGATGCATAAACTCATTGATAAAGGCATACTCTTGCCCTCAACATCGCGTTACCTGAGGAATACCAAAGGGTATATATTCAGTGATGATATGTCTCCGGAAGAGGGGGCAAAGGTGAATAGGCGTTACGAAGATGAGAGTGTGAAGAATGTCTTAGTTCAATGATAATGTGACCACTGTCGGGAGTATGACGGATGTCTCTTTGTACATCCGTCTGCTCCCGGGTTATGAACCACGGGTTGTCAGGTGTCCGCTCTTGCAACCCGAAAACAGCTTACAATAATGAACAAGTTTATAGATAAAAGAGTGAAGGCTGCTGCTGTCAGACGCAATCCGCCCAAAGCTACCGGACGTCCGATAGCTTATGAATTCCTAAATGAGTGTGCAGCCTGCTGGAATGCCCTCAATGAGGCCAGGCATAAGCTCAGACGTAGCCTTATGTATAGTTACGGTGACCAGTGGGGCGACTATGTCACCGACCCCGATACGCTTTCGCAGATTACCGAAGGTGAACTTATAAAGAAAAACGGCAAGGTACCGCTCAAGAACAATATGATTGCTCCGATTTTGAGCAATATCGACGGTCAGCTAAGGCAGAATCTCATGCGGCCCGTGTGCGTTGCACGCGACCAGAGTGAGAGCAAGGTTGGTGAGATGATGTCCGTAGCCATAGAATATGTGCACGACATCAACGAGCTTGAGGAGGTGGATTCCGATTGTATGCGAATGTTGCTTAACGGCGGTATGACGGCACAGAGGATAGAGTATGGCATGAACCCGTCTAAAGAGAGACGAGACGTCTGGGTGTACCCGGTAAACCCTTCACGCCTCTTTTTCAATACAAACCTTGAGGATGTACGAATGTGGGACCTCACCTGTATCGGTGAACTTTTCGACCTTCCACTCGATGATGTCCTTGCACACTTCGGGACAACACCGCAGAAGAAACAGAGCATACGTGAGATATACGGCAACGCGTCGCAGTCGGTACTTTACGGTAGTCGTGCGATGCAGGGCGATGAGGCTCGCAACCTCTCCTTCTTCACACCCTCGCACAGTAATCTTTGCCGTGTTGTTCTGGGGTGGAAGCTTGAGTCGCGCGATGCTTACAGGTGGGACGACCCGTGGCGGGGTACGTGGGGTTACATGCCTTTCAACGAGGAGAGCCGCAAGGAACTTGATGCCGAGAACGACCGTCGTCGCAAAGAACATGCACTTAAAGGAGGCGATGAGGAAGACCTGTTGCTCGTGGAGTACAGCTTCGCTACCGAGCGCTACTGGTATTACCGCTACATGACTCCTTATGGCGACATTCTTCAGGAGGGGCGCAGCCCCTATTGGCATGGCGAGCACAACTATGTGCTTCACCTCTATCCGCTCATACAGGGGAAACTCGGGAACTTCGTGGAGCAGTTCATTGACCAGCAGCGTGCCATCAACCGCACGGCCACGCTCATTGATTTCATCCGCGGGACATCATCAAAAGGCGTGCTGGTTGTCGATGACGATGCCTTCGAGAGCATGTCACGCGAGGAGGTCATTGACGAGTATGTCCGTTACAACGGAGTCCTGTTCGTGAAGCTCAAGCCGGGGCAGAGCATCGACGGCGTGGTGCGTCAGTACAACAGCGGTGCGGCTGTGGCGGGTGACTTTGAACTGCTCAATCTTCAGCTGAGGCTCATCAACGAGATTTCGGGTGTCAACTCCGCAATGCAAGGACAGGCACCGCATGCCGGCACTCCTGCATCGCTTTATGCCCAGCAGGTACAGAACTCCTCCTTGAATCTCAAAGGACTGTTCGATGGTTTCCGTACATTCCGTCGTCGCCGCGACAG
This sequence comes from uncultured Bacteroidales bacterium, assembly GCA_937900095.1. Taxonomy (GTDB): domain Bacteria; phylum Bacteroidota; class Bacteroidia; order Bacteroidales; family Bacteroidaceae; genus HGM04593. The sequence continues at coordinate 8,676 of CALCEC010000051.1, read as the reverse complement.
CAAAATAATGAAGACTATACAGCAGTTCTATTCTCAGGTAAAGTATATCGAGATGGCTGGCAAGGAGTACAGCGAGGAGGCCAAGTGGTATAATCCCGAAAAGGTCCGTGACAGCGAATTCGACCTCACAATTGCCGAAGGATATAACACACCGGCCTATCAGCTGGTTGCAAATGACTTCCTCATGGAGCTTTTCCGTGCCAATGCCATAGATGTCAAGACCATGCTCGAGAACAGTTCTTATCCTTTTGCCGCCAAGATTCTTGAGGCTATCAGGAATAACGAACAACAGGCTGCTGAAGGCGCACCCATGCAGGGTGTTCCCGAGGAATTGCTTGCCCAAATGCAGCAGGGTGGTGTATTGCCTCGGGGCGGTAATGCATCCGCCGTACAGGATGCGGTGAACGAAAAGCCTGCTCAAGGTAGTGAAGAGGTGGTCTCCGGTGAAACCTTTTAGATGTTGCCGTATTACCGGCTATTATGGAAACCGTGATTATTATGTCAGTCAGCCTGTTTGATTGAGCAGGCTGACCTTTTTGTTCATGGAAATGTCTGTCTTTTCGCAGATTGGGGTCTTCTATTGCCGCTTGAGCGATTTTTTGATAAAAAGTTGCACAATATAATTAATTATTTGTATTTTTGTACATTAGTCCCTGGGATGTGTCAACATTGTTCCAAATGTAGGGCAACGTTTTTTCATTCCGGGTTGCAAGGTTGTGTTCCCATACTCAAGTTTTGTAAACGAAGGTGTCAGGTCATGGCTTTGTGTAAAATGTCGGAATTAAGATTTTTAGTATGAAGAAAGTAATGCTTGTTTTCGGTACTCGTCCCGAGGCCATCAAGATGGCACCTCTGGTAAAAGAGTTCCAGAAGCATCCCGAAATATTTGATACCGTTGTATGTGTTACCGGCCAGCACCGTCAGATGCTTGACCAGGTTCTTCAACTTTTCGAAATAACCCCTGACTATGACCTCAATATCATGAAGCAGGGTCAGGACCTATATGATGTTACAGCCCGTGTGCTAACCGGTATGCGCGATGTGCTCAAGGAGGCGCAGCCCGATGTGGTGCTTGTACATGGTGATACAACAACAAGCACTGCTGCGGCACTTGCAGCATTCTATCAGCAGATACCTGTAGGCCATGTTGAGGCCGGATTGCGCACACACAACATCTACAGCCCATGGCCCGAGGAGATGAACCGTCAGATAACAAGCCGCATAGCTACATACAACTTCGCCCCGACGCCATTGAGCAAGGCGAATCTTTTGAGCGAGGGTGTCAGCGAAGAGAGTATTGCCGTAACAGGAAACACTGTTATTGATGCCCTGCACTGGGTTGTCAACAAGATAAATGAGAACAATACACTTGATGAAGAACTCAAAAAGCATCTCACAAAGGCCGGTTATGATGTAACACGCCTTGACGGCGGCAAGAAACTCGTGCTCATCACAGGCCACCGTCGTGAGAACTTCGGTGACGGTTTCATCAACATGTGCACAGCAATCAAGGACCTCACATTGAAGTATCCCGATGTGGACTTTGTATATCCGATGCACCTCAACCCCAACGTGCGTAAACCCATTGCTGAAGTCTTCGGAAGCCCCACCCCAACCCTCCCCAGCAGGGAGGGAGAGAAGAGCTGTTACCAGACAGCCGACCCAACGTTATACGGCTTACTGAAAGACTTTGCGAAAGAAAACAAGGATAATGCTACTGACGCCGAAGTTGCATTATGGTCATTCCTGCGCGACGAGCAACTTGGCAGCAAGTTCCGTCGCCAGCATATCATAGACAAGTACATCGCCGATTTTGTATGCTTAGAAAAACAACTTCTTGTAGAAGTAGACGGAGCATACCACTCCGAGCTAAAGCAAATAGAATATGACAAAGACCGCACAACGAGATTAAACGAATTGGGCTTCAAGGTAATCCGTTTCACGAACGAAGAAGCAATAGCAAACACCGAAGAATGCATTAACAAGATAAAAAAAGTTCTTATTTCTACCCCCTCTCTAATGGAGAGGGCCGGGGTGAGGCCATCCTCCCCTACGGGGGGAGGCCAGGTGGGGGCTAACATGTTCTTCATCGAGCCGTTGGAATACCTCTCATTCGTGTACCTGATGGAGAAGAGCAACATAGTACTCACCGACAGCGGCGGTATTCAGGAAGAGGCTCCAGGCCTTGGCAAGCCCGTACTCGTTATGCGAGACACCACCGAGCGCCCCGAGGCATTGGAGGCCGGAACTGTAAAGCTCGTCGGCACCGACTATAATAAGATTGTAAGTGAGGTCTCACTGTTGCTTGATGACCAGGCGCACTACGATGCAATGAGCAAAGCTGTAAATCCATATGGCGACGGTTTGGCTTGCGGAAGAATAGTAGAGACTTTGAAATAGGGGCCTCACCAATAGGGAGGGAGGAATAAGGCAAAAAAGAGTATTAACACTTAAAAACGATAATGGAATAATGAAAGTTTGTTTTATGGGACTTGGTTACATAGGTCTCCCTACAGCGATAATTGCTGCAAAGCACGGGATAGATGTCATAGGTGTCGACATCAATCCAAAGGTCGTTGAGGTGACAAACCAAGGCAAACTTCACATCATAGAGCCCGGAATGGAAGAGATGTTGCAGGAAGTCATTGCAACCGGCAAGTTCTGTGCATATACTGCCCCACAGGAGAGCGATGCCTACTTTATTGTAGTGCCTACCCCTTTCAAGGGCGACCATGAACCCGATGTGTCATACGTTGAGGCAGCAACACGTGCTGTGCTTCCTTTGTTGAAGGAAGGTGACCTCTATGTAATCGAGTCAACATCACCCATAGGTACCACAGAGAAGATGGCAAACATGATATTTGCCGAACGTCCCGAGCTTAAGGATAAGATTTACATTGCTTATTGCCCCGAGCGTGTTCTCCCTGGGAATGTGATATACGAACTTATACATAACGACCGCGTTATCGGAGGTTTGACGTCGGAATCAACAGACAAGGCTATTGAGTTCTACTCACAGTTCGTCAAGGGCGAGCTTCATAAGACAAACTGCCGTACGGCCGAGATGTGCAAGCTTACCGAGAACAGCAGCCGTGACGTCCAGATAGCATTCGCCAATGAGCTCTCGCTCATCTGTGACAAGGCCGGTATAAATGTGTGGGAACTCATTGAGCTTGCCAACAAGCATCCTCGTGTCAATATCCTCCAGCCCGGTTGTGGTGTGGGCGGACACTGTATTGCTGTAGACCCGTATTTTATCACGGCCGATTATCCCGCCGAGAGCAAGATTATTGCAACAGCGCGCAATATAAACAACTACAAGAGCTTGTGGTGTGCCGAGAAGGTGAAGAATACTATGCTCGAGTTTGAGTTGAAGAACGGCTGCAAGCCTGTCGTGGCTATGATGGGCCTTGCATTCAAGCCCAATATCGACGATTTGCGTGAATCTCCGGCAAAGAATATCGTAGGTAAGGTTTTGCAGATATGCAATAATGCCGACATACTCATTGTTGAGCCAAATGTGAGTGAAAACAAGCAGTTCAAGCTCACTGATTACAAGGAAGCCTTTGCCAAGGCCGACATTGTAGTGATGCTCACGGCCCACAACCAGTTCAAGGAGCTGCCGTGGGACGACAGCAAGGTAATACTTGACTTCTGCGGAATATATAAGAGGTAATGTGGTCCATCCGCAAGTAAAAAACTTCTCCTCTGTTTATAGAGGGCAGGACGTTTGCGGTGCAGGAGTTTAAAACAAGCATTGTCATCCCGACACAGCACAAGCGACGAGGGAACTCAAAATAAAAATATAATTAAAATGTCAAACTATGGCTAACAAGAAAGTTTTTGTATCAGGTTGCTACGATATGCTCCATTCCGGTCATGTAGCATTCTTTAAGGAAGCCGCTTCTCATGGTGACCTTTATGTAGGCATCGGTTCCGACGCTACCATACGTGAGCTCAAGGACCGCAAGACCATCAATACCGAGCGCGAGCGCCTCTATATGGTAAAGGCAATCCGCTATGTAAAGGACGCCTTTGTGAACAGCGGAAGCGGTATCCTTGACTTTGCCGAGGATGTGAAGCGTCTGAAACCAGATATCTTCTTTGTTAACAGCGACGGATATACTCCGGGCAAGAAACGTTTCTGCGAGGAGAACGGTATTGAGCTTGTTGTCAGTACTCGTATCCCCGAGGCCGGCCTGCCCACACGCTCAACAACGGCATTGCGTCAGGAGTGCAATATCCCATACCGCATTGACCTCGCAGGCGGTTGGCTCGACCAGCCATACGTGAGCAAGCACCACGGAGGCCCTGTGCTCACTATCAGCATTGAGCCCGACTACGATTTCAACAACCGTGGCGGTATGAGCACATCATCGCGCAAGGCAGCAATAGAGATGTGGCATGTCGATATCCCCGAGGGCGACCGCGAGACACTTGCAAAGATGGTGTTCCGCTATGAGAACCCGCCGGGAAGCCCTTATATCAGCGGTTCGCAGGATGCCATAGGCATTGTTATGCCTTGTCTCAACAGGCTCAACTACAACGGTGGCTACTGGCCCGATAGTATCGAGACCGTCAAGGACCCTGCTGTCCTCGATTTTATCGAGAAGAGCCTGTGGCTCATTCCAATGGCCCCGCGTGACAACAGTTACGATGTGCTTGCCGATACACATATCGATGAGGCCGGTGCCCGTGCGCTCGCTCAGGCTGCCGATGACTGCTGGAAGGCAATCAACGCACAGGATGTCGATGCCTGGGGAAAGGCCTGCACCGCGTCTTTCGATGCCCAGGTGGCGATGTTCCCCAATATGATATCTCCGCATGTGCAGAAGGCTATCGACGAGTACAAAGGCAATGTCAAAGGCTACAAGATTACCGGTGCCGGCGGTGGCGGTTATCTCGTTATTGTTAATGATACTCCAATCAAGAACGCGATACAGATAAGGATAAGAAGACGTTAACCCCGTTTTATCCTCATCCGATGGTATATTGGTGCTCCGCTTGTTTCGAAACGAGCGGAGCACTCATTTTTTGTGAAACAAATCCAAGGTGAAAGGTATAGAATTGCTTATTGTTTATCGTGTAATGTTTACCGTGTAGTGGCGGGGTCTGCGGCCAAAATTGTTTGTGTATTGTTTAATCCAAAGCTGCTCCCCTTGTTTGTAATCAAGGGTGAGCTCCGCGAAGCGGTGAGGGGCTAAAATGTGTTAATTGTTTAATGTTTACCCTCTGCCAAGAGGGTAGTGCATGCCCTGCGCTTTCAAGCATCGCCCCCATATTGTATGCCATATTATACGCGATTTTATAATAAATTTAGCCGATGTTTGTTTTTAACAATTATAACTTCTACTTTTGTAGAAAGTATATTGGGTTTTATGGTGGGTTATTGGGCCTAGCTTGTAAGGGTAGCCCCTGTGGAAACACTATTAAAACCCGGATGATAAAACAAAAGCCCTGAAAGGGCGAAACTTTATAGCACAGGCTGTAAGACCTGTGAAATCCACAAGCACCAATCCCACCCTGCAGGAGCCTGACCGCTCCTGTGGGGATAAAAATAAGAGAAGCGAAGAAACAGAATACAATAAAACGGAAGTTGTATTTCAATTTTTAGCTGCTCCACTTTTTAAGGGGAGCTGTCACGTAGTGACTGAGGGGTTGAAACAGTGTATGACTCAGCTGTACATCAATAAACTTGCAGAATTCATCTGCCAAATAGAAAATGTCAGTAACTTTATCCTCGGAGAATATAGCGGTAAGGGGTTGTAAATCTTTTGATTGGACACCTTAAGTCACAGTAATTATCGCTATTTGCCTAATTTTCAACGAGTTAATTTTAATACGAATTAGAATCCTTGTTTCGAACTCACGTTATGTTAGGTATATTAATGGTGGAAAACTTCAATGAGATTGTAGTGTTCAATATGTAGATGATGTTCAATCCGATTGAACAGATGGTATTTATTGAACAAAATCTTTCGCAGTTTGATTTTTGTTCATTATCTTTGCGCTGTTCAATACGATTGAACATGCATTAATTTTGAACAATATGGTACTGATAGAACGTGAAACACTGAATTTGGCAATGGAAGCATTGAAGGAAAAGTTTGCTTTACCTGATAATGTTGTCATTCATAAAGAAGTTGGAGCATATGGTAATTTTGATGCTCTTGTTCAGATTATGAATGTTGATTTTCTTTGTGAAGTTAAGGGTAATATTACAGCAACCAATATCAATACAATTGTAAATCGTTTGCAAAAGTATATGGCTACAGAAAAAAGGCCAGTGTTATTGGTGGCAAAGTATATCAATCCTAATATGTTTGACATCCTTGTAGGACTAGGATTAAACATCTTGGATTGTGCCGGTAATTGCCATATAAGATATACGAACGGTAGCATTCCTGTTTTCCATCTTACCAACAAAGGTGAAAAAAATGTATTTGCCAATGAAAAAGCATATCCTGTTTTTCAGAATGCAGGAATCAAAGTGATATTCTATCTTTTGCAGGATAAGAATAATATCAATAAAGCATACCGTGAAATTCAAGAAAACACGGGAGTCGCCCTTGGAACGGTAAAAAATGTGATTGATGAATTAGTTGCACGAAATTTCATTCTTGTAACCGATAAGGGCAGAATCTTAAAGAACCGAAAGGCTCTGCTTGACCTTTGGGTAGAGAATTACAATCAAGTGTTAAAGCCTAAACTATTGATGGGTAGAATGGCATTCCGCACCAATGAACAAAGAAATAAATGGAAAGCAATGGAACTGCCCGAAGGAATGTATTGGGGCGGTGAGAGTGCCGCTAATATGATTGACAACTATTTAGAACCAGGAGCATTTGACATATATACTGATGTGCCTACAGCATATCTGATGAAGACAGGATTTGTCAAGCAAGATGCCAATGGCGAGATAAAGGTTTATCAGAAGTTCTGGAAATGGGAAACAGAGAATCACCTTGCACCTCTCATTCTTGTTTATGCAGATCTAATGGGTAGTGGTAACAGCCGTTGCTTGGAAGCAGCGAATAGACTGATAGAATATGGACTTAACGATTTCGAGTGAAAAGATTGGTAATCCATTATTGGTGGAACTGTTGCGAAAACTTACTGATAGTTTCAGCAAGATGGATAAAGAGTTCTACGTGATTGGAGCTACTGCGCGAGATATCGTCATGCAGCAACTACTTGACACAGAGTCAAAGCGAAGAACCAAAGACTTGGATATTGCAATAGCAATACCCGATTGGGAAACTTTCGAGCAAGTGAAACAAAGTCTTATCGCTGACGGTTTTGAAAAGTCAAGTGATATGCAGCAAAGATTTTTCTATGGGGACTATGAACTTGATATTGTGCCATACGGTGTTGTAGCCAAAGAAGATGATAACATCTATTGGCCACCTGAAGAGGAAATAGCGATGTCTGTAAAGGGCTTTGATGAAGTGTTGTCTGAAGCCATCACGGTCGGCATAGATGACGATTTTAAGGTTAAGATTGCTTCACTGCACGGATTGTTCCTACTGAAGTTCAATGCATGGCTCGATAGAAATGCAAAGACAAGTAAGGATGCCGAAGACATGTCATTTATCCTTTCCAATTATTTTATGGCAAATCTTGATAGGGAAATGCATCAAGAAGTATATGATTGGGAAAACTTTGATGAATATATCGTTGGAGGCTATTGGCTGGCCCACGATTTAGTGGCATTGTTGAATAAAGAACAACTCTGCTATTACAAAGAGGTTATCGAAGGAGAACTTGCCAAAGAAGAAGAAAGCAGACTTATCAATCAAATGATTGAGAACTCATACGGCTTGAAGTATGAAACTGTAAGAGATACTTGGCAGGAGATAGTTGATGTTTTCCAAAAGGCTATAGAGGATGAAACCGAAGAAGTTTAATACATTCAGTATCGCTGGCAACGGCAAGACGAACGAGGATTACATTTTATGTCAAGATTTGTTTGAAGAGTATTCATTGGCGATATTGGCAGACGGTATGGGTGGCTTGTCATATGGGAATCTAGCTGCACAAATAGTTTCACATGCCATAGCCGATTGTATTGCGTCCAACCTTCATAAGTATGAGCCAAAGGAACTTTTGTGTAAGGCTTTTGATATGGCAGATGAATTAATCCGTCAAAAATGTTATGAGTTAAGATGCAAAATGGGTGCTGCTGTATGCGTTGCCTTGATTGGAAAAGATTCAGTTCATTATGCTTGGCAAGGAAATGTAAGATTGTATAGGAAGGATAATGTTGAACTTCAACTTTTAACAACTGACCATATAGTAGTTGGAGGTAATACAACACTCTTGACTCGCTGTATAAACGGTAAAGGATTCAGAGAACCTATACCAGTTGAAAGTGTACCAGTCAATGCGGCTAATACAATCCTTATGTGTTCCGATGGATATTATCAAAGCACCAATAATATGCAAAGTCAATTACCAGCTAATTTAAGCGATGACGCATCTGTAATAGAGTTCATATTTGAATAAAACGAGCTATGGTCTCTATGAGCACATAATTAAAGCCAACTTACACTCAATTGTTTTGAAGTCCACCAATCTTCGGAGTATGCTTTAAATTTTAATTTCAGCTGCTCCACTCCAGGGAGGGGACATTGCGAGCCACAGCACTGCATTGCTTTCAGCGAGCTTTGTCTGCGC
>CALCEC010000050.1 GCA_937900095.1 uncultured Bacteroidales bacterium | reverse complement strand
AAATGAGTATTTTTCGGGCAAGCGTAACAACAAAAGAGCCTTTTTAGTCAGCCTCTTTCATATTATTGTCAATTACTTTACCACCTCAACTGCATAGCCTTTCTTTTTCAAGAGCTCAAGCACGCCCCGCTCGCCCGGCAAGTGCGCGGCACCTACAACAAACAGCGTAGACTTGTCACCCATGATTGCAGGCATCTTCTCGGCCCAATCGGCATTGCGGCCGTAGATAAGAGCCTCATCCTCCTCGGGAGTGCTGTCGCACTTGTTACCGAGCTTCTCCTCTGTAACCTCAAGAAGCTTGGCAATGTCCTGTGCAAAGTAAGCCTCGGTAAGGGTCTTCATCATCATAAGTTCATAATCACGGTTGTCAATCATACACATGAGCTGTACCTTCTGACGCTCGATACTACGGCCTTTATAAAGCACAGATATCTGGAAATCCATTGTCTCGAAGCCTATCACCGGCTTGCCGTTCTTTGAAGCCTCTGTCTGGAAATAGCTGTCGATAAGGGCACTTGGATTGAAGCCTGGAGTCATCTTCATATACTGCAACAGCTGCAGCTGGGTAGCAATTGCCATAGGAGTCATCTTGCCGAGCTGCGCACCTACCATAGGATTGCTGAGACCGACACCCATGACATCAGCCATGAATGCATCCAACTTTGCAAACTCCTCCTCCGAGAGGACATCCTTGAGCGACTGACCGTCAGGCAACATCATTGCAGCCATAACCTTCTGTGTACCCTCAAGGGAACTCATTTCGGCCATAGACAACTCTCCGCACACCTGCTCTGCCGTCTCAAGGGCAGCACGTGCACCGGGGATTGAATCGACATACGAAGCAGGAGCAAGATGGTATGTTCCCACTATATAAGAAGGAGTATTGAGCCCATTACCCGATATCTTATAAAGCAACTGCGCATTGGCAGCTACAGAGGCCATTACGGCCACCACGAATGTAAAAAATATTCTTTTCATCTTTTTATGTTTTTATCACCGGCAAAATTAATAAAAAGCAGGAAACAGAGTGTTCAAAATCACCTTTCAAGTATTAAGAAAGTTTAAATAGGATAAAAAAACAGAGCATAACGGTTTAATATGCTAATTTTGCGGAAACATTATACGCAATATGAAAAAGATAAAGAATCCATGGATAGACCTTACCGACAAGGGCTACAACTGTTTTGCATGCGCACCGTCAAACCCATACGGACTGAAGATGGAGTTCCACGAGGACGGCGATGACATAGTATCGATATGGACACCAGGACACAACTATCAGGGCTGGATGGACACCCTGCACGGCGGCATCCAGGCAACATTGATGGACGAGATCGGCGGTTGGATTATCGCCCGCAAGTTCCAGACATCGGGCATGACAACCAACCTCAACATCAAGTACAGGAAACCCATACCCACAGGCGAGAACGTGAAGATTGAGATACGCGGACGTGTAAAGGAGGTAAAGCGCGTGTTCGTATTCATTGAAGCCGAGATAAGGTACAACGGCGAGGTGTGCTCAAGCGCCGAGATGACCTACTACACATTCCCAAAGGATGTTGCCGAAAAGGACTTCATGTTCTACGGTTGCGAACTTGAGGAATAACAAAAAGAATTCAAAATCAGATTACTCACAACGCAGGAAATTGCAGAAACTATCCATCTGCTTCGAGAAAGAGTATTCATTTTCTGCAGCCTTCAGGCAACTTGTCACATATCGGGAATACTCTTTGTCGGACATATCGGCAAAGAGCCTGATATTTGCCCCCAAAGTATCGTAATCACCATACTTTGATACAAGACCGAAACCATTCTCTTCTACCACACGTGCACCCTCACCACTGCCACTGAATAGAACTGGAATGCCCACCGGCAACAGATCAAATATCTTTGACGGTACAGCACCGTATATGTGTGCAGCAAGAGGAATAATAGACAAATCGTACACCTTTAATTCCTCGTTCATCTGCTGTTTAGAGACAAAACCGTGATAAAATATGTTCTTGTCACCGTTTCCTATGTATGCGAGGATATCATCTATTTGGTTACCGCCTCCATATAAATGCATTTCAACACCAAGCGAAGTAAAGTCTATTGACTTGAGGAGAGAAAGCATATCCTGTGCCACACCGAAAAGCCCGGCATAGACAATTTTCATTTTTCCATTACGCACCTTTGATTTGACCGGAGCTGTTGTCTGCGGTTGCAAGTTAAGATACATGAATGTAGGCTTCTTTGGGAACATACGATGTACATGTTCTACAATCTCTCTTGACTGCCCCATGACAGATGTTGAGTTCCTGTAGATGAAACGTTCAAGGAAAGAAAGGACCTTGAAAGAGAGGCTACCCTCACGCACAAATCCCAATTCTACAGCCGAGCCGGGCCACAAATCGGAAACATTTAGTATGACGTTCTTGCCGAACAGTTTGGAGAAAAGCATTACTGCTGACGCTGAAACCATTATGGGCGGGGACTGCACGATGATACGGTCGTAGCTCTTTATGAGTTTACGCTTGAAGGCGAAACTCCACATGGTAACAGCATAAGAGGTCATAGCCAGCACGCGCTTGAAAGGGTTCTTGGACACTGTTGCATACGTCCAATAGCGGTACACGTTTATACCGTCGATTGTCTCTTTCATAGAAAAACGTCCACGGTAACCGTCAAAGACCCTTCCTTTAGGATAATTGGGCAGGCATGTCAACACATCAACATCTGCACCCGAAGCCTTGAGGCCCTTGGCGAGATTGGTGATGCGGCTGGGAGCAGCGCCCAGTTCCGGCTCATAATAGAATGAAACAATCAGTACTTTCATCAAAAAACAAAAATAACGACATCCACACACCCTAAGACGGAGCGTCTGCCTTAAATTTCTGCAAAATTAATATTTTTTGGGGAGAATGCACGCAATAAAGGAAATAAAGAGCAAATCTGCTGACAATCAAAGAGCGGAACCCTTGCAAACGCAACACCCTTTACACCCGAACCGCCCAGACAATCATAAAAAGGTGCGCATTTCTGCGCACCTTTCAGCATTATAATTCCACCCAACAGCCTTTCTTCAAAGACTCAATGGCTGCAAATGACGCTTTTGTGGTATTGACAATACTATCTACCGGTATAAGAGGAGCACCGCCACCCAACATACGCTCATTCAACAAAGCAAATTCATCCTTATGCCCCTTATTCATGGTTCCCGACTTCTTTGAAAAGCCCTTCACTCCAAAAGCCTGAAGTTTTCTCCAATTATCAATGACAAACACACGCTCTTGGCTGTAGACCTCTATGCGTTCCTTTGCATATGACTTTGAACCATTGGCAAAATAGTTGATTACGGCATTTGTCCCGTTCTCATATTTAAGTAGAATTGTTGCATTATCAGTATTCTCCTCCGGATTTACACCCATAGCATTCATACATACTGAAACAACTCTGCATCCTGCTATATAAGAGCACAGATCAATAAAATGACATGCCTCACCAATAATGCGGCCACCGCCTATCTCAAGATCATGAACCCACATATCAGCTGGAATAAAACCGGCATTCATTGTTGCCACGATATTCTTTGGACCATCACCCACCAGTTGTTTCAGCCTGGTGGCAAAAGGAGAAAAACGTCTATTGAAACCAACAGTAAGAGTAACACCTTCTGGAGCTGCATCACAGGCGGCCTTAATCTCCTCGAGTTCTTCATTGTTAAGACACAAAGGTTTCTCTACAAAAACACTCTTCCCGGCCTTCAATGTCTCAAGTACCATTCTCGCATGCAGATTGTGCCGTGTTGTCACAATTACCAGATCAACCTCAGGATCCTTCAGAATCTCGTGATAGTCTGACGTAGCACATTCCGCACCAACCTTCTTTGCCAGCATCTTCGCATTCAAGCCACCGGCACTAGCTATATATTTTATTCTCGCTTTTGCATTTTTCAATGCAGGAATAACAGTACTTGATGTAAAATTACCGGCGCCTATAATACCGATTTTACCTTTGCCAGGTTTAAATTCATGTCCCTCAATCTCCACCACGCGTTCAATTGCACTCTCGTCGGAGAACTTTATTATGGATGCGATAGACCCCCGTTTGCGCATATCACCGTAGATGTCCATATAATCGCACAATTCAACCTCCTCCGTAATTAAAGACTTGACATCGAGTCCACCTGATGATATAGCCTGTAAAATAGTTTCAAAATTACGTTTCTCTGTCCAACGGACATATGGCAACGGATAATCATGTCCTTTATTCTCATAATCCTCATCATAACGTCCTGCACCATACGAGCACGAAACCTGGAAAGTCAATTCCTTCTTATAGAAATCATCACGGCGCAGATTCAATCCCACAACGCCTACCAGAATTATCCTTCCACGCTTACGGCACATCTCACAAGCCTGATGCATAACTTCATCACTCTTGGCAGAAGCTGTAATAATGACACCATCGGCACCCACGCTGTTTGTAATATCCTCGACAAATTTCACAGGATTATCCCCTTTACCGGGATTGATTGCCAATACACCCTTAGACTTGGCTACATCAACCTTCTCCTGGTCAAAATCAATGCCGATTACCCGACATCCATTGGCTATCAACAATTGGGAAACAACCAGTCCTATCAGTCCTAATCCGGTAACGACAACAGTCTCGCCGAGTTCAGGCTTAAACAAACGTATGCCCTCTAATCCTATAGAGCCAATAACAGTGAATGCAGCCTCATCGTCCGAGACATTATCGGGGATTTTCGCTACAAGATTCTTAGGCACACACACAAACTCTGCATGATTACCATTAGACGCAACCCTGTCACCTACCACAAATTCAGTCACACCTTTTCCAATCGCAACCACACGTCCTACATTGCAATATCCCAGAGGCAATGGTTGTCCCAGCTTATTAAAGACAGCCTCAAGAGTCGGCATCACTCCATCAGTCTTGAGTTTATCCAGTACCTGCTTTACCTTGTCGGGCTGCTGCCGTGCCTTATCTATCAAGTTAGCCTTACCGAATTCAACCAACATTCGCTCTGTTCCAAGAGAGACAAGCGTTCTGGTGGTCTTGATCAATACACAGCCTGCTTTAACATTCGGTACCGGAACTTCTTCAAGAATTGTCTTGCCGGACTTCAAGTCCTGTATTATCTGTTTCATTGTAATATCTGTTTAGAAAGTGTTATACAAACTTACAAATAAATATTCTGTTGGCAAAGTATATATATTTATTTATCCTTTATCGGACGTTTTTTGGAGAAACTTAAAACATATATTCTTAATGATATGAGTCAGTTCACGGAATTTTCCCATACACATACCAGTTTTTTCCACACAGAAGGAACAGAGTACGAAGAATTGACTTTATCGACAGCATTTTCAGACAGCATCCTTTTGGTATCCTCATCATCCATAAGCTTGGAAATTGCATTGCGCAATGCTTCAGCATCATATACAGGCACAATGACACCGGCTTTGGAGGTAGCATTGCTATCGAGAATCTCCGGAATTGCACCTACGCCGGTTGCGATTATCGGTGCCGCACAAGCCATTGCTTCTATAATTACATTAGGAAATCCCTCGGTATAAGAAGGAAGAACAAAAAGGTCACATGACAGCATCTCATGCAACACTTCTTCATGAGTTTTCTCCCCTAACAAATGTAGCCATTTTCCAGCATCTGGCGCAGCAATACGCATCAAATCTTCTTTTACACGTTCCTCAACACGACCGACAATACGCAGTTCAACGTCCCTTATTCCGGCACAAGCACTGACCAGTTCAAAAACGCCTTTACTAGGAAGTACATGTCCTACAAACAGTACGCGACGCGGAGTACGCTCCACACCGGCACCTATTGAAGCAATCTCTCCCATTAGCTCATGCCCCATAGGATTAGGCACCTTATGGACATTTTCGAATCCATACGAAAGCAACACCTTGCACGACTCGTCATCAAGCACTATCACAGCACTGGCATTTGCCACCACCCTTTTAAGAATACGCCATTTCATTCCACCCTCCTCGGCAAGTTTGGGGATACGGCCACAATGGAAATGGACGACACCTGCTACACCTTTACGGCGTGCCATTTTCATGACTATATAATCACGTATTACACTCCACTGGGCACTCGAGCACAGATGCAATACATCAAAATGTTCGTTTTTTATACGAATGTACGTCTTTCTGATAAGACCCAAATAATCTTTTGCTCCGTTATACATACGGACAAAGAAATTCAAGTTGTCATGAACATAAATGGAACGGTCAAAAGGCATCACCTCTATATCAACATCACCTTTGTTCGTTTCGTAATATCCCATTATATTCTTTGCCCATTTTACAATTCCGCCCCCGTTATCTTTAAACTTGGGAACATATGGAGAACACAATAATATCTTCATAACATCAATCTTGATTAACAACAATTGTTATTGACAATCTCTCTTTGAACAGAACTGATATCCGTTTTGTCTTTCTCAAAAGATTATATGAGACGGCAACATCTACCGGTTCCGTATCCACTGACATACAACCTTTCAGGCATATATCTCCCAAAGAAGTCCTTATCCTGCAAGGTTCCACTGAAAGAATGTCCACTTGCGGCGATAGCAACAACGTGGAGACAGCCTCCATATTTCCCTTATTTCCACAAACTTCATCAACAATCTCAAGCCTGTTCCCTTTGTCAACAAATGTACGACGGACTATTACGCCAATCGAAGCATAACCATCGTGTGACGCCATAACAGTATGTTCATCATCAGCATGAACCTCCACAGCCGCGCGCTGGGCACAACGGAAAGCTCCCCACACATGGCTGCTGTCAATACCGTTGACAGTAACTGTGTTATGGGCACGTGTAGAACGTTCATAGTCCCTACGCTCACCGGCTGAATATGTAGAGACACCCGTATCGACAATGAACGGTTTACCGCTCACATTCATAACAAAAGTGAAAGTATCAGCGTGACTATGACCGAGATTATATGAAGGTCCCAATGCCGCAACATCCACAAAAGCATCGTAACTATCGCCATTGAACTTGCGGTAACCGCTCGCGCCAAGAGAAGCAACCTCCCACTCCACACCAAGAGCTTTTGCATATGAGATGATTTCTGCCGTCGACGGTGCAATACCAAATGCAGAGTCATTGAGCAACGGTATATTACCGTCACTCATCACAATTGCCTGAAGCCACCCTAACATAAGCCTTGCCTTATTGAGCATTAAAGACGATAAAGCTTTATGACGTCCATTGTCAATGATTCCGCAACAATCGAGCAGACGTTCCAGTATTATGCAGTGATACATTGGACTGAGCTCAAAATGTGCGCCATCGGAGAGTATCTGCTCGTTCAGTTGGGAACTTATAATCTCCTCCGCAAGTTTGAAGAATTTCTTTTCATTAAAATAGTATGCAGCAAACAGCAAAGAGAAACCGTTCTCAAGGTAATGATTTGCCAGAAGATGCCTTTCCACCCTACCGGCCAGGATAAGATACTGCGAATAAAGTGCCGTGTCAATCTTATGCAACTGTTCCGCGGACAAGTTCTCATGATGCAGAGATACGAACTTTATCCAATTGATTCCACGCAGGGATATCGGATATGGATCATTTGCCACTTTATTTTCAGGCATCGATTCTATGAAGCGCTCTATCCACTCATAGCCATCCGCAGCACTCATTGAGGGTTGGAGCAGGAAATCCATGTAGTTGAGGTTGTATCGCCACAGTTCGCCTTGCCTGTTGCTGTCCCACACACCACTGAACGTGTCGCACACATTGAGGAACTCAAACACATTGTTTCCTTTATATGAGTGAGGTTTATCTATCCATGAGGCCTTGAAAGAAAGAGGATGCCCGGGAGTGTAACGGGCGTAACAAGGCCTTATGCCAAAGAGCCTGCTACATATCTCTTTCACCTTATATAATACCCTGAAAAATAACTGCTCGGGTTTAAGGTAACGTATTGTATGATATAATCTGCTGATCTCCACGGATATGTATTATTTATTGAAATAATCATTATCTATCATCAAAGCACGGAAATCCTCCTTGCTTACACCATATTTGCTCTCCACCTCTCTTGCCAGCCTTGTCATAAGACTCCATGAAGTCCTGATAGAATGGTTCACACTATAGAAATAGCGGAAGCAATTGGGCATATACATCAATTTCACAAGCCTGAACTTCCACGGTGACAGATGCAACCTCAATGTTATAAGACGGTTCAGGTAATACATATAGTATCTGCCAACATTGGCTATAGCTTTCATCTTGTTGCGTGAGCGACCCACCTTGTGATAGATGCAAGAGGCTGGAACGCACGCCATACGCACACCACTCTTCTTCATGCGCATCGAGAACTCGAAGTCTTCTTCGCCAAAGAAATAACGGTCTGTAAACAAATTGCCGTCGGCATCAAGCAGTTCAGGATAGAAGAAAAGTGCACAGCCCGATATCGATGTTATAGGGAGAAAATCCACACCGCCAAGTACCTTTGCATCCATGTTTGCATATTTAACCACACGACGCCCGGTCTTTATATCGCCTCCGCACTCCCAAATCACATTCTTGTCGTCAAAGTAGTTAATGCGTGGAGTAAGGGCGCGGAACTGCGGGTTGGCTTCAGAAAAAGCCACAAGACGGGTAAGAAAATCCGGTTCCACCTCGGTATCGTTGTTCAGCAGCATATAGCTATCGGGCGAGAAACGCGCTGCAAACCCCAGTGCCTTGTTATTGCCCACAGCAAAACCATAGTTATTGTCAAGCGGCAACAGATGAAAACGCTCCTCCCCATTTTCTTTTATAAATGCGCTGATACGTTGCAGGGAGTCATCATCCGAAGCATTATCAGCGATAACCACAATAAATTCTCCTTCGGCCTTCTGCAATGATCTTAGACATGCCAAAGTATCATCGGCACCATTCCAATTTATAAGTATTATAGCTGTCATTTCACTCTTTTATATTTGAACAATCCGTACAGGCACATCACCATAAGCAGAGCCTCAGAGGCCGCCAATGATATTGCACCTGCATATTCACCGCAGCTGTGCACCAACGCCAACGTTATAAGACAGCTGCATACTCCCGTCACAAGTACCGAACGGAAGAAAAAGTTCTGCCTGTCCATATTGACAAGCCCTACTATTCCTGCGATATAATTCACCTCACCGAATATTATTACAAGAGACATTATGCGTATAAGAGGAATACACTCCCTGAAATCTTTACCGCAAAGTATGTCAGAAATCCAAGGGGCAAATATATACACAAACAAAGCTGCGGCAAGCGACAGCCCTACAAGAGGCAGCATCACCTTTTTCATCAAAGAGAGACGCTCATTGACACTCTTATCCTTCAACTTCAAGGACATATGAGGAAAGAGAGCCTGTGCCGCCGGCAAAATCACCGATTGGAAGCCGTGTATGACTTTCTCGGCTGCCGAGAAAAGACCTACAGCCTCGTTTGAAGCAAAATGCTTCAGGATAATGACATGCGCATTACGATAAAGGTTCATGCCGAATGTAGACCCGAACATGGCACCGCCATCCTTGAACTGTGCTATCATATCACCGAAACGTGGTACTCCCAGGCGCACATTGAACTGCTTATAGGCAAGAAATACGCTCAAAATACCTGCCAACAGATAACCGCAGGAGTTGAGCAGTATCAACAGATAGAAATCATCTACACTGCTTACAACAAAGAAGACAAGCACTGTAAAGATAATCTTCGACGAGGAGTTGACCAATGTCATATATTTCATCTTCTCCATACCCTGGAAAAGCCAAACAGGATTCATAATGTCACCCACAATCATACCCGTACCGAGCAGGAACATCACGAACCCGATTTCTTCCTCAAACACCCAACCGGAACAAAGCATGACGGAAATGACAAGAAAAATGGCAATCAGCATCTTGCACCCTATGACGGCATTATATATACGCGTAACTGCCGCCGTGTCATTGCGGTGTCGGGAAATCATCTTCGTTGCAGAATAGTTGAATCCGTATGTAGAGAACAATATTATATATTGTACCACCATGAACACGTATGAATATATGCCATAGTTATCCTTGCCCACTATATTCAGTATGTAAGGCAACGTAATGAGCTGGAGCACGATATTCACCGCATTCAGCACCGAAAGAGAGAAGAAATTCTCTATTATCTGTCTATATTTTCCTATATTCACTTCCTTGATGGTTAATGCTTAAAACAAAAAAGTCACATCACGATAATTCTCCAAGAATCTTTCACGTTGCTCGTCAATTTCAGGATTCAGTACCGAATAATAGGGAGTGAATATCGCATTGAAGCGTGTATCCGGATAATATACCGACATATCACGCAAATAGTAATAACCGTAATTGAAAGATATGAGAAGTACCGACAATCCCATCACTAAAGTCGACACCTGTGCGCTGCGCAACCTGCAGTTCGATATGAAATAATATATTGTGTGCACAGTAAATACCAATACAAAAGGAATGAAGTAGTTCGCAAGACGTGCAAACGCAAAGAAGCCCATCGCAAAGGCGTAAGCGAATATCGCTCCCATAGCCAATGATGCAAATTTATCACGATAATCCAACTCACATTTATTGCGTATATACATCATTCCTACAACAGGAAGAGCTGCAAGCAGTTGAAAAAGCATTCCGACCAAATTACCGCTGTTTTCCATATATTTTTCAACAAGCTCCACAAACCTCTCATCCTGAGCAATTACCTTTACCAACAATAACAGAATATTCACAACTTTCATAAATATTGTAATTCCCGCAAGAATCAAGAGAGATAATGACCAAGAAGATTTCTTGAACATATAATAGAGTATGGGAATAACAAGCATTACAGCAGACGAGTAATGGAAATTGATTGCCAATATACACCCTGCATAATATAGTATCCAACGTTTGGCAAGAAGCCAAGGGGTCATGAGCATAAGAATACATACGCAGATGATCTCACGCATGATTTCCATATTGAAATAGCAATAATAGCCTATGTAATAAAGCAGTATTGCCGAGAAATAGTATTGCGGAGAATATTTCCTGAAGAACCAGAAGAATACACAGTTCACGAATATTGCCTGGCCAATCTGGAAAAAAGTGAAATCATCGCTGAAGCTCCTGAAAAACGAGTTGTATACATACCATAGAGGATTGTACAGTGCCTCTTCAAAGTCAAAATACTTGAGTTCGGACATTGTAGGTATATCGTTGTACATTGCCATATACATCAATGTATCACCACCCACCCTGTAACGCAAGCCGGCAAGCAGTATCAGCACTACAAGACTAAAGTAGTACCAACCTCTCTCGCCGCCACTCTTGGCCATCAAATCATATCTTATGACGGGAATAAGTAAAAGTATGAAGACCAGTATATATATCATTTCCCTCCTTTTTGTCTGATTTTGTTCCAGGACTCAAGGAACGGCTCTTTCAGCAATATATATGCAACAGAGAATATAAAACCGACAAAAGTATAAAGGATAAGCATCATTGCCCTACCCATAGATGAAGCCCTTACCGAGATTGCAGCGGGTTTCAAGGTTACGAAGACCGGAGTATTCTCCTGAACTTTTGCCCTAGCCAACTGCAACTGCTGTGCCCACTGGGAATAGAGTGTTGTTTTCAGTTCCTTGTCGGCCATTAGACGCTCTTTTTCGATATTAGCAAGCTCCTTTGTGACATTCCTGTTGCTATCTACAAAATCAGCATACCGCTTCTGGGCAACCTCCATACTGTCTTTGGCAACCCAATATAAAGACTCGATATAATTACAGTCATCAACAGCTTTCTTTGTCCTGTATTCTGTAATTATCTTCTGCAGACGATAAGTGATTGTATCGGCCATGATTGCTGCCACACGCGCATCCCTATCGGTAAAGGAGAGGGTGAGGACATTTGTCTTCTTGTCTACAAAAACACCTATTGCGTCATTAATCTGTTCCACCATCGCCATCTGCTCGCGCGACAATGCATAAGGATTGAACTTGTCTACGGCAATCCTATTTTTTGACGGAGACACCAAGTCCTTAACCCATTTCACAGCGTTCTTGGGTACATCCTTGACAGCATCGAGCCATGTCCTTTGCTGATATTTCTTCAGGTAATGGTAATATGTAGTGTCAAAGTTCTCATCGATATCCCTTACCCTTACTTCAAATAAGGAAGAAAGGAACGGGAGAGAACTTACAATATCGGGATACAACATCGGATAAATGGCATCAGAGCTCTCGGACATTCCCAAATCCAGACCTACCATGCTGGCCAAAGAACCGAGTCCCGAAGCAGAAAACGTCGAAGAGGATTCCGGGGCCACAACAACCTCTGTCGTATATCTTTTGACTGTACTCAAAGCTATGATGACTCCAAATACAGCAAAGCAGAACGTTACAGCAAAGACGAATTTCCATCTTGCCAATACTTTGCCGACAATATTCAAGAGATCAGTCTCATTCAATAATTTCTTTTTCTGTCCATCCATATATATATCCATGAATAAACGGAGCCATGCTCCGGTAATACCTTTCTAAAGTTCTTTTACCACTTCAAAAACTTATAGATTCTGCCACCGTCACGCATCACAAGCACATCCTCGTTCAATGTCTCTACCACAAAGCTGACCGTATCCGTAAAGATGAAATATTTCTTCAGCTCTTCCTTGTCGCAGAAACCTTCGCTTACGGGCCATTTATAGAATCCGCTCATTACCAGTCTGTCTCCCTCTTTGTCGAACTGCGCCAGATAATAATTAGGGAAACCGACCTCCAGATGTTCTCCCAACATAACCAGATGCCTCTGGAAAGAATATGTGATATTTGTCGGATTGTATACAGTATCTGTTTCCTCTACCTCATGTAGTTTCCACATACCGTCAAGGTCACCGTTTATATAAACCTTCTCACAAGAGATGAAAAGCAACGGTATAATGAACAACAATACTATTTTCTTCATAACTCACTCATTAAAACAGCCCTATTCTTGCAACAGAAAACATTGCACCCCAATTATCACCTATCAAATTACTCTTGTCATAAGCCAAAGAGAATGAGAATATCCAATCATTCTTCGGTGTATACACAATATCTGCAAGAAGCGATGTCGTATATTTTTTCTCGTCAAAAGGAATGAAATAAGTACCCCAGTTCTCACTATATGTATACATTAACCTGTACTTTAACTGCTCACCCTTCAGAAATGCTCCATTGACTCCGACATTATGTGCCTTGAAACGGTTTCCACGGAACACGAGCACTCCGTTGTCATTATAAAGCGGAGAAAATGCCAACGGATTACCTATTCCCATTCCATAATAGTGCCATCCCGGGTATACTGAATGGTTGTAGTAATCATCTATGCCGTCCATCTGCTCACTGAAATAATCATTCGGGTCGTTGTATCCGGTACCACTCTGGTCATACATTGAAGTATATTCATACTGTATTGAAGATATGAACTTGAGATAATCAGTCTTGTTTGTCACTGAAATACCGAGTTGGATATCCCTCCAAGGATAATAGGTCAGTTTCCGTTCACCTTCACGGTTCGTCTGGTATTCAAAAAAGAATAGTTGCGAGAAATCCTCAAAGAGATGTTCACCATAAATCCTGATATCAACAGGCTTTGTTTGCAGGTTTATCGCAAAATGCCAGTTTCCTATCTGATTACCCGATATATTGGCCTGCTCTGCAGCAGGTGTCGTTTCGTCTCCGCCAAGAGGTATTATCGCCTTGAAAAAATCCTTTATACCACGTGGCATTGAGAGATATTTTCCATCCCTGTGAGTATAAAAATCACCTCCGAACTGTGAATACATCTCAAGACCACCCTCTAATTGCAACGGAAATTTGCTTTCGTTTCCAATCTTCATAAAAAGCGCCTTACCATTATAAAGGACATTCCGTCCATATTTCGCACCGGGGTAAGACGATGTAAAATCTTCCTGGAAATTATGGTCAAGGAATATTCCGTATGCTATGTGTCCACGCAATTTAATCCAGGAACCGGTACCGGGAATGTCAACATAATCGGGAACCTCAAGACGCAATTGAGGTATCGGGGCGCTATTTCCGCTGTAAAGGAGGCCTCCTGAACCCAACTCTGCCAATGTACGCCCATAAAGACGCGAAAAGACCTCGCCTTTGCTGTTGCATTCTGCAAACATAGAAGATGAGGAAGTTCGGGTCTCTGCAAAGTTTTCTTTCACACCAGCTGTAAGGTTGAGCCATTTCCACGAGATTCCGGCATAGAGCTCATGTAAAACCAATGAGCTCGTCTGATTATAACCAGCAATAATATCAGCTCCGGCTGTATATCTCCACTTATCTTCATTACCTATATTACCATTGATCTTGATTCCGTAACGCGCATATCCGTTTGAAGAACTTAACGAAGAAACACCTTGCCTGTTTGCCGTCAGCCAGAAAGGAGCATTCTCACCGTCGGAAAGTATTGTATTCAACTGCACGAATTGTGTTACACCGCTTTCGGTCTGTGCAAAAAGATTAACCTGTACAAACAGTAAAAATAACACAACGGTTTTTCTTATCTTACACAAAAAAGGAGAACTCATAAATTGAATCAATTTTACTTCAACAAGTTAACCATAGTAACAATCATTGTAGCAATTGAAGCCGTAGAAGAGCCGATGGCTACAATCTCGGCAGTAGACATCTTCTTTGCAGCACTCTTTGAAGGCACAACGATCTCACATCCCGGCTTTATATCACTGCTTGAACGTTTTGATACTTCATTCACACCTCCATTCATATATATTGCATATACACCGCTTTTCTTCGCTCTATCAGTGTAACCGCCGGCACGCTTGATATAGTAGCTCAATTTCTCACCTTTCTTGTAGTTGAGGGTAATTGGATAACGTACCTCACCACTGACTTTTATTGTACTTGTATACTGTGGTACAGTGAGGATATCGCTCTCGCGCAATATGATATCCTCCGGGCCACCGGGTTCTTTGATTGCAGTCTCAAGGTTTATCGCTACTGCATAGACATCACCAAGTTCAAGCTTAAGGTTCATAAGCGAGTCGGCAAGGGTTATGTCATACTCACTTTCGGAGTTCATACTCTCTTCATACAACTGAATCTGCGAGAGTTTCATTACACTCTCACGCTGAGAACGCTCCTCATCTGTCATCTTTCGATAGAGACGGGCTCCCTCGGGGAAAGCAAATTCGGAGAGCCCTCCGGCAGCCTTGATAAGGTCGCTAAGACGATAATTGCGGCTGTACATTGCATAATCTCCTGCAAAGTTGACAGCGCCTTCAACGGTTACGTTCTTTGTAACAGAATTGACAGGGCTCTTACGGACATGAACCTCATCGAAAGGTTCCAGAACAAAACCCGGTTCCCCGTCTACTACGAAACCATCCTTAAGCGAGAAGCTGAAGTTCTCTGTTATGGTATCCTGTTCTACTGTAGCCTTTGCATCATAAATTCTACGGAACACATCGACCTTGACCACAGAGGCATAATTTGTCAGACCTCCGGCCTGAAGCACAAAATCTTCTACGGTCATATTTTCGGCATACTCATAAATACCCGGATAATTGACCTCTCCGTGGATTCTTACCGTTTCCTCGCCGCGCATATCATTTATCGAGGGAATAAACAGAACATCCTCCTTACGCAACTCAACATCAAGAGCTGTTCCATTCATAATGCCGTCAATATCAACAGACAACACTTCAAGACGTCGGTCAGCCTTGCGACGGTGCATAACGGCACGAGAAGTAAAAGCATCCTCGCGCAGTCCATCTGCAGCATCAATAAGATCAAACACAGTGTTTATATTACCACCCGTCTCATACATACCAGGATGGAAAACAGCACCTTTGATCTCAACCATATTTGAAAAACGGGGAATGATAGAATCTACAAAAACAGAGTCACCGTCAACCAGATTGAATGAAGAGAAAGCATCCCTATCCACGGTATGAACAGAATACTCACGGCCACTCTTACGGATAACACGGACATTCCTTGTAAAAGCATCTCCCGAGAAGTTCCCTGAATAGGAGAGTAACTTTGACAACGTCTCATCACTTCTCATCTCATATTTCATCGGACGTTTGACCTTGCCGGCAATACTCACTATTGCATCATATGGACCTACAACAACAAGGTCATTGTCCATAAGACGTATATTACCCTTATTGTTTCCGTTGATTATATAGTCATAGACATCGATATTCGCCACCTGTTTACCATTGCGGAACACTTTGATTTCACGCAAAGTTCCCATATCGTTTATACCACCGGCTGTATATAAAGCATTGAAAAGAGTAGAGAAAGCACTCAATGTGTATGAACCAGGAGCTACCACATCACCAACAATCTCAACTTTCACACTACGTGTTGTACCTACAGAAAGGCTTATGGAAGAACCGTTATAATACTCTCCCAACTTCTCTTTCACATAATCGTTGGCAACCGCAACAGTCATACCGGACAATTTCACGGGTCCCACTCCCTCTATGACAACAAAACCATCGGGAGATATCTCGCCATCAATACTTTCCTGGGAATCGCCCCAGATATCTATGATGACCTGATCACCGGCTCCTAGTACATAATCGGAAGGTGTCGGAATATTTAAAGCCGGTTCAAATGTCAACAACTCGTTATTGAAAAGGTTGCGACCATACACCTCCTCTTTATCTTTCAACAGGTTGTTATAATACACTACAGAATCAATATCCAGGAAGCCCATTTCCTCCTGCAGCAATTCACGTTTCTGGAGATTATCATAATTGACCCTGCTGTCCTTGAGCATAAAGTTCTCCCCTTTACGGGTTTTGACAGCACCATTCTTGCCACCTACATTATCTCTGTTTCTGTTCCTGTTGATTGTAGTTACGTCAAGAGCACCCATACCACTCTGCTCCTGCTCATATTTTGCCTTTATCCTGCGCAATTGGGCCGGAGTGACACCCTGTTTGAGAAGTTTCTGGGCAATAGTCTTTTCATCACGTCCCTTTTCCTTTTCGGCCATGACAATCTTTATAACCTCATCATCTGATATGGATTGCGCTGCCACCCACTGGAAAGAGAGAAGCAACGCAAAGAGAAGAAATATTTTTTTGGTCATTTTCAGAACTTTTTTCCGTTAACGATATAAAAGAATGTTGTAAATATCAATTTAAGGTCCAGCCAGATTGAACGTTGTTGCAAATATTCAAGGTCCATCTGCAGACGTATGAGCATTTTATCCAAAGTATCGGTATAACCATTGTATATCGTTGCCTTGGAAGTAAGCCCCGGACGCATCAGATATATATAATCATAGTCCGGATTCATCTCGCGGATTTGGTTGATGTAAAATTGACGCTCCGGACGCGGACCTACGAAAGACATATCTCCTTTGAAAACATTAAAGAGCTGCGGCAACTCGTCCAAATGATGTTCTCTCAGGAAGCGGCCAACCTTGGTAAGACGTTCATCACCTTTTGATGCCAACTTTGGACAACCTTCAGACTCCGAATTAACGTACATTGTACGGAACTTATAGATATTGAATGCCTTGCCCTTGTACCCTATTCTCTCCTGTTTGAATATAACGCTACCCTCATTCTGTATAAGCAGGACAATATATACAATCAGAAATACCGGAGAGAGCACTATTATTCCCATAAAAGAAAACATAACATCAAACAGACGTTTCAGCGCACGCTCAAAGGTATTCATTCCATCAACTATGACCATTTCCAAATGCATTTTTATATATTGAAAAAGATATCAGTTTACTATAGTAACTTGTTTTTAACAAAAATATTGCAAAGAAAACACTTTTTTTCGAGCAAAAAAAATCTATTTGAAAGCAAACAGAAGAAAAGAGATGCAACAAGAAGCCAATTAAGAGCATATTCTGTTGATTACAAACGGATTATGCAAAAATATCAAGCATTAGCTCAATAAGCCCCCGTTTTACAAAGTGACGCACCTGGATAGTAATGTTCGAGTATCTCTTCAAATGTATACCCTTTTTCGCCCATGACAGCCGCCCCAATCTGGCAAAGCCCCACTCCGTGCCCCCAACCGGCTCCCTTGAAAACAAAGCAGGGAACACCCTCTTTTTCCACCTTGTCGACCACAAAAGCCGAACTGTAGAGGTGTGACTCCGACAACCAACGGCGGATTTCAAGTTCCTTGCCGACAACCAGAGTACGTTTTGAGCCCACCACACGCAATTTGACAAGACGCCCTGAGGCCGCACGCTCGACAGGTTGCAGGTCAATTATTGTACCGAAATCGACACCGGAGCGGCGCTTTATTAGCTTAGAGAGTTCTTCTTGGGTATACTCCACACTCCAACGGTAGAAATCGTTTGTCTCCTGGTCATACCCGTTGAGTACCTGTGACAGTACAGCAGAATCATCGGCCGAACAGAATGAAGGCGGAGCGCTCTCAATCCATTCACGGGCTGATGTCTCGTCTGTAAGATCGGGTAAAGGTTCATCACCTTCACAATCACGCAAAGCCTTGAGATAGTCATAATCCTCATTTTCCCAACAAGCCGAGAAACGTTCTGTGACACCGCCACAACATTTGCTGAAACGGGCATCACAAACTTCGTCACCATACATGAGCACAACATCTGTCGTTTCACGTACTGCACGTTCCACATTAGGATTAGCCGCACGTGTAACACCCTGATAACGTTGGCAATGGTCATCGGCACAAAAGTCGAACAGTGTATGGTCTTCACGTGCGTACCAACGGATTATCTCATTTTCGTTTTCCCATCCCAACACACCCAGCTGCACCTTACCGTTCCGTTGCAACTGCGCATAGAGCCAACTGCGGGATATTATAGTGTGTGCTTTCAGAAGTTCCAAAGAAGATGTTGCCGACATCTCACTTGAAATGACACTTACAAGATAATCCTCAACCGGCAAACGGTTTACGGCACGTACCTCACCGTCTTCGACGATAAAATGCAACTCACCGGTAAAAAACTGATTCTCCTTGCGTTGCCAATGGAAATTGACACCAATGACAACATCATACAAAAGGAAACGTGAGCCATCGCCTTTTGGGACAAAGCACAGGTTATCATATCTGCAACTGTTGAAGAAGAGTTTACCGTCAACTACAGAGACAACATTTTCTTTGGCTGAAAACGGCGCACCGGAGCAAAAATCACCGATAAAATCGAACTTTATCTCCGCCGCACGCAAAATTCCGACATCAATACGCCTCATCACTCCTCTATCAAATTTTCCACAACAACAGCAAAATCTTCTGCCGACAACGCCACTTCCTGCAACATCGCCAACGCCTCACCGGCATCAATGGCACAGAAATCCTCTTTACGCGGAGTTATCATAAGACCGGCCATATCAAGAGCGCCTGGGCTTACCATACGTTGTAGCCCACCTCCGGTGCCGTAGCAAGCAGGACGATGATTTGAACGCGGCACAACCGTTGTCACATACCCCTCGCCCGGAGCATAGTAGACAAAGACGTTCATGCGCGGTTCCGGTTCGTCACCGACAAGAGGCATTGCAGCAACAAGACGTTCAAGAAGTTCCACCGAACGCGACACATTACGTGACTCAATCCTGAACAAAGGCACAATATACGTTGAAACGTTATATATAGCACCGTCTTCACCTACAAGCAACGGTTCAAGCCCATCTTCAGCCTCCTCACTCCAATAATCTCCGAAAAGAGGTATCTTCTCCAGCGGAGCAGCCTGCAGATGCGCATGATCTGGAGCCGAAGCACCGCACTTGGCGCCATTGTAGAAAAGCGCCATACCTTGCCACTTGCGGGCAAGATGCAACATATCGGCATACATCGGCAAAAGCAGTTGTGGAGCATGCTCCTTCATAGGCAGAGTAAAATGATACGGAAGTATCGGGAATGGGTTCACAAGGAG
Organism: uncultured Bacteroidales bacterium; assembly: GCA_937900095.1. GTDB lineage: Bacteria > Bacteroidota > Bacteroidia > Bacteroidales > Bacteroidaceae > HGM04593. The sequence continues at coordinate 13,583 of CALCEC010000050.1, read as the reverse complement.
TTCCAACGAACCCATAGCATTTTCTGTCATCTGCTCCACAGGCCTGTTGCCTGCACAGAGGAAGCACTTGCGGGCAGCAAGCGAATCTTTATCTATTTTTGCTGCCGTGGACACCACACGGGCAGGATTGTGTTGCAACACAATACCATTGCCAAGGTCGCAGACCTCCACATTCTCAAGAGCCTTATAGCGTTCTGCTGCATCGGGCCACTGCGCCAGCTGTCTGTCGAAGAAACCCGCCAATTCATCGGCATCCGGTGTGCGCATCGACTCAACCAATTCAAGACGCGCCTCAAGCTCGGCCGTACGCAGTGAATCCTTGTATGTATTATGGGCGTTTACCTTCTCATGGGAGAGAGCTGCATCGGAGTTCCCCCCCCAACGGCGGCACAGATAAAGGACATCGTAGATGCGTCCGATGCGGTAGCGACGTGATATTGCAAGCCCCACAGCATAATCCTCGCCGTAACTTACATTCGGGAAGCCCACCTCACGTATTACCGGGGTGTAGAATGCGCGCGGAGCACCGAGGCCATTGATACGCAATGCATTGTTACGTCCGTTCTCCTCGGTCCACTCGCGGTGGTCGATAACCCCGGGAGGGAGCGTATTAAGGTCAAAATCACATATACGGTAACTGCCCACAAGCATCGCACACTGCTGCTTGTAAAACTCGTCCACAACATGTTGCAGAGTATTCCCGTCACTGTAAAGATCGTCGCTGTCGAGCTGTACGGCAAAGCGTCCGCACTGCGCGCTGTTTACCGCAAGATTCCAGCAACCTCCGATACCGAGAGAGGTGCTCTCGGGAATGATGTGTACCACCCTGTCATCCTCGAAAGAATCTATTATTTCGCTTGTTCCGTCTGTAGAATGATTATCGACAACGAGTATATTGAACGCAAAGGATGCCTGCTGTTTAAGAACGGAATTTATAGCATCGGCAATCGTTGAACGACGGTTAAGAACCGGAATGACAACCGAGGCCTCCACTGGAAAAGTTCCGTTGGAAAGGTCTATTCCACTATACTTGCAAGGTGGCAGCCAGGCACCTATTGCCTTGAGGTGATGAGTGCAAACCTGCTCCATTTCCACCTGCACGTTACGCTGTGCAGGATTCACATAATCGAACTGTTTCTCACCGCTCTTTCGGGTATCGAGTTCGGGTTCAGTATAGACATATCCATCATGATGATATATATTCCCTACCCTGCTCATGGCAAGTCTCAACTGATAAAGTCCTGCATATTCATAATCATCCGGAGATGCAACAAGATACTGTTTGAGGGCAGATGTCCTGAAAAGCAGAAGCGAGCCGAAATCAAAATCATTGCGCAGAGAGCCTGCCTGATAATCTATTGTGGGAGCCTCTACCGCAGCACCGTCAACACTTTTGAAGTAGTTGGAATACCCCATAGAAGCATCAGCAGGGAGAGCCTCGACAAAAGCACAGAGTTTCTCGACATCGACATCAGCATCCTCTTTTGCAAAAAAGAGTACATAATCTGCTGTTGCACACTCTGCCATGCTTTTGAAAAGTGTACTTTTCTGCAAAGAATCGGCCTGCATCAGGGAAACCTTCTCAGGCAGTTCCCCGTCCACAGTTGATGTACTCAAGAGCCACACCTTATTCACTTGAGGAAGGGAGAGGAAACGCTCTACCTGCGACCGCTCAAAAACATCGGTGACAAGGGGCAAAAACAGTTCTATCGTATATTTTTCCATATTTTTCCAAGTTTATCGCGAAAATAATAAAAAAGAGCCGTAATCAAACATTCGGGAGCGGGTTTTTCCACTGTATATATAAATATATATTTTTATTTGTTACCAAAGTAAGAAATACCATATTTTTGCATTATCTTCGCGTTGAAAAAACTATTTTCCACGTATTACATTCAAAGAACAACAAGAGCGAGACAGGATGGAGGAGAATAAAAGGAAACTTTTGGGAATGACCCTTGATGCACTCAAAGAGGCCGTAAAAGAGGCCGGTATGCCTGCATTCACGGCAAAACAGATTGCCGATTGGGTATACAACAAGAGAGTGCGCTCTATTGACAGCATGTCGAACATATCCCTCAAGAACAGAGAGAAGTTGAGCGGACTTTTCGAGGTGGGTTACAGCGACCCTGCTGAGGCGGCATATTCCGTTGACGGTACAATCAAATATCTCTACAGGGTAAACGACAACCGTTTTGTAGAGGCCGTATATATCCCCGACGGTGAACGTGCAACACTTTGTGTATCGTCGCAGGTGGGTTGCAAGATGAACTGTCTGTTCTGCATGACAGGCAAGCAGAAGTACACCGCAAACCTCACCACCAACGAAATCCTCAACCAGATACTTGCACTGCCCGAGTTTGAGAAGCTCACCAACATTGTCTTTATGGGAATGGGAGAGCCGTGCGATAACCTCGACAACCTGTTGCCGGCCATTGAGGTACTCACAAGCAGTTACGGACTCGGCTGGAGTCCTCACCGTCTGACAGTATCGACAGTCGGAGTACGTAAGGGCCTCAAGCGCCTGCTCGACTCGGGAGACTACCACATTGCAGTGAGCCTTCACCACCCCATCCCCGAGAAGCGTCAGGAGATCATGCCTGCCGAAAAGGGTTACTCGATTTTGGAAATGCTTGACCTGCTACGCGAATATGATTTCAGCCACCAGCGCAGGCTCACATTCGAATATATCGTTTTCAAGGGCATAAACGAGACAATGTTCTATGCACGCAAGCTGTTGAGCCTGCTCAACGGTATCGACTGCCGTATAAACCTCATCCGCTACCACGCAATCCCGGGTGTGCCCCTTGAAGGTGTAGACGAAGAGGGAATGACGCAATTTAGGGATTACCTCACCAAAAACGGACTGTTCACAACAATCAGGGCATCACGTGGAGAGGATATCTTTGCTGCATGCGGCATGCTTTCCACATTAAAACAGAACAATAACAACAAATGACATATACAATGAAAAAGTTTATTCTATTTGTACTGATAATCCTCACCCTTACAGGATGTAAGCACGCATCGAAGCACTCTATCGGAAATCCATACGAAGTGTTGGTAGTATGCGACGACCAGGTATGGGAGGCTCCGGCCGGCCGTGCTTTGCTATATGCACTTGACACCGACATTCCCGGCCTGCCACAGTCGGAGCGTTCGTTCAGAATTTCAAGAGTAACCAAGAGCCACTTCAGAGGCTCTACAAAGGCATTCCGTAACATCATCTTTGTGGACATAAACGAAAACCGATACACTCAGAATTCTTTCAAGTTTACAAGAGACGTATTCGCTAAGCCCCAGATCTACATGGGCATACAGTCTCCAAGCATGGAGGAGTTTGAAAAGTTCGTCACCGAGAATTCACAGGTAATAGTTGACTTCCTGACAAGGGTTGAGATAGAGAGACAGATGAACGTGCTCGCCGGAAGCTATAACGAGAAAGCCATGGATATCGTCAGGGAGATGTTCGGTTGCGAACTTATGGTGCCGGCATATCTCAACGGTCATATGAAGGGCGAGAACTTCGTGTGGCTTTCCGATTTCAATGACCCGAAGGCCGAGATCCAGAGTTTTATGGTATACAGCTACCCCTATACATCGGTTGACAATTTCTCAAGAGAAAACTATATACACATGCGCGACTCTGTAATGAAGAGGAACATCCGCGCCAAGAGAATGGACCAGTACATAAAGACCGTAGACTGGTCGGTAGATATCACCGAGGGTGCATACCGCGACCGTTACGTCCAGGTTGTCCGCGGCCTTTGGGAGATGGAGAACGACATCATGGGAGGCCCGTTCGTGTCGCACTCTGTTGTAGACGAGATAAACAACAGGGTAATTGTTGTAGAGGCATTCCTCTATGCCCCCAACAGGAAAAAAGGCTCCATGATGCGTAAACTTGAAGCATCACTGTTTACCCTCAAGCTACCTGCAGACAAGTTCATTGAGGAGAGCAACAGACTTGAGGAGTTCAGTATTGAAGAGAAAAAATAAAAGATATAATTGATATGAGCGAAAAACAGAAGATACGCGTCGGAATAACACAGGGTGACATCAACGGTATCGGCTACGAGATAATCTTCAAGACATTCGAGAATGCCGAGATGTTCGATATTTGTACTCCAATAATATATGGTTCGCCCAAGGTGGCAGCTTACCACCGCAAGGCACTTGAAATGGAGATTCAGTACAACACCATCGAGAGAGCCGAAGAGGCGCAGAACGGCAAGTTGAACATCATCAACTGCAACAGCGACGAGGTACACATTGAACTCGGGACAAGCACTCCCGAGGCAGGAGCAGCCGCTTTCGAGGCATTGGAAAGAGCTGTAAAGGATTGTCAGGAGGGCGTTATCGATGTAATTGTCACAGCACCTATCAACAAGAGTGCAATACAGAGCGAACAGTTCAATTTCCCGGGACACACCGAGTACCTGCAGGAGCGCTGCGGTGGCGAGGACAAAGCACTGATGATTCTTTGCAGCGGAGAGATGCGTGTGGCCGTCGCCACATCACACATGGCACTGCGCGACATTCCCGAAGCAATAACCCCGGAGCTTCTTGAAGAAAAGATTACCCTGCTCGACAAGAGCATGAAGGAAGACTTCAACATCGATGCCCCCAAGATTGCAGTGCTCTCACTCAACCCGCATGCCGGTGACAACGGTCTGCTCGGCAAGGAAGAGATAGACGTAATTGCCCCCACAATACGCAAGATGAACGATAGCGGCATCTTCTGCTACGGTCCGTTCGCGGCAGACGGTTTCATGGGAAGCGGCAAGTATTCTTCATTCGATGCTATCCTTGCAATGTACCACGACCAGGGTTTGACACCACTGAAGACACTCGCAATGAACGACGGCATCAATTTCACAGCAGGCCTCAAGGTTGTACGCACCTCACCTGCCCACGGAGTGGCATTCGATATCGCAGGCAAGGGCGAGGCCGACGAGAACTCATTCCGTCAGGCCATATATGCGGCAATAGATATTCTGCGTAACCGCAAGCTCTATTTCGGAGCACGCCGTAACCCGTTGCGCAAGATGTACTTCGAGAAGCGTGACGACAGCAATCGCTTGAACCTTCAGTTGCCCGACAACGAATAAAAGATGAAGTTCGCGATAATTGCAGCCGGTGAAGGCTCACGGTTGGCAAGCGAGGGAATAAAAGCCCCCAAGCCACTTATAGAACTGCAAGGTGTTCCGTTGATAGAGCGCCTTGTAAGGGTTTTTGCACGCCAGGGAGCCGACTCAATCAACATCATCGTCAACGGGCAACAGCCAGACACGCTTGCGCACATCAAAAAGTTGCAGGAGGAGTTCCCGATAAACATTGTAGTGAAAAGCACGCCCAGCTCCATGCACAGCCTTCATGCGTTGAGTCATCTGCTGCGCGGTGACAGGTTCTGTCTCACCACTGTAGACACGCTGTTCCACGAGGATGAGTTTACCGCATACATCAAGGCATTCAAGGAGAGCGATGACGACGGTATAATGGCCGTCACCGATTACATTGACGATGAAAAGCCACTATACGTTGACACTGACACAGAGCTGAATATAACAGCATTCAGTGACAGGGCAACAGAGAATTCACGTTACATTTCCGGTGGCATATACGGGCTTTCACCCGAATCACTTGACATACTCGACGAGTGTATGAGCGAAGGCATTGAGCGTATGCGCAACTTCCAGCGGCGTATGGTACAGAGCGGAATGAAACTGAAAGCCTATCCGTTCTCAAAGATAATAGACATCGACCACGCCGAGGACATTGCAAAGGCCGAGAAATTCCTATCTGAAAGATGATTGTAGCAACCATTGCACGCGATACGGCAGACTCGCCCAACATGCAGGCGAACGATGCGGCAATCCTTGAACAGATTGCCGTTGAATTGCGTGCGACAGGCGCTGAAACAATTGCCACGGAAGACACCGTGCAACTGCGGGATGCAGACATCATCTGTCATATGTCGCGTAGCAAAAAGACACTTGAAGTTCTTCAGGAAGCAGAAAGGCAAGGGATTGCCGTCATCAACAGCCCCGGTGCCGTGCACAACTGCTCACGCAGCAGTTTTATGGAAATCCTTGAAAAGGCAGCAATTCCACAGCCGCCGTTCAAACAGATAACAAAAGAGGAAGAGCTTGAGGGGTTGCCCTACCCTGCCTGGATAAAACACAGCGAAGGCTGGAGCAGGCATAAGGACGATGTATGCTTTGCGAACACCCCACAGGATGCCGTCAGGGCATTCCGTGCAATGCAGGCAAGAGGCATAGACGGTTGCATACACTGTGGACACGTCACGGGAGATATCATAAAGTTCTACGGAGTAGGACGCAGATATTTCCACTACAGCTACCCCGACCCCGAAAAGAGCAAGTTCGGCCTTGAAAGGATCAACGGGAAAGCAGAGCATCACCCATTCGACAACGAACGGCTCAAAGAGCTTGCATTCTCGGCCGCAGAGGCCATAGGGCTCGACATATACGGAGGAGACTGCATCGTAAACAGCAAAGGAGAGATCTTTATAATAGACATCAATGATTTCCCCAGTTTCTCGGCAGTCCGCAACGAAGCGGCAAAGGAGATTGCCGCGTACATACTGAACTATAAAAAAAGAGAAAGATGAAAGAAGAGGATAGAAAAATGTACCTTGCGTCGATAAAGTCCGTCGATACCGAGGAGTTTCTTGACATGTGGTTCTACCGCCCGTTGGGATTCAGCTGTGCGCTGTTCTTCCGCAACCGCGGCGTTCACCCCAATGTCATTACCATAATTTCCATTTTCCTGGGCATTGCAGCAGGAGTATGTTTCTTTCAGGAGAGCCTCCGCTGGAACATCCTTGGAGTCTTGTTGCTCATGTGGGCCAACCTCTATGACAGCACCGACGGACAGCTGGCCCGCATCACAGGACAGAAGACACGTTGGGGACGCATCCTCGACGGTTTTGCAGGTGACTGCTGGTTCTTCTGCATATATTTTGCCATTGCTGCACGCGAGACATTCCAACCCATTCCTTTTGCCCCCGAATACAACTGGGGAGTGGTTATCTGGATTCTTGTATCGTTCTGCGGATTCTGGGTACACGGTTCACAGTGCCAGTTGGCCGACTACTACCGCAACATACACCTCTACTTCACCAACGAGAAGAACGGCAACGAATTCCACAACTCCATTGCCCAGAAAAAAGAGTATGACGCCACCCCGTGGAGAGGCAATTTCTTCTGGAAGATATTCCTGAACGCATACGTTGCCTACGTGCAGAACCAGGAACGTATGTCGCCTAAGTTCCAGACGTTCATCAAGGCTGTACACAAGCGCTACGGAACCGACATTCCACGTGAGCTTCGCGAGCAGTTCCGCAAGGGCAGCCTGCCGCTGATGAAGTACACCAACATACTCACCTTCAACTCACGCGCCATCATGCTCTGTTTTGCAATGCTCATTGGCGAGCTCTGGATTTATCTGTTCTTTGAGCTTGTGGTGCTTATGGCGCTGTTCCTTTATATGCAGTACAGACACGAGAGCCTTTGCGGCAGACTGACAAAAATGATTGAAGAAGGCCATGAGTTCAATTAAAGGTATAATATTCGATTACGGCGGCACGATAGACACCGACGGCATCCATTGGGGCGAGCTTATATGGGAAGAGTACCAGGCAGCCGGCATAGGGGTAGACAAAAGCACCTACCGCGACGCATACGTTCACGGTGAGCGCTCATTGGCCAAAGCCCATATTATTGAGCCTACCGACACATTCCGCACTCTCCTTATTAAAAAAATGGCATTGCAGTTCGAATATCTGCGTGCGAATGCCCCACACCCCACGCTCAGCAAGGAGAAGGAGGCCGAGGTTGCACTTAACTGCTACAGAAGGGTTACCGGCACACTTGAAAGGACACGTGCAGTTGTCGAAGAGCTGTCAACACGCTACCCCATGGTTCTTGTGACAAATTTCTACGGCAACATGCCGGTGGTGCTCAAGGAGTTCGCCCTGAGCGGTTATTTCAAAGAGATTGTAGAGTCATCAGTCGTAGGGCTTCGCAAACCCGACCCTGCGCTGTTTGCCCTCGGAGTAAAGGCTTTGGAGCTTAAACCCGAAGAGATTGTTGTCATAGGCGACTCATACCGCAAAGACATTTACCCGTCTGCCACACTCGGATGCAATACCGTGTGGCTGAAAAAAGTATGCTGGGCCGAAGAACCCGTTGATCCCGGCTATGCCCCTACAGCCATCATCGACACGCTGACACACCTGCCGGAAATTATCGGCAAGCTCTGAAACAGGCAGAGAACAGAACAGGCATCATCTGCGTTTTATAAAGGTATAAACCAACAAACCGTACCTTTATGAAACGCAGATTTATTTTGAGCATAATGCTCATTGCCACAGCACTCATCGCCAGAGCACAGATGAGCCCCGAGAATTATGATGTAATGCACAGCGACAGCTGCTGGTATTTCACATTCGATTACGACACCCCGAAGATGCCCAAGGACGAAGGGTTGCTCGTTGTCACCCACGTCTGCACCCCCGACACATGCATCAGTTCAGCCACCAGGCATCTTCAAGGCAAGCGTTATGCCAAAAGATATGTAAAGAGATACGGCACACAGCCCGAGCTTCACAGCGAGGGCAGCCACCGCTGCACCCTCATGATGCCCGAGGAGTGCATCAGCGACACAGTATATGCCGTAACATACTGCGAATACAACAACGGAGAGACAACAGAGTTCCTATGCGACACAGTTACCATGTACATGCCTCAATGCCCGCCAATGAGTTGCCACAGGGCAAAGCCCTCACAGAGCTATGCCGACCACCTTGCAACAGAACACCCTCACGTGTACAGCATGAGACATTACGCCCCATTGACGCAAGGGAATGCCGGCAACATGAACATCACCCCAAGTGTGGTGCGCTACACCACAAACAGCAGCAAGCTCAATCCCGAATATCTACAGAATGCACAGAACATCGAAGAACTCATGGGAATCATTGATGAGGTGCTTGCCGACAGCACCACCACCCTGCAGGCGATACAGATTGTAGGCTACACATCGCCCGAGGGCAATGAACAGGCAAAGTTAGGAGAGGCCCGTGCCATTGCCATGCGCGACCATATTCGCAAGCACCACCATCTACCCGACTCCATCTTTGAGACAGCCAACGGTGGCAGCAACTGGAATCTAATGTACGCCCATATCAGGAAGATGGACAGTGAAAGCGGTGACAGCCTCGTGGCAGCATTGAAGCGCGAAGCCAACCCCGTAAAGAGAGAGGCTATGCTGAAAGCCTACAAGGGAGGCAGCCTCTACAGCAAGCTGAGCGAAGAGACATTCCCCCAACAGCGCATGGCCTGCTGTACAGGAGTATTCTACAGCAACAGACCCGACAGCGTGGCTACCGCACTCAACACCATAATCGACGAGCTCATCAACAACCCTAACCCCGACTATGGCAAGCTGCTCGCAGAGCTTAAACAATACAGGAACGACCCACGCGTGCTTAACCTGCAAGGAGTGATTGACTATCGACGTCATCACCGCCATGCAGCCGAGAAGGCCTTTGCCAAGGCAGCAGCCATGGGCGACGAGCAGGCAGCTGTGAATCTGCAGATAGTGGAAAATAACAGAAATAGGGAGTGAGCCTATTCATTTTGGCAAGTTTTAACGAGGGAGGAATTCCTTAAAAAGACTTATCTTTGCATCACTGTTAACTGTGATGCAAAGATTATAATATAACATTATGAAAGAATACATATACCCTCTCATTGACCTGCTCAACGAAATGAGCCCCTACCTGTTGTTCGGCTTTCTCATAGCAGGAATACTCCACGAGTTCGTTCCCCGCAAGATTTATGCCGACAAACTCTCCGGAAACAATTTCCGTTCGGTATTCTGGGCTGCGATGTTCGGTGTTCCGCTGCCATTGTGCTCTTGCGGTGTAATACCGACAGCCACCTCACTGCGCCGCGAGGGAGCATCAAAAGGAGCAACGGTATCGTTCCTTATATCCACTCCACAGACAGGTGTGGACTCCATTCTTGCCACAGCATCGGTATTGGGAATTCCCTTTGCGATAGCACGCCCGTTGGTGGCCTTCGTTACAGCCATTGCAGGAGGCTGCATCATCAACAGGATAAGCCCCGAGGATGACAACACCGGTGTTGACAGCAACGAAGAGAGGAAGGAAAAGAGTTTCTGGCAGAAGTGCGTGGGAACCCTGCGCTACGGTTTCATCGACATGTTGCAGGACATAGGCAAATGGATTGTCATAGGTCTTGTCATCGCGGCGGTAATCACCATTGCCGTTCCCGACAACTTCTTTGCGCGCTTCAACGACTACCCCATCCTTAATATGCTCATAATCCTTGCGTTATCAATCCCCATGTACCTGTGCGCCACAGGCTCCATTCCCATTGCAGCAGCCCTCATCCTCAAGGGACTGTCACCCGGTGCGGCATTAGTGCTGCTGATGGCAGGCCCGGCAACAAACATGGCAGCCATTCTTGTGATAAACAAGATTCTCGGACGCAAGACCCTCATAACCTATCTGCTGACAATAATCATAGGTTCAATGGGCTTCGGACTCATAATCGATTACCTGTTGCCGACAGAATGGTTCACAAGCGCAATACACATTCACCAGACAGGATGCTGCGGTGCAGAAGGCGCCCCCTGGTGGCAGACAGCATCGAGCATACTCTTTGTCATTCTGCTTGCTACGGCCTTCATACTGCAATACAGAGGCAAGAAGGATTGCTGCCACGACGAACACTGCAGTTGCAACACCAACAAAGAACAGAAGTACAGGATCGACGGCATGATGTGCAACTACTGCAAGGCAAACGTTGAGAAGAACCTTGCAAAAGTGGAAGGAGTGGAATCGGTACGCGTAGAGCTTACCGAGGGAGCGGCTTACATACAAGGCAAGAATGTAGACCCGGAAAAAATCATTGAGACAATAAAATCTTTAGGGTACAAATACATCCAAGAATAAGGGATTTTTTCACCAAAGAAAATCCAAAAATTGCACAATTGTTTAAAAATGCGCAATTTTAAATCATTTACTGCACAAGAGCATATGTCTTGTGCAGTTTTTACGCTATCTTTGTACAGTTTTAACAACAAACAATGTACAAAATGAAAAAGATTATCTTTACACTATTGTGCACAGTACTGTTTTCAGTACCATCGTTTGCACAGAACTTGAATTCAAAGGGTGACAACATCATTGGCGAGTACCTCTATGTTAAGAAAGAAGGTGACAGTAAAATCAGGATTTCAAAGGCTGCCGACGGCACATACACAGCACAGGTATTCTGGGTTGCAAACGCACTGGACAAGAACGGCAACAAGCGCAAGGACGTAAAGAACAAGGACAAGAACCTGCGTAATGTAGACCTTGACAAGGTAGTCATCATCAAAGGCCTCAAGTACGATGCCGACGACAAGGAATGGGGCGACGCAGATATCTACGACCCGTCAAGCGGCAAGATATACGATGTAGACATCGAGTTCAAGGATGCGAAGACCCTTGAGGTCTACGGCAACATCTGGGGCATAGGCAAGACCGTATATTGGAAGAAGATAAAGTAACAACATTATAAAAAGGAACGAGGCTGCTAAAAACTTTTAGTAGCCTCGTTCTGTATTAGATATTCAAAGTCTCCCACGGTTTATAGAAGCTTAAGTTCCACACATGGATTAATTAACTGCTTGCGTTTTATCTCCTCAGTCTTGCAAGGAGAGGGGCTAAAGCCATATATATAATTTCCATTAAACACATAAACTATGCCATTGTAAGATGTCTGCGACGGAGTGCTGTCAGTACGCTTTCCGAAGCAATTGGATTCAGTCCACGGAAAGTTGTACGGCTTTTCAGCTCTGCGAGCGACATTACAAGCAACAACTTTGCAATACATTCGTCAGCGAATGAATTGCTTACGACATTTACACCGGTAAAGTCGAGCACAACGAGGTCATTCTGCTCAATCAATGGTTGCAACGATTCACGCACACGTTTACCCAAAGGACGTGTACCTAAATTCTCACCATATTCTCTAAAATTAAATATTACCATAGTTCAGTCAATTCGTTGTCGTTCAAAAATGCTTCATTATATTGTGTAGCCACGTTCGCACGGTTGGCAACAACATCAGCCGGATTGATCTCCCACAAAGATATAATGAAAAACACCAAAATACATAAACACTGTGGATATTTTTCAATACACATAGTTCATTAAAACTTGAATTCCTGGGTTTATACAGTCCTTCACCTATAACCCTACCACGGGTGCGCCGGTTCATAAGGGACTTAGGGTCCTTAATGGGCTCAATTCAAACGATTAACGTGTAACGTAGGGATTAAGCGCAGTGACGGAGGAGTTAAATTTATACTATGCTTGTCATATCGAGCGTATGCGAGATATCTCTGTTTACATTTATGTATATGAGTATTTATGAGATCCCTCGTCGCTACGCTCGCTCGGGATGACAGGTCTCCTCTGTTTTAACCCTTCACCTCTATAATATTCCTCCCCTGGCATAACCCCTCAGTCGGTAAACCGACAATTGAAAACAAACTGTTAAAACGGACATTGTCCCTCCCCATCAGGGGGAGGTTAGGTGGGGGCCCAGTCAGTCGTTACTCCCCTGCTTCGCGGTAGAGGTCTTTGGCAAGGCTCTTGTCACGCTTCACTCCAATACCGTTGAGGTAACAGTCAGCAAGGGCCTTTGTACCGCGCTTGTCGCCTTGCTGGTGCAGCTTGAGTGCGTTTCTGTACATGTTTTCGTCGTCACCGACAGAACGGCAATATTGTATCATATAATCGAGCGCATCAGCATGTCCCTTGTCAGCAGAACGCGATACGCAATCAATGATACTACCCAGTATATTGTCATTTCTTATCTCCCGGCGTTGCATGCGCATAGCGTAAAGATAAAGTGCCTCAGGATGCCCTGCAATGGAGGCTTTCCTTAACAATGAGTCTGCAACGGCAAGGTCGAACGGGGCTCCATTCCCGTACAAATAACATTTTGCAAGTTCGTTCTGTGCATCTACATGTTCCTGTTCCGCGGCTTTCTCAAGCCAATGAACTGCCGTATCAGGCGAGGCTGCTGTACCTTCACCATTCAGTAGCATCATCGCATACTCATACTGGGCATCTGCGTGTCCCCTTTCAGCGGCATGCACAAAGAAAGTCAGTGCGTGAGGGGCGCTTTTCATTATACCAAGACCATATCTGTAACTATAGCCTACACGGTAGTAAGCAGGGATATAGCCATACTGTATAAGTTCTGCATAGATATTTATGCTTTTGCTGTATATTTTTTTGTTTAAATATGCCTCGGCTTTTTCGAACACACGCTGCAATACCAGTGAGTCTGCCGCAGAAAAGACTATAATGGAATCCGCAACTGTCGGTTTTAGAGAAATGTCTTCGCTTACTTTTTCATTAGAACTATTTCGTAATGCCTCGTCTACACGTGTCGACAAATATTCATCATTACTGTAGAACACTCCGCCGTCGACACCCGTCACATCAATGGCAATGGCACCGCACTCGCTGC
>CALCEC010000049.1 GCA_937900095.1 uncultured Bacteroidales bacterium | reverse complement strand
ACTCGACAGCCTCGCCGCCCACTATCTCTTGCTCGTTCCAGTCGTCCACGGTGATGCCTTCAAAGGTAAGCACATCGTTCAGGCTCATACGGATGGTGTAGGACTTGCCGCCGACCCAGTTATACACATTGCCCGGATTGGCAGCGGCCAATTTGTCTGCATCCAGCTCGAAAGAGAGGTGTTCATTGTCCGGACCCAATGCCTCGATGGTGAATTGGATTTTCTTGTCCTCGAAGGCATTATTGTCGACAAGTGGCAAGGCAAGTGCATACGCTGTGTACTTGGCATCTTTCTGCACAGTGGTACCATTTTCACCCAACTGCGTTGAAATCGCAGCGTGAGTGCTTCGACTGAAAGAAAGATCTCCTTGAAAATCGATACTTACCCACTTGGAGGCTACAGGCAATGCAGCATCTGTCTGCGACACCTGAACACTCTTGATGGTTGCCTCCGTTGGCCGCTTGTTGGTAATGATGAAGCGGAAGGTGGCAGGGATATGCTTGAACCGGAGCGTTGCCCTATTGTCGTCAATCATTTCGTAGGCATACATATACATATAGTTGCGCAGGAAGTCGGGCTCTTGATCGGCAACCTGTGTAAATGTAGCAGGCATTAGCATTGTGGCATCGAAGATAATGTCATGACTCACAATTGAAGCACCGTTCGCTTCGCAGATAGGAGCGACAGCAAGGACATCAAAGCCCTCATACTTACCGCCAGTTATATCATATGGGTACGTCTCTATGGTCTTGAATGTTGCCCAGTGAGCATCGTCGGAGTGTTCACTGAGCCTATGGATGCTGGCGTAGGTGTGGTAGTTCCCTTCAATGCTCTTGACAAGTTCACCTCCCACAATTGCCATCACCATCTCATAATCCTCTGTACCCTCAGGAGTATAGTCCCACTGGAAAATCAGGTTGCCCGAACCATTATCGTCATTCCAGACAGCACGGGTACCAGTCTCAATGCCCACACCTCCGTCAAAGGTCAGGTGATAGCCCTCGGTAGGAGCATCGGGTGTGTCGGGCACGATGTCGTCCTGCTGGCAAGAGGTGAATAAGAGTACAGATAACAGATAACAGAGTACAGATGTTATTCTGCTCTTATTTGCTTTTTTTGTTATTCTCATATTTACTGTTGTTTATTGTTTTTCATTATTTATAGTTTGTCGCGAATGTTGTCATACTGAACGGAGTGTAATGGAGTGAAGTATCTCGGTTCGTGAAATCCTTTGAGATTCCTCCCTGCGGTTCGGAATGACAAGAACGCAAGGCATTCTATTTCTCATTTCCATAAATCGCCCCAAGTTAACAACACTTGCTGAACGTGACCCGCACGGAATGAATTTCATCCATTCTTCGTGCGACCTATCACTGCTCGTGTTGTTGATAGTGCGATTTATTGCCATAAATTGCCCCATTGTCCGCGACGCTCAGGAGCGCCACCGAACTCGCTATCGTCGCTATCCTGTGCATTACCTGTAAAGGAACCTGCCAATATCTGGGAAGTCTCAATCTTGACTTCTTCGCTCATGGGCTTTATATATACCTTCTTCATAATAGATAAAAGCTTTAGTATCCAAATTCAGAATCATCACTATCTTGCCCATAGCCACTTATTGCAAAGCCACCTTCTACCTCTACTTCGATTACCTCAACTTTTGGAGGCTCATACATAAAATCACGCTGTTTCATATTCTGTCATATTATATTTTATCCTTATTTCAATAATTTTGTGTCAAAGATAAATGGAATTTTTCTAAAATAATTAACTTCGCAAATAAATTAGTATATACATTTTGGTATAGGATTTAATCATTTTGGTTAATATAAACCTTCAAATATCTTATTATTAAGCACTTAAATAATATGATACAAAGCGTAGAAATAACAAAATGGAAGAACTCGACACAAATGGCAAGCCGTGTGAACGATCACGAAACGGGATTTGCCGATGTAATAATTAATAAGGAAGAAGTCTATGCGGATCTTAACACGAGCCATTATTATATTGTTATGATTATATCGGGAGAAGTAAACATCTCCTGCAAATTGTATAGAAATAAACTCATAAAAAGTGGTACAATGGCATTTATTCCGCGAGGAAGCAAAATGGTCATAAGGGCTGTGGCAGATACTAATATCCTGCTATTCGGATTTACAACCACTATTATTCGCACAGATATGGAGATGCTTGAATATTTCTGTACACACGCAGGCAAGAAAGACTATACATTCAATACTCTTCCAATATGTAGCGCTTTGAATGACCTCTTGAAACTAATAGGAGCACAGATACATGAGAAGAAGCTAAAACATAGCGGTATTTGTCACGTGTGGAACACCTACTTCTTCCATATGATGGTGGCGTACTACAATAAAGATGAGATTACTGCATTTATGCGCCCAATTATTTCGGGAGCTGCGGATTTCAAATCATTCATTGAAAACAACTATCTTGAAGCAGATGGAAATGTCTCAAAGCTTATCGCCTTATCCGGCCTATCAACGATGACATTCAAAACACGATTCAAGGCTTCATACGGAATGACGGCCAAACAATGGCTTGACCAAAGATATAAGGAACAGATAGTAGAACATGCTACCGAAAAAAATACCGGACCAAGCCATATCGCACACCAAATGTTAATGACTCCCCAAAGGTTCAATCGCCTATGCCATCGTCTATGGGGAGTAACCGGTTCTGAGTTAATTCGCAGAGTACAAGCCGGGGAACCTCTTGTAGAAGTGAAAGAGAAAAATGCGGATGAGGATGAATAGATATATTACTTGCGAGAACCACGACGCATAACCTCGGGTGCAATTATCTCTTGATAGGCCTATCGGCGGATAACATATCCGCCGTGACTTCTTTTTTTGCATTGATTCCTTTTGGCAAGTCGTTTATTCAAACTTAATTGCTTTGGTAGGCTCGATGGTGGAGATAAGCATTGACGGCAGGACAAGTGCTGCAACGGAGATAATGAACATAGCTATATTCATTGGCACAAGCAACCAGGAAAACTCAATGGGTACACGGTCCATATAATACATCTCGGGGTCAATGGCTACAATCTTGAACTGCTGTTGCAGATAACACAGCAAAAGACCTATGATGTTCCCGATGATGATTCCTCTGCCTATTATGAAACTGGCGTAATATATGAATATTCTCCTTATAGAATAGTCTTTTGCACCTGTGGCCTTTAGGATGCCTATGAGGTTGCTTTTCTCAAGGATTATTATGAGCAATCCCGATACCATTGTGAACGCTGCGATGCACACAACAAGTATGAGTATGAGCCAGACTGTCTGGTCAAGAAGCGCCAGCCACTCGAACATGTGCATGTTGAGCTCTTCTATGGTGGGTACGCTCAGTGTCTCGTCATTCCTGTCGGCGGCATCAATGGCGATGTCGGTAACGATGTCGCGTGTCTGTTCAAGACGGCTGTAGTCGCTGATATGTATCTCTATGGCCGATGACTCGTTGCACTCCCAGTCATGGATGGAACGTGTTGTGTATATGTCGGTAAATGCGATAGTGTTGTCGAACTCTGTAAGGTGGGTGTTGTAGATTGCTGCAACGGTCTGCTTGCGTGCTCTGATACCTTTGTCGAGGAAATAGATGTTTATCCTGTCGCCAACCTTTGCCTTCAACTTCCCGGCCATGGATTGAGACAGGACAATAGAACCCGATGAGGCTGTGTCGCAGAATTGCGGTATTTTCCCTTCTACAACGTGTGACTCAATGAGGGACAGGTCATAGTCGCCGCATACGCCTTTTATAACAACGCCCTCGTACTCGTCGTTGGCAACAATGAGGCCCTGCTTGTGGGTGTATTGCTGTATGTGCGCAATATTCGGTATATTGTGTAATTCTGCCAACAGTGCACTGTCGGCTGTGAGTGGAGTCTCGGTTGCGGCATCGTTGCTGTAGGACATTATCTGTATATGTCCGCCAAAGCCGTACAGTTTCTCGCGCACCTGTTGCTTGAAACCTACGATGATACATATCGACGCAATCATTATCACAGCACCTATGGCCACACCCCACTGTGCTATGGCTACAGCCGGGCGCGAGATGCGGCGTGCTCCTTTGCGTGTGCCGTACAGCCTCTTTGCTATGAAGAGTTCCAGGTTCATTCTGCTTGTCCGGTGTTATTTCAATTTCTTGCCGTCAGTGAAAGCGTTACCGGCCTTGGCACCCAAAGTGATGTAATCTTGGTTCACCGGGTCGTATGTGATAGGCTGCAACTTCTTCGGGTCAATCTTGCCGTCGGTAAGGATGCTTTCGTCAGCGCACACATTGACGATGCGTCCAATAAGGAAATTGCTCTCCTGGTCATAAGAAACAAACTCGCACTCGACAGCCATCGGAAGCTCCTCGATAAGTGGGGCATTGACATGCTTCGACTGAATAGCATGGAAACCTGCGGCTGCAAACTTGTCGGCTACCTTGTTGCCCGAGACTATGCCTACATAGTCACACGCCGGAACATGTGATGCTGTAGCGATGCTGACGGTGAATGCTTTTGTAACAAGGATATTCTTTGTGGTCTTATGCCCCTCGCTCAGGCAGATGCCAATCTTGTCATCGGTGTATATACCGCCCCATGCTGCAGTCATGGCATTAGGGATGCCGTTGCTGTCATATGCTGCGACAATGAATACAGGCATAGGGTAGAGCCATGCTTTTGTTCCGAAGTCTTTTCTCATATTTTCTTTCTTATAAGTCTACAAAAATATATCTTCCTTTTTGGAATTGCAAATATTAGCAATTATCTTCGTACGTCTTTAATGTAAATTTAAATGATTGTAATATGAAACTCAAATCCTTGATGATTGTTGCAGCATCGGTACTGATGCTTGCTTCATGCGGTAACGCGAACAAGAATACAGCAACCCCGGTGGAGAATGCGCCGGTGAATGAAGATGCCAAGCCTGTGGTTTATATGACTAAGGAGATTACTCCCGAGGCTCTGGTGAAGATATATGACGCCTTGGGCGTTACCCCGAGCGGAAAGGTGGCGGTGAAGATATCTACAGGTGAGCCGGGTGGGCATAATTTCCTGCAGCCTTCGCTCATAAAGGACCTTGTGACAAAGGTGAACGGTACAATAGTGGAGTGCAATACGGCATATAAAGGACCACGTTACGAGACCGAGACCCACATGAAGGTGTTCGAGGATCACGGCTTTGCCGCCATAGCTCCTGTTGATCTGCTCGACGGTTACGGCGAGGTGAAGATTCCTGTCAAGGATACCACATACATAAAGTATAATCTTGTGGGCGAGAATATGCTGAACTATGACTGGATGGTTAACCTTGCGCACTTCAAGGGACATGCCATGGGCGGTTTCGGAGGTGTCCTCAAGAACCAGTCGATAGGTGTCGCTTCGGCCAACGGCAAGGCTTATATCCACTCTGCCGGTGTCATTGCCGAGAAGGAGAATATATGGAAACACACAGCCGAGCAGGACAAGTTCATTGAGTGTATGGCTGCGGCAGCACAGTCTGTCCACGATTATTTCGAGGGCCGTGTCATATACATCAATGTGATGAATAACCTCTCTGTCGACTGCGATTGTGATTCAAGTCCTGCCGACCCGGAGATGAAGGATGTAGGCATTCTCGCTTCACTTGACCCTGTGGCGCTTGACCAGGCATGTGTTGACCTTGTGTTCAACTATCCGTCTACCGAGGATGACAATGCGGCAGCTCTTATCGAACGTATCAATTCACGTCACGGAGTGCATATCCTTGAGCATGCGGCAAAGATAGGGCTCGGTTCAAGAGAGTATGAACTGCGAAGCATTGACAAATGATGAAAGGCGTTCTCTGTTCATTGATGTTATGTGCACTGTTGGCCTGTTCCGGCACGTCGGGGGTGCACACTGCCGTTGAGCGTATGATGGCCGACTATCCTGCGTCTGCATTGCAGGATATATACAAGAGTTTCTTTCAGGACCGTTTTGGTCCCGGGCACATTGTAGCCGACACGGCACAGGCTGCGGCTTATCTGCGCCATGAGCTTGGGTCGGTGGAAAACCTTGACGTCAAGCTGTACGAGCCCACTGGCGAGCACGGCAACTATTACCGTGTGGCGTTGGCTGCCATTGCAAACGGTAAGGTTCCGTTTGATACATATCTATCCTGCTTCCTGCGCAGTGTGCGTGAGGTAGAGGCTGTGGATGTAGAGGAGTGGGCTGCCGAGTGGGCGCGGATGGAAAAGGTTATCGCTTCAATGGACCTCGGGTTGCCGGGGTATACCGAGGATGCTGCTGCAATAGAAGAGATGCTGGCTTCGGGACATTATGCGGTGCATCACAGCAAACGGTATAACGGACAATATGCTCCGCACTACCGTATAATAGCCAAGGATATTTTTGAGGCAGAGATTCTGCCGTTGTTGGAGAGTAATTGATGTAAAAGATGTGTAACCGTAATATTACAATAAGGCCCGCAACTGCTGCTGATGCTCCGCTTGTGGCCAAGGTGGTGCTTATGGCACTGCATTATGATGAATCGCATCCTCTTTATGATGTCTTCAAGGAACTTGCAGGGCGAACCGATGCGCAGTACAGCTATTGCAATGCGCTCATTGCCGAGGTTGAAGGAGTTCCTGCAGGGGCAATCGTCGGTTATGACGGCGGTCGTCTCTATGAACTGCGTGAACCGTTGCAGGCAATCATGAGGGAGCGTCAGGGACGTGAACTCGAGATTGAGGACGAGACGTCGGCCGGGGAGTTCTATCTTGACTCGTTGGCGGTGTTGCCTCAATTCCGCGGTATGGGTGTTGGTGGTAGACTGCTTGCTTCTGCACGCGACAGAGCCTTTGATGCCGGTTTCGATAAAGTGGGGTTGCTGGTGGATTTTACCAATCCGCGTGCCGAGGAACTCTATACCTCTCTGGGCTTCCGCAGGGTGAATGCAACAAAGTTCCTGGGATTGGATATGTGGCATATGCAGGCGGAAAGGGAGGCTTGATTAATGTGTAATGTGTGAAGTTTTTTGTGTAATGGGTGCTCCATTGCTCTTTACACGTTTCTACTGTGCCCTTTATAGACTTTATAGACCCTAAGGACATTTATATTTATGATTGGACATCTTCTTCAGCCGCTTGTTTGCGAGCGCTTTAAAAATGATGCGCGTTACCGCGAGGGACATCTGCGTGTGGTGAATGCCTTGCCGCAGCGTAAGGTGCTGGGACTTCATACCCCCGAAATGAAGATGTTGGCAAAACAACTGTCGCGTGGCGGTGGCGAGGCTGTGATGCCTGATGGCGTGTGCCGCTGTTGTAATGGAACGGAACTGATAGAATGCTTCGGAAAGGTTCCGTCGGCAACCCTCTCCCACGAAGAGATAATGATATGGGGATTCCTTATAAATCTTGAGAAGTGCGACGACGAGTCACGTTTTGCAATGCTCTCGAGGTTTGTCCCCGTTATGGACAACTGGGCTGTGTGCGATGCTTTCTGTGCCAATGCAAAGTGGATGGTGCGTACCGATAAGGAACGGCTGTGGAGCTTCCTGCAACAGTGGTTTGACTCGCGTCGTGAGTTTGAAGTGCGTTTCGCAGTGGTGGCATCGATGTGCTGTCTGCTCTGTGACGGGTGGATAGATAAAGTGTTCATGCGGATCGGCAATCTGTGCTTCGATTCTATAGAGTCGGAGTACCGTACAATCAAGGGTAAGCCTAAAACGGTGCAGGAGGGTAGTGTGCAGGGCGCTTCTCCTTATTATGTGCGTATGGGGGTAGCATGGTTGCTTGCAACAGCATTGGCGAAATTCCCCGATTCTACACGTTCATTTGTCAATGTATCAAGCTTGCCCGAAGATGTTGTAAGGCTTTATGTGCGCAAGGCGCGCGAGTCGTTCCGCACTCGAACAGTGAGTGCGCTTTAGCTGTTTAATTCAATAAATGTTTTTATGAAAGAGATATATTTCGCAGGAGGGTGCTTTTGGGGCACCCAGCACTATCTGAAGCAGATACGCGGTGTTGTGGGTACGGAAGTCGGTTATGCCAACGGTGAGACGGAAAACCCTACATACAAGCAGGTGTATACCGATACTACGGGCTATGCCGAGACGGTGAGGGTTCTGTATGACCCGGCAGTGATATCACTTCAGCAACTTGTGGAACTCTATTTCCACTCCGTTGACCCCACGCTGCTGAACCGTCAGGGTGGCGATGTGGGTACACGTTACCGCACCGGAATATATTATACATCCTCCGAGGATCTGTCTGTCATACAGGCTGTATATGACAAGGTTGCCGCGGAATATGACATACCTCTTGTCGTGGAGTTGCAACCGCTCATGAACTTCTACCCGGCCGAGGAGTATCATCAGGATTACCTCGACAAGAATCCAGAGGGCTACTGCCATATTCCGCTTGCATTGATGGAGTTTGCACGCATGGCAAACAGAGAAGAGTGATTCTTTATATCCCGAAACTGCAGCTGATATATCCGTAATAGCTGTTCTCTTGACCGTCGGCCTTCGGAATTGCCATTCTGAAATTCGGAGCAATCTTTATATATTTCCCCAGTTTGAACTGTACACCTGCAAGAACGGAAATATCGTCATTCTGCTCGTTCCAGTCATCGCTTGACATGAGGCCATCGGTGCGGGCATATACATCCAGCCAACGGTTGAGTGTGCCTGATGCGTACATTGAGAATCCGTACAGGTTCTGTCCCTCAACGCGCCTGTCGTTCCGCATGATGTTGTATTCAAGTCCAAACGAGAAGTACCTGTGCCTGTAGCCTGCGAACATCGCGTAGTTTATGATGTCTTTCGCTCCATCCGTACCTTCGTTAAGGCTTGCATAGAGGCGTAGAGAAACTCCTTTGAGTGGTTTTATGGTTGTTCCAATGCCGTAGAGCAGTCCGTCATTCACCTGTAACTGTTTGTACCCCTCGCCGTTGACAATGATGGCATCGGCCTCAATCCAATCAGCAAAACGGTATGAAGCCGAGAGTCCGAGGTCTGCACTGCTGCCGAACCCGTATTCGTCCTGGAATGTGCGGTATATGTAGCGGTAGCCCCAGAAATTCTCCTGATAGCTCGCTTGGGTAGTGGCTATAAGTCCGGCATTGAGGGTAAGCCTGTTGTGCTCCCAGCTTATCAGTGCATTCTTTACATAAGCTATACGCTGATAGTCATTTACGTCGCTCGATTGTCCGACATCCATTACTCCCTTTATCGAGAGTCCTCTTCCTAACGTGTATTCGTATCCCAAATAGCTGCGGTCGAGGTCAAAGCCGCGGTCATCGTTCCGGGCTCCGAACCCGCTGTGGAAGTTTGTGAAAACCTGTACTATGGCTTTGCCTTTTGGATTCTTGTTGTTCTCTTGGGCATTTATATCAATGCCTGATAGAAGCAGCATCGCTGTGATGGTGTAGATAAGTCTCATAATTGTATCGGTTCTTTCTGCAAAGTTCAGGGTTGGACATTACATTATGGTTTCTTTAATTTTACAATTCTGTGACTTTATTAACAGCGGTGTGGCGAAAAGGTTTTTGGGGTGTTTGAATTTATGCACCTCATTGACGTTTGTCAGCACGGCGGTTATCATCTTCTTCGTCGTTGGTTGGAGGGTAAAAAAATAGGCCACCACATAAGCGGTGACCTATTTGTATTATATGGTTAAGATGTTACTTGCAAGCGTTCTCAACCTTGAAGTTTGTAACCTTGCTCTTGAAGTTGCCTGCCTTCTCAAGCGGGAACACGAGTGTACGTACGTAGTACATCTTGTCCTTGCCGCCCTCGTTGTGGTAGAGTGTCTGCTTGTCGAGTGTCTCAACGAGCTTGCCGTTCACGAAGAGCTTTGTGACCTGTTGGTTACCGCTGATTGTAACGTGAGCCTTCTCACCCGGGAAGAAGCTGTAGTTGAAGGTCATGAGGTAGCCGTCGCGTGAGAAACCGAGCTTTCCGCTTGCGGGGTCGGCAAGGTAGAACACTGCGTCGCGTGAGCTTGTCAATACTGTGCCAGGGCACTCCTTTGCCGCTACAATGTCGAATGATACGCTGTACTCGTAACCGACCTCTCTGATACCTGTCTCCTTTACAAGGTTTGCAGCAGGCTTGAGCGCAGCCTTCTCGATGAGTGTTCTTTTCTCGCCGCTGAAACGGCCTGCGATGTTAAGGCCCGGAGCGTCGCTTAGCGCAAGGCGTGCCTTGTCGAACTCTTCGTAAGGAACAGCCGGATTAGCGCCTGTCCACATCTTCACTGCCATTGTCTGCATTGCGGGGAATACGCGGTAGTGGATATCCTTGCAGCTGATACCGTTGCCTGCATGGTCGTTCCATACTGCGAATGAACCGCCCTTGATCTGCGGGTGCTTCTCCTCGAATGTCTGGTTGCCTATTACGGCCGGTGTCCAGCTGTTGTAGAGGTAGTTGCAGTTGAGGTAGTCATAATAGTAACCTGCAGCGGGTACGATATATGTGAAACCGTCGGGGATGCTGATTACATCGTAACCGAGAGCTATCATCTCCTTTGGATCGGCATAGCCGTTATACCACTCATACATGAGCACGTTGTCAACCTTTACAGGAGTGTTGCCTTTTGCGTGTGTGAGCGCACCCCAAACACAAGCCTGCTTGCCATACTTCTCGGCTGTGCGGATGCAGAAGTCGGTGAAGTAACGGAACTTCTCAACGACTGCTGTGTCACGGTTAGAGTACTCGTCGGTACCTACGTGGAAGCGTGGACCGCGGAAAACCGGCTCCTCGCCGCTGAGGTACTCCATGAAGAGTGAATCCACAAAGCTGTATGTAGCGGGGTTGAAGAGGTCGAGGTGGTCAAGACCATAATCCTTGCTGCCGAGTTCGGGGCGGTAGTGTACGAATGCGAGTGAGTGAGCGGGTACGTCAATCTCCGGGATAATCTCTACACCTACGCGCTCCGCGTGCTTCTGAAGCTCGATGAACTCCTCCTTTGTGTAGTAGCCGTCACGTGATGTAAGGCCAGGGAAGAGGTCGCTCTCCAAACGGAAGCCCGATGGAGTCTTTGCCCAGTCGTGGTTGAAGTACTGCTTGAAAGCATTGTCGTTGAGGTGGATGTGGAATGTGTTCATCTTGTAGTATGCCATGAAGTCAACATACTCGTGCAGGAAACTGATGGGGATGAACTTGCGTCCGCAGTCGAGCATGAAGCTACGCATCTCGTAGTCGGGGTAGTCAACGATGTTGCCCTTTGGGAGTACATTCGCGTTCTGCTCTGCAATCTGCAGGATTGTACGTGTCGCCCACATTGCAGCGCGTGCGTTGCCGGCTGTAATCTCAACCTTGTCGGCTATGTTGATGGTGTAACCCTCTGCACCCAGCTTCTTGTTGTTCTTGACGTTGAATACGATGTCACCCTTGGCAGCCTTGCCCTCTACAACCTGAAGCTCTACACCTGTCATCTTCTTGAAGTCACATGCGAACAGCTTTGCAACCTCGGCAAGCTCTGCGCTCTTCTTTGAATAGACAACCTTTGTCTCTGATGTAATCTGGAACTCGCCTGTCGCACCTTTCCACTCGCGGAGCTCGGGGATAACAAAAGGCTTCTTGTTCTTTTCGGCTGCAGTCGCATTTGCTACAAATGAGAAGCAGATGACTGCAAGCAGGAATAAAATCTTGTTCTTCATAAATTATAGTTTGTTATTAATAGTATATTGTCTATTTTGCGTAAATTGCAAATGTAGTTCTTTTATTTATATAAAATATATTGTCAGTTCTTAAAAAATATTAATATGGGCGGTCTCTATTCTCTGTTGCGGAGCTCCCAAAAGGCGACTGCGGCAGCTGCTGCAACATTTAGTGAATCGACATTGTGTGACATGGGGATTCTTACTACATGATCAGAAGCTGCTATGGTCTCTGTGGGCAATCCTTCTCCCTCTGTACCCATGATGATTGCAAGGCGTGGAATGTCTCTCAATAGGGGAGTGTCTATGGAGATTGCACCGTCGGAAAGCGCCATTGCTGCAGTAGTGAATCCGATGCGGCGAAGTTCTTCGATTCCGTTGTCGAGCCACGTCCAGGGGACAAGGAATACGCTGCCCATCGATACTCTGACGGCACGGCGGTTGAGCGGGTCGCAGGAGTTGCGGGTGAGGAGTACTGCGTCAATGCCGAGTGCGGCAGCGCTGCGGAAGATTGCTCCGATGTTTGTGGTATCTACAACGCCGTCAATGACAACAATGCGATGTGCGCCACGGCATACATTCTCGACTTCAGGTTCATCGGGGCGTCTCATGGCGCACAGCACTCCACGCGTGAGGGTGTAACCGGTGAGGCGTGCAAGCAGCTCACGTTCTCCTGTGTATACGGGAATGTCTCCGCAACGTGCTATTATGTCTGATGCGTCACCGGTAATATGCCGCTTCTCGCACAGCATGGCAAGCGGTGTATGCCCGGCATTGAGGGCTACGTTTATCACCTTTGGGCTCTCGGCGATGAAGATGCCGTCGGCTTTTTCGTGCTCCTTGCGCAGCTGGGCCTCGGTGAGTGTGCTGAATACCTCGACCCCGGGGTGGGTCAGTGATGTTATTTCTATAATTGGCATAATTGTGTATTATACCGCGAAGATAGGCATAAAGGTTGCCGGATGCAAATTTTGCATAAAGATTAGTTTTATTAGGAAAAATTGCTATCTTCGCGCTGTATGATGCTTGTCATACTGTGTTCCAAGAATAATTTATAATGGACTACAAGACAATTTTAGAGGATATATACAATGCCGTAAAGCCTTATTCCAATGTAGGTAAGGTGGCCGATTATATACCCGAACTTGCGAAGGTGAACCCCGATAGGTTCGGTATATGCATGGATGTCATCGGCGACGGCTGTTACTCTGTGGGCGATGCTCAAGAGCGTTTCTCAATACAGAGTATCTCAAAGGTGTTCGCCCTTGCGATGGCTCTATCGGTTAAAGGTGAAGGGCTGTGGACAAGGGTCGGCAAAGAGCCTTCGGGCACGGCTTTCAACTCCCTTGTTCAACTTGAAGTGGAACAAGGTATTCCCCGTAACCCGTTCATCAATGCAGGGGCGATGGTGCTGACAGATGTCCTGCTGACATCTTTCGAAGACCCGGCCGGGAAATTCCTTGAGTTTGTCCGTGAACTTTGTGGCAGTAAGGATATCTCTTTCAATGAACAGGTGGCGCACTCGGAGCGTGAGAAGGCTTATCTGAATGCTGCTATAGCCAATCTCCTCAAATATCATAAAAATATTGAATGTGACGTCGAAGAAGTGTTGCACCTGTATTTTCTCACCTGTTCGGTAGAGATGAGTTGCTGTGAACTGGCAAAGGCTTTCCTTGCTCTTGCCGACCATACCAAACCTTTCAGCTATGCAGGTATCGAGCTCACACGCTCGCAGATAAAGCGTATGAACGCAATAATGCAGACCTGCGGATTCTATGACGAGGCGGGTGAGTTCTCCTATCTTGTGGGTTTGCCGGGCAAGAGCGGCGTAGGCGGCGGCATTGCTGCCATTTATCCAATGCGTTATTCGGTTGCTGTGTGGAGCCCGCGATTGAACAGTAAGGGTAACTCGGTAAAGGGCATGAAGGCTCTTGAGTTGCTGACGACAATGACAAACGAATCGATATTCTGATTGTTGTCCATGAAAGATAAAAAGGTAATATTCATAACAGGAGCATCTTCGGGATTCGGAAAAGAGACCGCCGAGGAACTTGTAAGGCGTGGACACATTGTCTATGGCACAAGCCGCAAGGGCGCAGCTTGTGACAACGGGGTGCATATGCTGCCGATGGATGTGACTGACAGGAATTCCATTGCCCTGGCTGTGGATAGGGTGGTGGCCGAGCAGGGACGTATCGATGTCCTCATAAACAATGCCGGTGTGGGAATAAGCGGTGCATTGGAGCTTGCTACCGAAGAAGAGATTGAGTGGCAGATGGGAACGAACTTCAAAGGCATGGTGAATATGTGCAATGCGGTGCTGCCCCACATGCGTAAGGCCCGTAACGGACGCATTATAAATATAAGTTCCATTGCCGGCGTCATGGCTGTTCCTTTTCAGGGCTTCTATTCTGCCTCCAAATTTGCCATTGAGGGTTACAGCGAGGCTCTTTCTATGGAGGTGCATCCTTTCGGCATAAAGGTGTGCGTGGTAGAGCCTGGTGATTTCTGTACCAACTTCACTGCCAACAGGAATGTCTCAAAGGTGACGCTTGCCTGTGACGACTATCGTGAGTGCTTTGAGCGTACAATGGGTATAATAGAAAAGGAAGAGCTCGGCGGGTCAAAGCCCATAAAGCTTGCCAGGAGGATTGCCCGTCTGGTGGAGCGCAGGAACCCTCCTTTCCGTACAAAGGTGGGTCCGTGGTTCCAGGTGGCGCTGGCAAAGGTGCGTTGGGTGGTACCGCAATCATGGCTTGCCAAGGGACTGCGTTGGTTCTACAAGATAGGATGACTTTTGAAACAAAATTAACTAAACATCTGTTTTGAATGATAAACTGAAGTATAACTTATAAAAACCAACAATTATGACCTACACAAAAAGATTCAGTATGTTTGTGATTATGCTGTTGTCGGTGACGATGGCTTTCGCTCAGGAGTTGCCTAAAGTGTATATCCTCGCGACAGGCGGAACAATCGCTGGCTCGGGCTCTTCGGCTACAAAAAGTAACTATTCGGCCGGACAGGTTGCCATCGGTACACTGCTCGATGCTGTTCCCGCAATAAACGATGTTGCGTATATTGAGGGTGAGCAGGTGGTGAACATCGGCTCACAGGATATGGGCAATGATGTGTGGATGGTGCTTGCAAAGAGAGTTAATGAGCTTCTTGCACAGACAGACGTGAACGGCATTGTAATCACCCACGGAACCGATACAATGGAGGAGACTGCCTTTTTCCTCAGCCTTGTTACAAACAGCAACAAGCCTGTAGTGCTTGTAGGTGCCATGCGCCCGTCAACTGCGATAAGCGCCGACGGCCCGGCAAACCTCTACAATGCTGTGGTTACAGCTGCATCACCGGCCTCAATGGGACGCGGTGTACTTGTGTGCATGAACGGTAAGGTTTACGGTGCTGCGGATGTCACAAAGACAAATACAACAAGCGTAGAGACATTCCAGTCGCCCAATTCCGGTGCACTCGGCTATGTCCACAATGGCGAGGTACGTTACTTCCATCCTGCCGCAAAACCGGCCGATGCTCCATACTTCAATATTGCCGGTATCAAGTCTCTCCCCAAGGTGGGCATAGCCTATGGTTACTCAAGTGTTGAGGGCGATGTTGTGGATATGATGATTGAGAAGGATTACAAGGGTATCGTATATGCCGGTGTGGGTAACGGTAACATCCACAAGAATGTGTTCCCTGAACTTGAGAAGGCACGCAAGGACGGTATAATAGTTGTACGTTCAAGCCGCGTTCCTACAGGTGCTACAACACTTGACGCCGAGGTGGATGACAACAAGTATGAGTTTGTGGCATCATGGGGCCTCAACCCGCAGAAGGCGCGTATCCTGTTGATGCTTGCATTGACAAAGACCGATGATTGGAAAGCTATCCAGAAATATTTTAATAACTACTAATGACCTTACGTTATGAGAATGAGAAACACTTTATTCGCGCTATTCGCGCTTGCAGCCGGTATGGTATCGGCCCAAGTGACATCACGCAATGCGGCAAATGCCTATGGTGAGAAATCACTCGCAGAGCGCGTGACAAAAATCGAGAAACAGAACGACTGGTTCAATCTCTATATGAACATGCACGGTGCGTTCGATGCCAAGTTCAATCAGGATGGCCGCAACGGCTTGAGCGAGGGGGCTTTCAATATGCGGCAGTTGCGTATCGAGGCTAAAGGTAAGGTTAATGATTGGCTATCTTACCGCTGGCGTCAGCGTTTGAACCGCAGCAATGACGGTAACGGTATGATTGATAATATGCCGAACTCTATTGACCTTGCATATATCGGTGTCCAATTGAATGACAAACTGTCGCTCCTGGCGGGTAAACAGTGTGCTGCTTACGGAGGATTTGAGTTCGATGCAAATCCTATCGAGATATACCAGTACAGCGAACTCATAAACAATATGAGTAACTTCATGACAGGTCTTTCTCTCATATATGACATTACTTCCACACAGCAGTTGCAGTTCCAGATTCTTGACAGCCGTAATAACTCTCAGGAGGATACTTATGGTGAGGGTCTTGAGGAGAGCCGCCTTCCATTGGTATATTCAGTGAACTGGAATGCGAATATGTTCGACAATGCATGGCAGACACGTTGGTCGGCTTCTTTGATGGAGGAGACTCACGGTAAGTATATGTATTATGTCGCACTGGGTAACCAGTTCAACTTCTCGGAGCGTTGCAATATGTATGTCGACCTCATGAGCTCTTTTGAGCAGGTAGACCGTAAGGGTATTATGACAAATCTCCTTGGTGGTCGTGGTGCTTTTGGCGGACACAACATGTTCAATACAATGTATAACTCACTTGTGACAAAGATCAACTTCCGTGTGAAACCTAAGTGGAATCTTTTTGCAAAGGGTATGCTTGAGTCTGCCGGAATATTCGAAGAGGAGAATGCCTTGGAAAAGGGTAACTATCGTACATCGCTCGGCTACATTGCCGGTGTGGAGTTCTATCCAATGGAGACCAACCTGCACTTCTATCTTGCGTTCATTGGTCAGAGCAATTTCTTCACCGAGAAAGCAAAGGCATTCGGACAGGATGACTACAGCACACAGCGTGTATCATTGGGCTTCATCTACCAGTTGCCTCTGTTCTGATAATTAACACATGACAAACACGTATAAAATATGATGCTTGTACAACTTCTGCTGGTTCTTGTGTGCATTATCATCGGTGCACGTCTTGGCGGTATCGGCCTTGGTGTCATGGGTGGTGTGGGTGTAGCTGTGCTGACATTCGTCTTCGGGTTGCAACCCGGTGCTCTTCCCATTGATGTGATGCTGATGATTGCTGCGGTAATATCTGCGGCCGGATGCATGCAGGCGGCAGGCGGTCTTGATTATATGGTAAAGGTGGCAGAGCGTATTCTGCGCTCTAACCCGCAGTATGTGACAATCCTGGCTCCGCTGGTGACCTATACTTTCACTTTTCTTGCAGGAACGGGACACGTTGCATATTCGGTGTTGCCTGTGATTGCCGAGGTGGCCACAGAGACAAAGATACGTCCGGAACGTCCGTTGGGAATAGCTGTCATTGCCTCACAACAGGCGATTACGGCTTCCCCTATCTCTGCGGCTACGGTGGCTCTCCTGGGCTTGCTTGCCGGTTTTGACATTACGCTTTTCGACATTCTTAAAATAAGTATACCTGCCACTCTTGTGGGTGTGATTGTAGGTGCCCTCTTCTCAATGAGAGTAGGTAAGAAACTTGTCGATGACCCTGAATACAAGCGCCGTATTGAGTCGGGTGAGCTCGATATCAAGCATGTTGAGATTGACGATGTGAAGAACCGTTTCGGAGCCCGTATTTCTGTATTGCTCTTTATTGCAGCCACTGTATTTATCGTCCTCTTCGGCTCGATGCCGTCAATGCGTCCGGCATTTGATGGGGAACAGGTCGGTATGCCTGTCATAATAGAGATGCTGATGCTTGCTACAGCAGCATTGATACTGCTCATTACCCGTACCAGCGGTGCGAAGGCTGCGCAGGGTAGTGTATTCTCGGCAGGAATGCAGGCTGTGGTGGCAATCTTCGGTATTGCATGGATGGGTGACACTTTCATCAGTGGAAACATCGTGGAGCTGAAAAGCTCGATCGAGGGTGTTGTTACCGAGATGCCTTGGCTCTTCGGTTTGGCGCTCTTCGTGATGTCGATACTGCTCTACAGTCAGGCAGCCACAGTACGTGCGATAGTTCCATTGGGTATAGCATTGAGCATATCCCCGATGATGCTCATTGCTCTGTTCCCGGCTGTGAACGGTTATTTCTTTATCCCTAACTATCCGACACTGGTGGCGGCGATAAACTTTGACCGTACCGGAACGACAAGGATAGGGAAGTGGATACTTAACCACTCGTTCATGATGCCGGGCCTTGTGGCTACGGCAGTAGCAATAGCTACAGGTCTTCTGTTGATTCAGATTTATTGATATCAGCTGTCCGTAATAGGACGTGGGTGACCCATTCATTTTTGGGTCACCCACTTTTGTTCAGGGGTTGGATAAAAAGAGCCTTTTCAGTCTTGTTGGTATGTAAAGATAAAAGATGTGTAATGGGAATATTTCTTGCCGTTTAGAGGTTTCTACTCCTTGCTTTTTTATTAATTTTGCATCCGATTGGGATTTATATCCTACAAGTCCCGGTCGTTTTGGAAACGGTTTGAATTATGATTACATTTACTTCGGGAAATATACTTTTCATCGGTTCAATACTAATATTCTGCAGTATATTGATTACCAAGGCCGGTGGACGTTTTGGAATGCCTACATTGTTGCTGTTCCTTATTGCAGGAATGCTTTTCGGGTGCGATGGCCTGGGAATACATTTCGACAATGTGGGTCAAGCGCAGTTCGTTGGAATGGTGGCACTCTGTGTCATCCTCTTTACAGGTGGTGTCGAGACGAGGATTGCTGATATAAGGCCTGTGTTAGGGCCGGGACTCACTCTTTCTACAGTGGGAGTGTTGTTGACGACGCTTTTTACCGGTGGCTTCATCTTTGCGCTCTCCGAGTGGGAACTCTTCTCGTTGCAGCTGCCTCTGATAACCTGCTTCCTGCTTGCTGCGACAATGTCCTCGACTGACTCTGCCACGGTGTTCAACATTCTGCGCGGAAAGAATATGAGGCTCAAGAATAATCTGCAACCTATGCTGGAACTTGAGAGCGGAAGCAATGATCCGATGGCATATATCCTTACTATTGTACTCATACAGCTTGCTCTTACAGTGGGCGATGCCTCGTTGTCATCATTGGATACTCCAAAACTTGTGGTCGATTCTTTGACTATACTGGTGCAGCAGTTTGCCGCAGGTGCAATGATTGGTGCCGGTGCGGGATTTGCAACAATATGGGTGATGAACAAGGTGAACCTCAATAATATTCCGCTCTATTCAATTATGCTCATGAGCATTGTGTTCTTTACATTTGCGATAACGGATATGTTGGGCGGTAACGGATATCTCGCGGTTTATATTACGGGTATAATTGTGGGAAACAACAGGATGAAGAACCGTAAACAGGTGGTGGCATTCTTTGATGGCTTGACATGGATTGTACAGATAGGCATGTTCCTACTGTTGGGACTTCTTGTTGTCCCCAGTGAGATGTGGAAGTGTGCGGTAGCTGCATTGCTGATAGGATTGTTCATGATGCTTGTGGCGCGTCCGTTGAGTGTATTTATGTCGTTGTTGCCGTTCAAGAACATAAATTTTGCATCAAAGAGCTATGTTTCGTGGGTGGGCTTGCGTGGTGCTGTACCTATCATCTTCGCAATGTATCCGGTGGTTGAGAATGTGCCTGGCAGCAGTGAGATATTCAATATCGTATTCTTTATAACATTGCTCTCTTTGGTTTTGCAGGGCGGTACAATTGCTGCTGCGGCCAAGAAGATGAACCTGCTGTTGCCTCCTCCCGAAAAGAGCCATTTTGATGTTGAGCTTCCGGAGGATGCCGGTGAACTCCGTGAGATTACCGTTACGGCAGAAATGATAGAAAGCAAAGGTGATACCTTACAGGCACTGGCTTTGCCTAAAGGCGTACTTGTGATGCTGGTCAAGCGTGGTGAAAAGTATGTTGTTCCCGACGGTTCCTTGAAGCTGCGCGAGGGTGACCATCTGTTGATGGTAGCAAGTTCTGAGGTTGAGGAAGATGGGAGGTGATTGTGTAAAGAATAAAGGAGTGCCAGGTTTATAAGGGTCTTTAAGGTCTTTAGGGTCTTTAGTGGGCGCTTTTTAGGTTCACCTGCAAACTATAGGGGGAATATCTTTTTAACACAGACAAAACATTAA
>CALCEC010000048.1 GCA_937900095.1 uncultured Bacteroidales bacterium | reverse complement strand
AAGTTGTATAAAAGAATATAAGAGATTGTTTAATGTTTTGTCTGTGTTAAAAAGAGATTCCCCCTATAGTTTGCAGGTGAACCGTGCTCATCCTCCAGTGTCCAATGCTTTTACATTACCTGTCTAAAAATTTGACAAAATACGGTGGCTGCAATTTTGTTTAATTCGTTGTCTGCTAATGGTTTGAATAGTTTGGCACGCTTTTGGCATGTACTCTTGTAGAAATGTTTTTTGTATGAAAAGAGTTTTTATGATAATTATTGCAGGATGTTTATCCTTTATGATTGCATCTGCGCAGGTGATGACAATGGATGAGTGCATGGCATACGCTGTGGAGCACTCTGTTTCGGTGGGCAAGCAGGAGAATGTTCTTGACAATGCCAAGATGAACTACAGGCAGTCGGTGGCATCACTGTTTCCTTCGGTATCGGCAGGTGTGTCGGCGTCTACCAATTTCGGACGTTCCATTGACCCCGAGACAAACAGTTATACAACGGTCTCAACGTTCGGTAACTCTTACAGTCTGTCGGCATCGATGCCGTTGTTTGCCGGCTTGCGTTATGTGAACAGCATCCGTGCGGCAAAGGTTGCACGTGAGCGCGGTTACAGTGACTTGCAGATTGCACGCGACAAGGTGGCAATGGAGGTTATGAGGGCCTACTCCGATGTGGTCTATTATAAAGGTGCGGTGAAGATTGCCGAGGAGCATCTGTCGGCATCGCGCAAGACGTTGCGTCAGGCACAGAAACTCCATGAGTTGGGACGCAAGAGTGCTGCCGAGGTTGCCGAGGTCGCATCGCAGGAGGCCAATTATGACTATCTGCTTGCCGAGCAGCAGAACAACCTTACTATGGCGTGGATTGCTTTGCGCGAGGTGATGAATCTGCCTCAAGATGCTCCTCTTGAGGTTGCCGAGGAGGACGGTATCATCATTGGCTGTGATGACGTTCCGGTGCAGAGAATTGTGGAGAATGCTCTTGCGGGCAATGCACAGGTTGTGTCATCGGAGCTTGCCGTTAAGGAGTCCAAGCTGCACTATGCGCGTGCAAAGGGTGCCTGGTTCCCCACAATAAGCCTTTCGGCAGGGATAAACACAAACTACTATACCAACTTCGACAACAAGCAGGCTTATCCCTCTTTCTCTTCACAGTTCAAGAACAACAGCGGTGAATATGTGGGTGTCTCAATGTCTATCCCGATATTCTCTAACCTTAGCCGCAGTGCATCGGTGCGTTCTTCGCGCAACGCGTTGCGTAATGCCGAGCTTGAGCTGTCTGCCATGCGTAGCTCGGTTGAGAGTGAGGTTGTGCAGGCGTGTAGCCGCATGGAGGGTTACGGCAAGCTCTACAATCAGGCAGTGAAGAAGGTTGAGGCTTCGCAGTTGGCATACGACGGCATTGCAGCCAAATTCGAGAACGGGCTTGTTACCGCAATAGAATTGCAGAGTGCTGCGACAACGCTTCTGCAGGCACAGTCCGACCGTCTGCGCTCACAGCTGCAGTATATGATTGAGAAACGTATGGTCGACTATTATAGTGGAATACCTTTTGTACATTCAGGAAAATAAAATATAAACTACTATGGATATAAAATTAGAGAAGAAAACCGGTTGGCGTGCTGTATTCAGCAAGAAAAGCCTGCCTTATCTGTTCGGAGCACTTGTGGTTGTGCTCATAGTGTGGCTCCTCTTGAAGGAGAATACATCGACACTGCGCGTGAATATGGCCACTGTCACAGTGTCAAATGTGGAAGAGGGTGAGTTCAACGATTATGTGAGCCTGAGCGGAACCGTGCAGCCAATGACAACAATGCAGCTGTCGCCGCTCGAGAGCGGAGTGGTGGAGCGTGTAGTTGCCGAGGAGGGAACTGCGGTGAAGGCCGGGGATGTGATCCTTGAGATGTCGAACAAGCAGCTGTCGATGCAGATTCTGCAATCGGAGGCGGACCTTGCCGAGAAGCAGAACATCTTGCGCAACACCCTTATCTCAATGGAACAGGAGCGTCTTTCGCTTCGCCAGGAGATGCTTATGCTCGACCTTGAGGTAACCCGCAAGCAACGTGCATACGAGCAGAACAAGGAACTTTACAACGAGGAACTTGTTGCCCGCGAGGTATATCTGCAGTCGAAAGAGGATTATGAGTTGGCACTGAACAGACGTTCTCTGGTGCGCGAGCGTCAGAAGCAGGATTCCCTCTACCGCACAGTGCAGGTGGCACAGCTCGATGAGAACCTGCGTTCAATGCAGCTGAACATGCAGCTTATACGTGAGCGTGTGGATAATCTCAAGGTAAAGGCTCCTATTGACGGTGAATTGGGTATGCTCAATGTCGTTCTTGGACAGACTCTCTCGCAGGGCAGTGCCATTGGTCAGATAAACGACCTCTCGGCCTATAAGGTGACGGCTATGGTCGACGAGCATTATATCGACCGCGTGGTAACAGGGCTTACAGCCTCGTTCATGCGTCAGGACAACAGCTACGACATGCTCTTGAGAAAGGTGTATCCCGAGGTTCGTGAAGGCAAGTTCAGGGTGGACCTCACATTCAGCAGCGAGCTGCCCGACAATATACGTACCGGCCAGACATATAACCTCAATCTTCAGCTGGGTCAGCCTGTAGAGGCTGTCTACATCCCGCGAGGTGCGTTCTTCCAGAAGACGGGCGGCCGTTGGATATATGTCGTGGATGAGACTGGCGAGAAGGCCTATCGCCGCGAAATACGCATAGGACGTCAGAACCCAAGGTACTATGAGATTCTCGATGGCCTTGCACCCGGCGAAAAGGTGATAACATCGTCATACGATAATTTCGGTGACAATGAAGTGCTTATTTTAAAAGAAGGATAGTGAGAGCTTGTGCCAGCGAGTGAAACACAAAGCTTGCTTTGATGTTTCTCAATGAGCGCAGCCAAGGTTCAAACCCACGCAGTGGGGTTAAAACGGAAAGGTGAATATACTGCAATAGATACTTAATGTTGTGTCATCCCGAACCTTGTGTGAGGGATCTCAAAGACCGTGAAAAAAGAGATGTCTCACATGCGTTCGACATGACAATAATCGCGCACTTGTCCCGAACCGAGCGACGAGGGATCTCAAAAAATATTGAGATATCTCACATGCGTTATTGACTTTAGCCCCTACGGGCGTCGACCGCTGGTTCGCTAAAGCTCATCGAAAGCCACGATTAAGCGAGTAAAACATAAAGTTTACTTTAATGTTTTTCAGCGAGCGAAGTGGTTTCGTAAAACAGAACCTCTTTTGATTATTTCATTAAGGTATGGTCGATATGACAAACCGGGAATTACAAAACAAGAATATTTATTACTTAGGCAATAATATAAGAGTTGTCCATTGACACAAATATCTACTGCGATTGTGTCATCCTGAGTGAAACGAAGGATCTCAAGGGTGTTAAAACCGGACAATATTTTACACATTACTTAAAACAATTACTATGTATCTCAAGAACTTTATAATGCTGTTGAAAAGGTACACGACCTCTTCATTGCTTAACATACTGGGTATGGCGGTTGCCTTTGCTGCGGTGTATCTTATAATGGTACAGGTGAGCTTCGACCTCTCATACAACAAGGCCATTCCCAATGCAAAGAACATATACCGACTCGAATATCCCAACTGGAGCGAGGAGGGGTATTGGAGCACCACATGGGCACGCCAGTTGCCCGACGACCTTTGCAATGGTGTACCCGAGATAGAGAAGAGTGCTACAATATGGCCGACAGGACACTACAACATCAATTCCGATTACTCAAGAAAGAGTGACAAGGGAATAGAGTATATATATTTCGATTTGTGCGAGGCGGAGCGTGAAGGACTGGATATCTTCGGCCTTGAGATAATCGAGGGCTCGCTCGACAAATTCCTTGACCATTCCACATTGGTACTGAAAGAGTCTGCGGCAAAGAAATTCAATCTTTCGGTAGGGGATGTAATATGCTATGGACACGAGGCAAGCGATGAGAATACCGCAACGGTCATTGCAATATGCAAGGACCCTGTGTCACCCAGCATCCTTGATGAGTGCAACGGTTGGGGAGGCATGTTCCCGCAGGAGGAGGACAATGCGGACAACTGGAACAACCCCTATTACTTGGTGTTGAGCGATGGGGCATCGCCCGATGCTGTCTGCGAGAAGATAAGAAGCGTTCTCTTGGAATCACTAAGGTCCCAGAATGTAAGCGAAGAAGATATTGCAGAGCTTTTGAAACGTGTCAATCCGCGTCTTAACCCGCTCACCGAGCTCTACTTCTCGACGGATGTAGTCGCTGCTGCGCATGCAACCGGCAACAAGGCCACTACATATACGCTCCTTGCAATTGCCGTGCTCATTATGGCCATTGCACTCATAAATTTCGTGAATTTCTTCTTTGCGCTCATTCCTGTGCGCATAAAGACAATAAACACATGCAAAGTATTCGGAGCATCATCCTTCACCCTGCGCCTGAACTTTGTATTTGAGACTGTGGGGCTTGTGCTTGTAGCTCTCTGCGGCGCAGCGGCTATTGTGGGCATGTTCATGGAGACACCGCTCACCGAGCATATATCAACCTCAATAGCTTTTGCCGACAATGTAGGTGTAGCTGTGGCAGTCGCAGCTGTCGCTCTCGTTACGGGAATCATCGTGAGCATATACCCTGCATGGTATATTACCCGTTTCTCGCCGGCAATGGTAATGGGCGGTTTCCAGGCCACGGCGCCGGGCAGACGTTTGCGCTACACGCTTGTGGCCGTGCAGTATACCATTTCGATAACACTTGTCATCTGTTCGCTTTCAATATACAGACAATATGACTACATGCTCACGCATGACATGGGTTTCAACAAGAACAATCTGCTTGTGGTGAACCATCTGCCGGGTGAAACGGTATTCGAGTCGTATGACCCTGAGAATGGGTTGTCACAGAGCAGGCGCGATGCCTTTGCCGGGAGCCTGATGAAGAACCCCGAGATAGCGGATGTCGCTTTTGCCGACGGTTCATTCATTGCTCCATCGAGGATGCAGTGGGGGCGCGGATTCAACGGCCAGAGCATATATTTCCAGGTATATCCTGTCTCATGGGATTTCCTGCGGTTTATGGGAATTGACATAGTCGATGGCCGCGATTTCCTCAGCAGTGATGAACGTACTGTTAACGGAGCATTTATATTCAATGAGGACGCTGCACGCAAGCTTGGCCTGAAGGTGGGCGATGTAATTCCAGGGCACCGCTCTGATACCGAGGTGGTAGGTATATGCAAGGATTTCAATTTCCGTCCCATGCAGTACAACATCGAGCCTTTCGCGTTCTACATCTTCGGTAAGTATCCTTGGCGCGTGATGAATACAATGTATGTGCGTACAACACCGGGGGCCGATGTTGCAGCAGTGCGCGAATTCATCGCACGGACAATTGCTGAGTATGCACCCGATATACCTGCCGACAGTTACGATATCTCATTCTTTGATGCGGAACTTGAGAGCAAGTACAAGAAGGAGAGTAAGCTGGCTTCACTCATTATCCTGTTTACAGTGCTTTCGATATTGATATCGGTAATAGGAGTCTTCGGCCTTGTGCACTTTGAGACACAGTACCGCCGTCGCGAGATTGGAATACGCCGTGTGCATGGTGCATCGGTGAGCAGCATACTTGCAATGTTCAACAGCAAATATCTGAAAGTGCTTGCAATATGTTCAGTGGTGGCTGTGGTGTTCGGCTTTGCTATAATCAAGTACTGGACAGAGCAGTTTGTCTACCAGGCGCCTTTTGCCCTGTGGGTATATCTGCTTGCCATAGCCTTGGTTGCCATTATAACAGTGCTTACCGTCACCGCCTGTTCATACAAGGCTGCTAATGACAATCCTGTTGAAGCAATTAACAAATGATAAAAAGACAATGAATAACTAAAAAAATACGATTATGCTTAAAGTAGAAAATTTGAAGAAGAGTTTCTTTACAGAAGAGATTGAGACTATTGCCCTTAACGGTGTTTCTTTTGAAGTCAAGGAGGGTGAGTTCGTGGCTGTTATGGGCCCCTCGGGTTGCGGTAAATCAACATTGCTCAACATCCTCGGCTTGCTCGACAACCCCACCGGCGGTAAATATACCTTGCTTGGCAAGGAGGTGGGCAACCTGCGTGAGAAAGAGCGTACACAGTTCCGCAAAGGTAACCTCGGCTTTGTGTTCCAGTCGTTCAACCTCATTGACGAGATGACTGTATTCGAGAATGTCGAGCTTCCGCTTGTATATATGGGCGTGAAGGCATCGGAGCGCAAGCAGCGTGTCAACGAGATTCTTGAGCGCATGAATATCTCGCACCGTGCCGGACACTTCCCGCAACAGCTCTCCGGTGGTCAGCAGCAGCGTGTGGCAATTGCCCGTGCCGTAATATCCAATCCCAAGCTTGTCCTTGCCGATGAGCCTACCGGTAACCTTGACTCAAAGAACGGTCAGGAGGTAATGCTCCTTCTCCAGGAACTTAACCGCGAAGGTACTACCATCATCATGGTTACCCACTCGCAGCACGACGCGCAGTATGCTTCGCGCACCATATGTCTGTTCGATGGACAGATTGTGACTGATGTGGCAAACAAACTGTAAGAAAACCATTGTATCGGGCAGAACAAAGAGCAAAGATGAAAGATGAAAGGTGAAAGTAACGCGCGAATATGTCATCCTGACCGTAGGGAAGGATCTCTGGAATAGCGATATATGAGATTCTTGACATTGGCCCCTTCGGGCGTCGACCGTTGGCTCGCTTTGCTCAGGCGTGTTGTTGAGGGCTTTGCCCGAGAAAATCTCAAAACAGAATTTAATGAGATGAGATTTCTCCTCCTGTCAGTCGTCGAAATGACAGGCTTAGATATTTAAGATGCTTCGCTGCGCTCCAGCATGACAGTGTTATGATTATCCTTATGGCTTTGTCATCTCGAGTGAGTGTAGCGACGAGAGATCTCTCTTCCTCTCTGTTGTCGGGAATGGCAAGAATGCGAGACATCTCAAACAATTGAACTGAATTTAAAGAACTTTTATGCAAACACTGAATTATTCATTCCGTTATCTGTTGAAAAGCCGTGGCAACACTTTGGCAAGGGTTCTCTCCTTGTCATTGGGTGTGGCTGTAGCGCTTCTTGTATTCTCATACGTGGGGCTTAACCTCTCTTTCAATAACTTCTTCCCCAACAAAGAGAGGGTGTTCCAGGTGTGGGTGAAATCTCCTCAGTTCGGGATGTCCGAAAAACAGGTAAGGCCGTTTGCTCCCAATATTGTCACTGATATACCCCAAGTCGAGGCTGCTGTACACTTTATTGGGGTGCAAAAGATATTTGGCACTACAGACAATCTGATGGAGGCTACAGCATTACAGACCAATAGCACTCTTTTCGATGTCCTTGACTTTGGGGTTATCAGTGGCGACCCTCACAGAATATTGAGCAGTGAGGGCAAAGCCTCCGGCGAGATAATGATTTCGGAGCGTCTTGCCAAAAAGATGTTCGGCGATGAGGAGCCGCTTGGCAAGAAGTTGGGACTGGACGTTGTTGCCGGTGTCTTTGAAACGCCACGTGTAAACCAGTCGATAGGTGACTTTGATATACTTGAACACTTGCCGTATGATGAGGATAATGAGATATGGACCGGTCAGGACAGTTATACGACGTTTATAAAATTATGCGAGGGTGCCGATATTGCCGAGGTTGAGGCTGCAATGCCTGAATTTATAAGAAAGCATGGCATTGAGGAGCATTGCAAGGAGTGGCAGATTGCATACTGTTTTGTGCCGCTTTCCTCTACAATGTTCGTTGCCAATGATGTGAAGCAGATGCAGATGATATATTCGGCAATTGCTTTGGTAGCCCTTATTGTGGCGTGCCTCAACTATGTGCTGCTGACAATATCCTCGCTTGCCGAGCGCAGCCGCACGATTGCGACAATGAAGTGCAACGGTGCTTCGCGCGGGACGGTGTTCTGCATGCT
Source organism: uncultured Bacteroidales bacterium (assembly GCA_937900095.1). GTDB lineage: Bacteria > Bacteroidota > Bacteroidia > Bacteroidales > Bacteroidaceae > HGM04593. The sequence goes on along the minus strand of CALCEC010000048.1, from coordinate 8,620 downwards.
GCTTGCCGAGACATTGCTCATTCTGCTTGTCTCTGTGGCTATTGCTGCTCTCCTCATCGCGACACTGCACGGTGAGATATTCGACCTCTTCGGCTACAAGGTAAGTGACCTGTTTGCACTGGAGCGTATATGGATTCCTCTGCTTGTATGCGTTGTGGCTTTTGCTGTTGCCGGCATTGTTCCTGCTGTGATATTCTCGGCTGTGAGCATAGACTATGCTTTCCGCCGTGGCGGGGACAACAGGGCGTGGTGGAAGAAGTCATTGCTCTTCCTGCAAGTGACTATGGCTGTTGCTGTGGTGATATTCCTCTTGGTGAGCAACAGGCAGGTGTCTTACATCATGAATTCCGATTACGGTTACAAGTTCGACAGGCTCATGGCGCTTGAACTCTCTACCGAGATTAAGGATGCCGGTGTCATTGCCGACAAACTGCGCAGCCTGCCTTTTGTGGAGAATGCCGGAATGTCGTCTTCATCGCCCTTGTCGGGATATTCGGGAATGCCATGTGTGGATGAAGAGGGTAACCTGCTTTTTTCGTGCCGTTGGGATATAGTCGATGAGAATTATATACCGTCGATGCAGATGAGGATTGTGCAGGGGCGTAACTTCCTGCCTGCCGACGGTGCCGACAAGGTAATTGTAAACGAGACGTATGTCGAGATGCGCGGCTGGAAAGACTCTCCAATAGGCAAAATCATATACGACAGTTCAATGGTGCCTTTTGAGATAGTGGGTGTTATTGCCGACTACCGCATGATGAGCAGGGGTGTGGCACTGCCTATTCTACTGCATACGGTACCTTACCTGAGCGACCTGGATCCTGAATACAGGGTAGTGGTACTATACAATATTCTGATGAAGGATATTGACAAAGAGAATGTGAAGGCGCTGGATGAGGCCATTGCATCGGTATATGACGGCTACTACAAGTACAAGATTATCCCTTACTGCGATTGGATAGATATAACGTTTGCTCCTGTGAAGCGCATGCGTAACGGAATGGTTGTGGTGGCTTCCATTGTGCTGCTCATTGCATTCATCGGCCTGAGCGGTTACCTGCAGGGCGAAATGGCGCGCCGCCGCAAGGAGATTGCCGTGCGCAAGGTGTGCGGTGCATCGACCGCCGAGGTGCTGGTGGTTCTTGGAACAAGACTGCTGTGGATTGTGCTTCCTGCTGTAGTGTGTGGTGTTGCCATTGCCGTGTGGCTGAATGAGGAGTGGCTCTCTACTCTTGCGCAAATGCGTTGCAATGTGCCCGTGTGGATATATATTGCCGGAGTACTGGCTGTGATGGCATTTGTATATGCGGTGCAGCTGTTGCTATCGTGGCGTGCCGCAAACGAGAATCCTGTGGAGATGATAAAAAGGAATAATTGAGAGACATCCCAAAACTAAAAACAGTAAGATTATGAAAATAGCAATCAAGAATTTTATAACTACCCTCAAACGCTTTAAGGTGGCTTCGCTGCTGAACATCGCAGGGTTGGCGCTGGCCTTTGCTGCCTTCTACATTATAATGGCGCAGGTGTACAGCTCCTTTACCTTTAACAGCTCAATAAAGGACAATGAGCGGGTATATATGCTTTCTCCCTATTATGAATTCTTTGGAGGCTGGGGCGAGAATGTGCCGAATCCGGTCTCTTATGAGACTGCCGAGGCGTTGCCTACAGTGGAGGCCATTGCCTCCTTGAACATTAGTGACCATGCTGTCTGGGCCAAGGGCGATGGAGAGGCCAAAAAATATGATTATTTTGTGTCGTGTTGCAACGCTACGATATTGGATGTCTTCTCCTTTAAGTTGCTTGTTGGCAGTGCCGATGATTTCAAACGCATGAATGCGGCTGTGGTGTCGGAGAGTGCGGCAAAGACTATGGGTGTCACCGTAGGCGACGTGATATATACCGAAACGGGCAGTCTTAAGCCGGAAACTCCGCTTGCTGTCGTGGGTATATTTGAGGATTTTGCTGCCAATACAATCCTTGGCGGGCGTCATATATTCCGCAATGACAACCGCGAGAATGGCATGGATAACAGCAATTGGAACTATTCGGTATTCGTAAAATTCCGCGAGGGGGCCAATACAGATGAGTATGTGGAGCTATGGAGCAGAAAGTATCTTGAGTACAACGAGGAGCGTTATGCCCAGTATGTGGCAGCGACAGGTGAGGAGATGAGCGAAAAGGAGAAAGAGGAACGCTTCAATTTGCCTGTAAAGCTCATTCCGATGGATGATTTCTACTTTACGACTGAGTTCGAGGAGTATCCTAACGGCTCATGGGGTACAACAATGACTCTGCTTGCCATTGCCCTTGTGATTGTGGTTGTGGCGTTCATAAACTTTGTAAACTTCTTTATGGCTCTTGTGCCTGTGCGCATACGCACTGTAAACATCTGCAAGGTGTTCGGTGCCGGGCAGGTTACGCTGCGCATGAACTTCTTCTTTGAGGCAGTGGGGCTGGTTCTTATAGCATTGGCTATAGCGCTTTACATGGTATCGCTTCTTGACGGTGGCTTTATAAACGAATATATAAGCAGTCCTCTTTCTATTGGTGACAATATCGAGACACTCGCCGTTGTGCTTGTTATTGCTGTGGGGGTAGCGGTCGTTGCGGCAGTGTACCCTGCATTCTACATAACAGGGTTCAATGCCTCGCTGGCAGTGAAGAGCGGTTTTGCATCATCAAAGGCAGGTCGTGTATTGCGTTCGGGGCTTGTGTCGTTGCAGTTCATTGTGTCAATGGTGCTTATGATGCTTGCATTTGTGTTCTCATTGCAGTACAGCCACATGATCCGCTACAATGTGGGCATAGAGCGTGAAAATATCCTTGAGGTAAACTGTTATGACCTTTCGTCAAAGGAAGGACTTTTTATAGAGGAACTTGAGAAAATCCCGAGTGTGGCAGCTGTGACATCATCGGCTCATCCGCTTTTTGGAAACAGTCACTCGTGTCAGGCCCGTACGATAGATGATGTAGAAGTAGAGATGAGTATATGGTTTGTCAGGCATAACTTTACCGATGTGTTCGGTGTCCCGCTAATCGCAGGGGAAGGAATAACAAAAGAGAGGAACGGGTATCTGATAACCGATTATACTGCCGAGGCCACAGGGCTTGGTATCGGGGACAAGTGGAGCGGTATGGATATTATAGGTATAATACCGCATATAAATCTTATGGGTGCCAATAGCCCTAACGAGAATACTTTGCTTCTCGGTAATCACAATTATGTCAACGGTACATATTATGTGCGATTGAACAGGAATGTGGATGTTGAGGCTGTTTGCAATGACATAAGACAGGCTGCCAGGAATATTGAGCCCAACAGCAGTGAACCCAAGATTGAATTTGTGAACGACGCCATTGCAAAGGTCTATGGTGATACCAAGAAGCAGACTGTAATGATTTCTCTCTTTGCGCTCATTGCTGTTGTAATATCGTTGATGGGTGTGTTCGGCATTGTGCTCTTCGAGACACAGCACCGCCGTAGCGAGATTGCCGTACGCAAGGTCTACGGTGCGTCGTCGGGCAGTGTGGTGGCAATGTTCAATCGCCGTTATCTGCTCATCGTGGCTGTCTGCTTTGCCGTTGCAGCGCCTGTGGCGTGGGTTATTGCAAGCAACTGGCTTGAGCAGTTCGTGAACCGCATAGAACTCTCATTGTGGCTACCGCTTGCAGTGCTTGTTATTGTGGCATTGTTGACAGCATTGCTGGTTACCTTGCGTTCGTGGAAGGTCGCAACGGAGAACCCGGCAGATGTGGTAAAGTCAAATTAAGGTTCTGATTAGTTCTGTTTCTGATAATTATTATTAACTTCGCGCTATGGCAAAGAAAGGGACATTACTTATTGTAGATGACAACAGAAACATTCTGTCGGCAGTGAAACTGCTGGCCGACGGTTATTTTGCGAAGGTGGTGACACTCTCTTCGCCAACGACATTGCTTTCTACGATAGCTGCCGAGCAACCCGACGTGCTGTTGCTCGACATGAACTTCAATGCAGGAATCAACACTGGCAATGAAGGTATATTCTGGCTAAAGGAGGCCAAGGCAAAATTCCCGCAGTTGAGGGTGGTGCTCTTTACCGCGTATGCCGATATTGACCTTGCCGTTAAGGCCATGAAGCACGGCGCATCCGACTTCGTGGTGAAGCCGTGGAACAACGAAAAACTTATTGAGACGCTGACGAATGCCCTGAACAGCTGCAAGGAGAAGGGCAAGAAGACGGTGAAGCCTGTGCGTAAGGAGGTGCCGATGTTTTGGGGAACGAGTTCCGAAATGGCGCACATCCGCACTGTGGTGGAGCGTGTGGCTGCAACTGATGCCAACGTCCTCATAACAGGAGAGAACGGAACGGGAAAGGAGCTGCTCGCTCGCGAGATACACCGTCTGTCGACACGTGCCGGCAAGGAGATGGTCTCCCTTGATATGGGTGCGATACCTGAACCTCTGTTCGAGAGTGAGCTCTTCGGCCATAAGAAGGGTGCCTTCACTGATGCATACGGTGACCGCGACGGCAAGATGGTTGCAGCAAACGGTTCCACACTGTTCATGGATGAGATCGGTAACCTGCCGTTGCACTTGCAGGCGAAGATGCTGGTGGCATTGCAGAACCGTATGGTGACTCCGATAGGCGGTAATGTCCCAAAGGAAATAGATATACGTCTTGTGGCGGCAACCAACTGCAATCTGTTCGCGATGGTTGAGAAAGGCGAGTTCCGTCAGGACCTTCTCTACCGTATAAATACCATACATATAAATCTTCCACCGCTGAGGAAACGTGCGGTAGATATCGTGCCTCTCGCAAATATATTCCTCAAACATTATTGCGAGAAGTACGGCAAGGAGTTGCTTGATATATCGCAGGAGGCTGCCGCAAAGCTTACGGCACATTCTTTTGAGGGTAACATACGTGAGTTGCAGAATATAATGGAGAAGGCTGTCATCATGTGTGACGGGGGTGAGATATTGCCGGAACATCTTCAGATTCATGTTCCAAAGGGGCAGGTACGTAATGTGGCCTCCACGCTTGAAGATATGGAACGTGCTGCCATTGCCGAGGCTATAGAGTTGTGTGGCGGTAATCTCTCTATGGTGGCACAGCGCCTGGGTGTAACGCGCCAGACATTGTACAATAAAATCAAACGATACGGCTTATGACGGAACGTAGGCTACCCATTTTGAGACCGTTGTCGCTCGTAGCCCTGTTGGTGGCAGCGAGCGTGCTTATGGGGTGGCTCCTTGCGAGTGGACGTCATGGTTTCCTCTTCCCTGTGGTTGTTTTGATTGCTGTTCTTGCATACAAGCTCGCGAATGTCTATAGTACTATAGTCAAGAATCTTGAGTTTGTATTCAGCGCTGTACGTAGTAATGACTTCTCGTTCCGGTTTGTAGAGAACCCGTTGCGCACCAAAAATGCTGTTGTCAACTATTCGCTTAACAGGATTAAGGAGGTGCTTGATGATGCCAAGACAAAGGCGGCAGATAAGGAGAAGTTTTTTGAAGCACTCATAGAGTGCGCCAATATCGGTATTCTTATCCTGCTTGAAAACGGAACCGTAAAGCAGTATAACGGTATGGCAATGAATCTGTTGGGAGTGCCTATGCTCAGTCACGTAGAGAGGCTACGTCAGATATCTCCCGATCTTGCTGATACACTGCTTGCCATTGCTCCATTGGAGCAGAAGAGTGTGCGTGTTGCGACGGAAAGCGGTGATGTGAACCTTCTTCTTAACTGCTCGTCGATGAAGTATGGGGGGCATATTATGCGTGTAATTTCAATAGAGAACATTAACAGGGAACTCGATACTCAGGAGGGCCTTGCTTGGGAGAAACTTACGCGCATACTTACTCACGAGATAATGAATTCCCTTGCCCCTGTGACATCCATAAGCAGTACTCTGCTACACAACATGGATAACGCAGAGGTTATACAGCAGGGGCTTGAGACCATTCACAGTACAAGTGACAGGCTTATGCAGTTTGTCGATTCGTTCCGTTCGGTAACGCGCATTCCGCCGCCCAGAAAGGCTCCATTCTATCTCCTTGAACTCCTCAATGAGGCTTGTGCACTCATTAAGGACGGAAATGTACAGATGTCTATTGCTGTTGAACCTGCCGATACCATGATATATGCCGACAAGGGGCAACTATTGCAGGTTATTGTAAATCTTGTAAAGAATGCTGTAGAGGCTTGTGTGCAGAGTGGCAGCGGGCAGTGGGTCGAGTTGCGCTCACACATTGCACCCGACGAGCGGGTACACATTGAGGTTAGCAATAGCGGCGGAGCAATCCCGGCCGACGTGGCGGCAAATATTTTCACTCCGTTCTTTACCACAAAGCAGGATGGGTCTGGAATAGGCCTTGCTGTCTCAAAGCAGATAATCCGTCTGCATGGCGGTAGTCTCAGTCTTTCGCAGAACAGTGACGAGCGCGTCACATTCCTTGTCGTGCTTGATTAGTCAATTTTCCATGTAGTGAATTTTTTTAACACGCTGTGTGTCAATTTTTTTTCTGTGCAGACGCTTATTTATTGCTGTTTTGCTTCTTTTTATTCATCTTCAAGGCAATATAAATAGGAAAATGAAAGATTTTCGCGAAAAAATTTTGTTATATAGGTATTAATCACTAATTTTGCGGCTCGTTTTGAGGGAAACATTTTTTAACATAATTTTTCTAAACAATGAAAGCAAAATTTTTTGTATTGATGTTGTTCGTTGCTCTGGGCTTTACTGCAAACGCTCAGGATGCAAACGACGGTGTTGTTGCTGCAAAGAAAGAGGCAGTTAAGGAAGCGGTAAAAGGAGCCAAGAAAGAGGCTGTGAAAGGTGCCAAGAAAGAGGCTGTCAGAGAGGCAGGTCCTAAGGCTGCTGTAAAGGAGGCTGTAAAGGGTGCAGGCGAGAAAGGTGCGAAGAATCTTGCAGGCCCCAAGGCTGCAGTGAAGGGTGCGGGTCCCAAGGCTGCAGGTGCAAAAGGCACAGCAGATGCAGCAGGTCCTAAAGCTGCTGTAAAGGCTGCAGGTGCAAAGGCTGCAGGTGCAATGGGCGCAAAGGATTATGCCGGTCCCAAGGCCGCTGGTGCAAAGGCTGCAGGCGCAAAGGGAGCTCCTGGAAAGGCTGCGTTGAGCGAGAAGGCTGCCAAGGCCAGACTGAAAGCTGAGAAGAAGGCTGCCAAGGAGGCTAGGAAGGCTGCCAAGGAGGCAGAGAAAGCAGCGAAGAAGTCTGCGAAGTGATTCGCGTTCTGTTTTGATGATGAACGACTCCTCAAGAGAGGGGCCGTTTTTTTATGCCTGTAATCCAATGCTGTTGCTCTATTTCTGTAGCCCGTAGGCAGTGTGTGCCGGCTCTTTGGCTTCTCTCTTTTATTGTTTCTGTTTTTTGGGTGCGCCAAAAAGGAAGTGTGCCAGAGCGTCGCTGGTCCTCAGTGCAGCGCTTACAGCAAGACATGCTGTTATTGTTATTGCGGTCAATAAAAGCGATACTGTAAATTCCAATAATGGGTTGTTGTGGATGATGGAGAGCAATTGTTCCGGCAGTCTGAAGTTTATGAAGAAACTGTGTAGCAAATATATGTCGAGAGTTCTTCTGCCTATGAATTTTAAGAGTGAAGATGCCGGGTTGTCTGTTGAAAATAATGATCCGTGTTTTCTGAAAAGGCTGAATATGATTATTATTCCGCACAGAGATAACAACAGGCTGGTGATTTTCTGTAAATAAGGATTAAAAGTGTGTATGTCAAAGAATATGCTTGTAGTAAAGAATATTATTACAGCGTATGTTGTCAGGTGCGATTTGTCCAATATATTTTCGGCTGTGCTAAAGTTTTTCCTCACCCATGTTCCTGACACGAAAAATATGAAATACATCATGCGGGTTGCGCCAAGGAGCCCAAGTGTGTCTGATACGAATGGAGGCAAGCTTTCCGAGCACAACCATTGTTTGGGGAAAAGGTAAAGAAACAAGCCCATGAGAGACATTGCTATAATGGCTTTGTTCTCTTCGGCGCCGAAGAGATCGGATATCTTCCTTGTAGCGATATACAGCAGGAAATATTCGAATAGGGTGAATGTGAACCAATATCCGGCCTTGAAGTTGTCTAAGAGAGCCTCCCGAAGGGAGAAGTCTATGTAATGTACATAGCATACAAGAAATATGAGCGGGGAGATGACCTGTACCGTGACTTTCTTGCATAGGAATTTCTTTATGTTTACCCTGTTCCATACAAAACCGGCCTTGTAAAAGACGAATCCGCTTATGAAAAAGAAAAGCGGCATGCGGAAGTGATTGAAATAGTAATGGAGACTGCCCGGGGAAAGTGTCTCCACGTCAAGAAACTTCGCAACGTGCGAAACAACTACCAATATCATTGTGAATCCTCTCAATGCGTCAAGGTATGAGATTCTTTTAGGCTGTTCTGTGTGTTGCATCGTAATGAACCTTTTAGATTCAAAGATACGGCTTAAAGGGATATAAAACAAAAAAGAGTCCCAAATTTCTTTGGAACTCGTTTTGCGGTGCGTACGGGACTCGTAATCGACGCAGTCGCTTTGCTTGCAAAGAACCTTGACCCCGGCTCAGTAGAAATTTAGTGTGGGTAATATTGTACTTATATAATTCTTTTTAGG
>CALCEC010000047.1 GCA_937900095.1 uncultured Bacteroidales bacterium | reverse complement strand
CCGCTTCGCGGAGCTCCCCTTGATTACAAACAAGGGGAGCAGCTGTTTGTGTTTGACGCCAAAGTTATAAGGTCTTTAGGGTCTATAGTGGGAGCCATTCAAACGGCTAATTCGACCCTCTCCGCAACTCCGTTGCTCGTCTCCCTAACACAGGAAGACAATAGCCTTTTGAACTGAAAACGGAAAACTTGTGCAAACGAGCGCAATACAAGCTTGCTTGCAATTGCACAGCGAGTGTAGCCAAGTTTCAATTCCACAAAGTGGTGTTAAATGTGAAAACCGAAAGCTGGAACTCCTTAATCCCTTAACCCTTCACCGTTCATCGTTACAGAATCTTTCTGGAGGCGTTGTTCGCCTTTGAGCAGGAAGTCCAAAGAGAAACGTGCGGTGTCAAGCATATCACGGCACTCCACTATCGAACGTAGCACGTCGGAGAGTTCCAGTACTTTGGCTATCGCTTCAACATCGGCCTGGCGCAGTTCATAGCTGAACTTTGAATCATCACCTATCAGCTCCACTGTAACACTCCCCTGTGCCGATGCTATGAAATCCATCATTCCGCCATCGTCGCTGTGCTTGAAATCGCGGCGCTCGACATACACTCCGTACTCCTTGCCGCTCCACGAATAGATTGAATTCGAGGCTGTGACATATACATCGCCGCAACCCACCTTTACCTCTTTGTAGCCTATACGCTTTCCACGGTAGTAGGATGTTATGAACGCTTCGCCATACTCGTTTACTGTCGCACGCAGATAGTTGTTGAACACATTTGCCGATATCGCCTGTGAGGGAAGGGAGTAGACACCCACATCCTGATACTTCGCGTTCTTGCTGTACTCGAAAGCCGACAGCATCGCATCTCGACGTGCCTCAAGTTCCTTGAGTTCTTTCTCGAAGTATGCCACATCGCGCTCCTTCTCCTTGAGCAGCACCTTGCGGCGCATAGCCTCAGCCTCACGCAATGTCTTATAAGCCTTTGGATGAGCGCTCTTGATGCTGTCGATAAGCGCCTTTGCCTTGTTGTAGTTGCCCGCCTCATACTCACTCTGTACTACAGCGAGCACATTCTTTGCCGGTTGCTCCACGCTGTTTTCGCAAGAGCATAACAATCCCACACCTAACAAAAGAGCCGCAATATAAATTGTCTTTTTCATAGCAAATGTCATGTTTAAGTACAACAAAAGTACAACTAATTATCCTTTCCGACGCCAAAGGAGCTTATTTTTTTGGTCCTCACACGATAATTGTATGTTTTTAACAACAGCCCTTTCGTTAATAGAACTAAAATGAGTATCTTTACACGATAAATGAACAACCGACGTGCCATTACCACAGAGCGTAACGACGGGAAATCTACTGTTTGCTTTATGACATCCGAGTGATGCCGAACAGAATGGCACGACCGAACATGATATAAATATATGTACAAACCGACACGAGAGGAATTATGCAAGTTGCTTGACACCCCCATCTTCCGCAAGATAAGCGAGACGGCCGATGCGCTGAAGATGGAGTGCTATGTTGTGGGCGGATACGTGCGCGACATATTCCTGGAGCGTCCATCGACAGACATCGACGTTGTTGTGGTGGGCAAAGGCATTGAAATGGCACGCGCCTTCAGCAAGAAGCTCGGACGCGGCGCACACCTGTCGGTGTATGCCAACTTCGGCACTGCGCAGGTGAAATACGGCAGCCATGAGATTGAGTTCGTGGGGGCACGCAAGGAGAGTTACAGCCACGACTCGCGTAACCCCATTGTGGAGGACGGCACACTGGAAGATGACCAGAACCGCCGCGACTTCACAATCAACGCCATGGCCATCTGCCTCAATGCCGACAGGTTCGGTGAACTTGTCGACCCGTTCGACGGCATGCTCGACCTTGAGGACCGCATCATCAGCACCCCCCTTGAGCCCGGCATAACCTTCAGCGACGACCCTTTGCGCATGATGCGCTGCGTACGCTTCGCCACACAGCTGAACTTTTACATCGAGGACGAGACATTCCAGGCCCTCTGCGACAACAAGGAGAGGATAAAGATAATATCACGCGAGAGAATCAACGACGAGCTCAACAAGATAATGCTCTCCCCCACCCCTTCCAAAGGCTTCATAGAGCTTGACCGTTGCGGGTTGCTGGAGCTCATCTTCCCGCAGCTCACAGCCATGCAGGGTGTGGAGACACGAGGGGGCTACAGCCACAAGGAGATGTTCTACCACACACTCGAGGTACTTGACAACATCGCAAAAAAGACCGACAACCTGTGGCTCCGCTGGGCAGCCCTGCTGCACGACATAGGCAAGCCCAAGACAAAGCGTTGGGACCCGGTGATGAAGTGGACTTTCCACAACCATAATATCGTTGGCGAGAAGATGACACTCAGGCTCTTCCGTGACTACAAGATGCCGCAGAACGAGAAGATGAAGTATGTTGCGAAGCTCGTATCTCTGCACATGCGCCCCATAGCCATTGCCGATGACGAGGTGACCGACTCTGCCGTGCGCCGTCTGCTCTTTGATGCCGGTGACGACATCGACGATCTGATGATGCTGTGCGAGGCCGACATAACATCAAAGAACGAGGTGCGCAAGAAACAGTTCCTCAACAACTTCCAGATTGTGCGCCAGAAACTCAAGGACATCGAGGAGAAAGACCGCATACGCAACTTCCAGCCCCCTGTCAACGGCGAGGAGATAATGCAGTTGTTCAACCTTGGGCCCTGCGCCGAGGTAGGCCGTCTGAAGAGCGCTGTCAAGGATGCCATCCTCGACGGCATCATCCCCAACGAGCACGATGCAGCAAAAGAATACATCATAGAGTGCGCCGCAAAAATGGGGTTACAGCCTTGTGGAGATAACAATCAATGATTACTGCATTTAAGATAATAGCACCTAATAGTTTATTGCAAGGACAATTATTTGATACTAATTCGCAAACAAAAAATGAAAAAGATAATTTTCATCTTAGCTTTAATCGCGACAACAGCTACAGCACAGGAGATATCCTACGGCGAGTACATGCAGAAGGTCATGGAGGGCAATGTGGCGCTCACAGCCAGAAAACTCGACATTGACATTGCCGAGGCACAGCTCAAAGCCTCAAAGGTGTTCAACGACCCCACCATCGGTGTCACATACAGCAACAACGAGGACTGGGACAAGGGCCTGGGACAGGGCATTGAGGTGGAACTGAGCAAAACCTTCACCTTTGGTGTGCGCAAGAACCGCATGCAGATGGCCGACAGCGAGCGCAAGCTCACGGTGGCACTCTTCGAGGAGTATATGCGCAATTTCCGTGCCGATGCCACAATAGCATACCTTGAGCACATTAAGGCAAACATGCTGCTTGCCGAGACAAAAGAGATACTGAACGACCTGCAGGAGATTGCCGGCAACGATAGCCTCCGTTATCTGCGCGGCGAGATTGCCGAGAGCGGATGGTTAGAGAGCCGGATGGCAATGGGCATCGCACGCAACACCATGCTCGAGGCCGAGGCCGCATGCAACAACACAGCAATCAAGTTAGGTTATTATATGGGCAACCTCGACGGCGCCGAGGCACTGCGCGGTAACGGCACATTGGAGATAAGCGAACAGGCAGCACCGATAGAGAACTATATCAGCAACGCCCTTGAGCACCGTGCCGATATCATAGTCGCGCTGAGCCGTGCCGACGTGGCGGAAGCCCTGCAGAAGTTCAACAAGGCACAGCGCCGCCCCGAGCTCAACGCAGTCATCGGTGCCACATACAACATGTCCGACCCCGACTTCATGACCCTGAAGGCCGGTATTGCCGTGCCGCTCAAGTTCTCGAACCTGAACAAAGGCGCACGCATAGCCGACGAGATACTCACCCGTCAGGCCAACATCGATGTCGAGGAGGCACGTATGGTAGTCAAGGCCGACGTGATGCAGGCATACAACAATTTCCGCTATGCAGTGAAGCAGACAGAGACATTCTCGGGCAAGATGTTAGGTGACATGCGCACCGTTGTCGAGGGCAAGAAGAAAGCATACGAGCTCGGCGAGATACCATTCATTGACTACCTTATCGTTGAGCGCGACGAGAGCGAGATGCGCCGCCAGTACATCGAGGCACAGTTCGGCAAGGCAGCTGCCTGGGTAGAACTGCAACGCGCCACAGGCTTCAGCCTCGAATTCGGGACAATGCCGATAGCAGAGTAAAAAAAGGACAAATAATCATAATAAGCAACAGCAATACTATTGTATTGTTTGATAATTATATTTATTTGGGTTCATTTGTATAAAAGCCTCTTGCGCAATGAAAAACATCCCATTTGTTAAATGGTTATTCGTCATTATGTCACTTGTTGTCGGAGCGGTGTCCGGCGCAATGGCACAGCGTTACACTCCCACAGACAGCGCAGCCTTGCGCGCGCTGTTGGTAGGCCGTGCCTTGCCCCAGGAGCGCGTCTATCTGCACTTCGACAACACCTCATATTATCTTGGCGAGACAATGTGGTTCAAGGCCTATGTCACCAGCCACAGCGATGACCGTGCCACCAACCACAGCCGTGTGCTCTATGTGGAGCTTGTCTCTCCCGAGGGATATG
>CALCEC010000046.1 GCA_937900095.1 uncultured Bacteroidales bacterium | reverse complement strand
AATGACATGACCATACACACTATTAAAGAAAATGTTTTCATAACGATTGCTTTTTATTGAATTTGCAATTATCTTAGAATTAAACGGTTATTCGGGTTGCATGGAAATTGGGTAACGAGATAGCAACCGTTCGTATTTCTGAGTTCTTCATTGTTATGCTTCAATGTGATAACTCTTGATGGAACAAAGGTACAAAAAGAAATGCAGACGAAAAGATAATGATGATAATTTTCTTTCGTCTGCATAAACTTATAGGGACTATCCATAATTTTGTGTAAATAGAGATTGTCTTCACATGCAGTTCCACAATAATTGACATTAAATGGTCCCATACAACACAAATTCCTCCAGCGACGGTGTCGCTGGAGGAATTTGTGTCAATTATCAATGGTAATTATTGTATTACCAATACTTTGTTACTTTACAAGAACCTTCGCTTCGCGCAACTGCCTTGCGCTCGGCAATGCTTAATCAAGTAAACTTATTAATCATTGCTCTCACTTAATCAGCACTTTCTTGCCATTGATAACGTAGATACCCTTTGAAGGATTCTCTACCTTACGGCCCTGAAGGTCATAGACAGTTTTCACATTTACATTTTGACAATGCCGTCTTTCCGCAACCCAAGCGGTATAACCTAAGGCTATACTTCGCTTGACAAGATGCTGCCGGCATTGTCTAAACTTGGAGTTCTTTGATTATAGTTGATCATTCTGTAAAGTTACTTGATCAAGACCTTTTTGCCATTGATAATATAAATTCCTTTGGTCGGCTTTTCTACCTTCCTACCTTGTAGGTCAAAGATAGTTTTCACATTTACGTTTTGACCTTTCACCTCATCAATGCCGGTATCGATATCTGCTACGCTGATGCGAAAGAGATTACTGTAGTTGCTTGCATAGCCGATAGCATTTGAAAAGGAGTCAAAAGCGCCAGTGGCAGACATAATGACAATAGAACCGTCGGTTGTACCATCAGCACGTTTGCTTACAATGTAATATGTGTCGGCAACTGTTGTGCTGGCGTCATTGATGCTCCAGTCGCAGTATGTAGCGTTATATGTGTCGAGAGTACCGGCGTTGTCGTTATAGCCGTAATTCTTGCCGGCACGCCAAATCATATAAAGCTTCTTTGCCTCGTTGTAGAAGCTGTACTTGCCGCTCTCCTCTTTCTTACATACGAACTGCGCTGCCTCACCGAGTTCCTCGGCTGTAGAGGTGCTGACATTCAGTTTGTTGTTATCGTCAATGTAAAGCACATACTCCTTACCGCTCTGCTGAACGTTGGTGAAGGTAAGCATCTTGCCGTCCCACTTGTCCGCAGGCTCCTCACCTGCAAGGAGTGCATAGATTGCGTCAACCTCGGCTGTCGTAGGCTCCTCGCTCAATGCAGCAAGGGCAGCAGCAACGTTTGCCTGCAATGTCTCTGACACGGCTGCTTCCTCAACAACTGCTGTAAAGTAATCCTGAAGGAACGCACGACGATCTACATCGCGTTTGATGCTGTATTCACCGTCGGTGATGTACTCGAGTTCATATGCAACATAAAGGTTGTCGAAGCCGTCGAAGTTATGCTGACCTGCACCTGTCGGGAAACTGGTTGATACAGGGTTATTGCGTTTACCGAAGCCTGTCAGTGTCTCCTCGTAGATGAAACCGATTCTGTTGTCGGCCTGGAGGTCCATTGAACTGTAAGCCGATGCAGTGTTGCTCACCTGATAGAAGCCGTTCCAATCGATAGCGAAGTTTGCAACGCTGTTGAGGTCGGTCATATCGGTCAACTCCTTATAGAAGATACCCACGTTTGTACGGCCGCTACCTGTAGGCAGTGACTGGAGCGCAAGGTACATCTCCTTGTTGTCGCTGTTACGCTTTACAGGAACGATGAGGATTTCACCGTTTGTTGAGTTACCGCCGGGTGTGAGGCCTGAGCCTGCGAATGTACTCTTTACTGATGTACTCCACTCGCCCTCACCCTCAAGGGTGTTGCTGTAGGTGTAGATGTTGTAGATACGTCCACCGCCTACACGGCTTGACACGATTACACGGCCGTCGGGCATCTCCTCGCACTTGGGCTCGTCACCACCTGGGACAGGCAGAGCCGATGCACCGCCGAGAGCCTGCCATGTGCGGCCGAAGTCATCGGAATAGATTACACGGTTACCGTTAGGACGTGCACACATGGCTGCGTACAGACGGTAATACTTATCCTTCTTGACTATACGGCTCTGGAACACCTTACCACCGCCAACAAAAGCTGCCTGAATAGGGTTTCCCTCATCGAAAAGACTATAAATCTGCTCGGTTACATCAACTGGCTTTTCCCATGTCTCGCCGTTGTCCTTACTGTGGATTGTAGCAATCATATTAGGATTCTGGCGTGTTGTATTGCCATTGCCGTAAACTGTACATCCGGCAACTGCAATAACAAGTACCTCGTCACTTGTACGGTCTGCCACGATTGCAGGGTCACCGAAAGCTGTATCAAAGTAGTTTACTGTGGCAGAAGTCTTGCCTGTACCCACAGCTACATCAATCATGTCGCTCCAAGTCTCACCATTGTCGTCACTTGTACGGCATACCACGTCTACCTGACCGTAACCGGGGTCAGTTCCGCATACAAGACGTGCGGCAGCTGTGATAAGACGGCCGTTGCTTGCCGTTGTGATACCGGGGATACGGTATGGCGGAATGACACCGTCACCCTTACTTGTATTGTAGAGGTCCTGCTTTACTGGAACTGCTGCTGCATCGATGTTTGTGACCTTGATGGTGTTGCCATCGACTGTAATGTCGGCACCGTTGAGTGTGTTTCCTACCATAGAAACAGAGAGCTTGTCGCTTGTGATAGGGGTTGAAGTGATGAAGAAACCACCGTTGAAAGCATTCTCCACTGTTGCGCCGTTGGTATATGTAACATATACATCAGGGTTATTCTCGATGACAACCTCGAACACGCTCATTCCCTCCATGTCCACTTGCTCGAAACGCCACTGGTTATCATCTGCAGATGGGCCGCCGTCGGTCCATGTAGTGAGGAAGTCAACACCACTCAGCTTGAAGTTAGCGCCACCGTTGGTACAGTTCAGTGCCTCGGTGAAGTAATAGTAGCGGTACTCGCCCACATCATTTGTGGAACCGATGGTAAGTTCGCTGTATGAACCAGCAATAGAACCGCCCCAGTTTGCACCGGCAACAATATTGTTACCGTCGCCATTCTTGATACCGAGCTTATTGTTGTCCTTTACCTCAATGTACCAGATACCATTGTTGGTATTTACCATTGAATTTGACTGGAGTGTAAAGCGCATGCTATTGCCGTTGAGAAGAGCATTGTTGTAGAGGTGCTCGGTACGTGCAGTAGCCTTGCTCACAAGGTGATAATAACCTGTCGTAACATCCTTTGCCTCGGGAATCTCTACCTCTTTGCCGTTGAGGAAATCCTCAAGGTCATTCACAACTGCTGCACAATCCTCACCTGCGATTGATCCTGTAAAGCGTCCGAGGAGAGCATTCAATGCTGCAAGTTTCTCGGCATTGTCCTTGTACTCCTCACGCAGGATCTGGATCTTCTCGTACTGGTGTATACCCTCGATAAGGCGCTCGAAACGTACGCTTGAACGGTTACCCGGATAGTAGCAATAAGTATCGCCTGCACCGAACTTGCGGAAACGTGTATCGGTGAGAGGATGCTCATCCCAGTTGATCCATGCCCAGTGCAGATAACCGTCAAGGTTCATTGCTGCAGCATAGATTGGCAGATATGCAGCCTCTGCAGGGAATGAATTACTGTAGATGTTAGGCTCGCTGTTTGCGCAGCTTGTGTAGAAAGTGGTCACCTGCCCCTTAGCCTTGCGGCTTGCAAGCTGATTTGCTGTAAAGAGGTGCTCCTGACCGAGCTGGACGCACTTGTCATGCAATATATTGCAAAGTGAACTGTGGTAGTTACCCGCCAAAGCCATCTTGAAACCAAGCCCATTGGCAATGTTGTATGCCTTTAGCATAGCATCCTC
Source organism: uncultured Bacteroidales bacterium (assembly GCA_937900095.1). GTDB lineage: Bacteria > Bacteroidota > Bacteroidia > Bacteroidales > Bacteroidaceae > HGM04593. Next base: position 117,334 of record CALCEC010000046.1, on the reverse strand, counting down.
GCCACGTTCATCAACAGCGATGCAGGTCTTCTCGAACCAACCTTTCTCAATCAAGTGAGCCTTGAATGACGTAAGGAAGTTTGTCCACAGATTCTTATACTCTGTAGATGAGTAATTTGTTGAAAGAACCTTATATTCACCGGCCTCATCATCAAAGTAACGGAAGCTCATGTCCCATGGCAACATGCTGAAGCAGTTTATCTGCTTGTCGATACCATACTCTGCGCAAAGCTCAACGTATGCATCGAAAACGGCATAATCATATTCCCATGTACCGTCGGCAAGCCTTATAGTCTCAATCATAGGATCAAACAGGTCATGTGTCTGCTCGCCCCATGGCTCGTAGAAGAGGATTGCAGTCACCACGCGCTGACCGGCACGGCCCAGAGCCGCAAGGTAAGGACGCAGAGCCTCGAGGTGCTCATCGCTCCAACGCTCTACCTGATAGTAACGGCTAACCGAATATGGCTGCTGCCAGAAGTCGAGGTGGAATTTCTGGTCGGCAACTGTCGGCAGTGAGTGAGAATCGACAACAATGTTCAGAGCAAGGCTCTTCACCACATTGCCGTCGGCATCAACAACCTCAAGTGCTGTTGTATACTCACCGGCCTCGGCGTCGCGGGGAACCTCGATTGTACACCACACGGGACGTGTCTCCATTGCAGGGACTGCATGTGGCTTATCCTGGTCAATGACATCGGCAACAAGCCACTGTGGCAATGTCATCGGGTGATTTCCACAAGCTACATAATCATCGGTGATCACATAGTTTACAAAGCGTGCGTCACCGCCGTTGATACCGGTAGAGACACCGTCTTTCTTCCACTCTGTCATGCGCACAGTCATTGTGCCCTGGTCACTCTTGCTGTAGAGGACAGCCTGGATGTTGGCGCGCTCGCCCTTCCATGCGTTGATGGTAGCCTCGTCCTTCTGGGTAACCTGTGGTACCTCGTGAAGTTTGTAGTGAACGTCGCGCGAAGCCCATGTAGCGTTCAAGCCATCGGGAAGTGCATTCCAAGAAGCCTCATCAGGAGTTGTACCCACGCGTGGTTCATCGTACTCATCAATAGGATAGCTTACCTCAATGTCACCGGCATCACCGCTCACCTTGAGCATAACGTCTATGATAGAACCACCGTCACTGATGAAGTTAGCATAGTTACCTGACGGGTCAATACAGTTCCACATTACTGCGTAACGCATACGGAACACAGCACCGTCCTCAACATCAGTAGGCACATTGAATGAGCCCGGAGCAAGCACATCACCGTTTGCCTGATAGATTCCGGCACTGTTCCAGCCTGTATCGCCGTTGGTATTCTTGCCATAGAGCGACCAGCACATAAGCTCGTTGCCCTCACCCTTTGTGTAAGGACCATCGCCTTCGAGGTTCACCTCGAACTGCTTGCTGTTATCCCAGTCAACGAACACATAACCGTGCATCCATGAACCGTTGATGGTGATGAGAGGAGTGACAGTCTCACCACGCTTTACATCAAAGACATTGTCAGTCTTGTCAAAGTACGCCGCACAACGTGGTGCCGAAGCAATATTGTTTACCTGCTGCTGAGCACTGTGTGTACCTACGATACCTACCGCTATCGGGTAGTGTATACCATGGGTCACGTTCTCGTCAGCACCGTGGACTACATAGTAGTCACTCTGGGCATTTGCACCCGCACAAATGAATAGTGCAGACAACGCCGAAAGAATCAGTGATTTGATTTTCATAAAAGGTTAATTATTAAGTTAAATTATAGAATATTCCAAAAGCCACACAAATAGCCATTATATCAATTATTTTGTAAATATATAATTATTAAAGCAAAATACAACAAAAATTAACAAAAAATTGAATTCCCTGAATTCCCTAGGGTCCTTTGGGTCTTTAAAATCCTTAGAGTCTTTAGGGAGTGCGCAACACTAAAGACCCCGTGGACCCTATAAACCCCGAAGCCAAAAGCGCACAACACTCACTTAAAAATGGATTTTTGCAGTAATAGAAACTTTTTCACCCGTCACAGGATGACGGAACTCGAGCGATGCGGCGTGCAGCATGAGCCTGTCGGCAAGCCTGCCATAAAGCGCATCGCCTACGATGGGCACGTCGAGCCCGTCCTTGTAGGCAGAATGAACACGAAGCTGATGCGTGCGCCCAGTAAGAGGCTCAAAGCGAACCAGAGCACACTGTTTGCCATCGTAGCCTACAACATCAAGAATATCGTAACGTGTCACAGCCTCCTTGCCGTTGTGGTAATCGACCTTCTGACGCGGACGGGCATCATAATCAGCAGCAAGAGGCAGGCTTATTGTGCCCGAATCAGCAGACGGCACCCCGTCAAGCAAAGCTATATACTCCTTTTTCACATCTCTTGATGCGAACAGTGCCTGCATAGCCTTGTAAACCTCCATTGATTTTGCCGCGACAAGCACACCCGACGTTGCCATATCGAGGCGATGAACCACAAAAAGTTCATTACAACGAAGATACTCTTCGCGCAGCCACTGCTGCACCGATGTACCTCCTACAATACCGGGCACAGAGAGCACCCCACTCGGTTTGTTCACAGCAACAAGCCATTCGTCTTCATACACAACCTCCAAAGCCTTGATATCACCACCGTGCTCAAGGGCGTTCTCCTCAACATCAAGCCCTTGCAACATATACGTAAGTATCGGTTCGCATTTACTTTTACATGCACCATAGAAACAGCCGTCACGACGAACCTCGCCCACAGGTGACTCACCCACCCAGAACTCCGCCAATGCAAGCGGATGAAGCGAATTGGCATAGGCATACTGCATCAGTTTCGGACCTGCACACTCCCCTGCCCCTGCAGGCGGAATACAGCCACGATGCTCCTTGAAAATATCGAGCAGTGTACGTTTCTCTCCACGTCCGTTCTGCATCACGAACTGCCGGAAAAGCCACTGCTGCAAAGCTGCTGAACGACGGCGTCTTTCGGCAACATACAAAGCCTTTTTATCGGTAAATATTTTTAACAAATTTTCCTTTTCAACAATCTTTGCTTGCCATGCACGTTGCGCGCGTTTAAGCTCTGCTTTCTCGAACTGACTTGCCTTGATGAGTGCAGCCTCATCATCGGCTGTCAGCGCTCCTCCGGCTCGCATCTGCGCGCGCCCGGCTTTGTTGGCGGCAAACTCTGCACGCATACCGTCCAAAGCCTCATCGGCTGCACATTTGACCGCTTCAAGAGCGCTCTTTGCCGTAGCATAATCGGCAGAAGCCTCAAGCTCCTTTATTTTGCTGTTGATTGCCGAAATCTCAGCCTCCTCACGTTTGAAATAGCCGTCGGGATTTTGCAGGTCGAAGACAGGAGGCACAAAGCCATCGACATTGTTGCTACCCATGAAAAGCCCCGAGAAAGCAGCAAGATAACCGACATTCCCCTCCTTGTCGCGCACCACCAGCACACCGAACATCTTACCTTTGGCAGCCTCTGCGGCAACAGCCTCACTGCCGAGCATATTTGCACGCACCTCATCGGCGGCAATCATGCACAACCGATGAGGTGAATAGTAGAAGGGATTATTGAACCTTACAGGAAGTTCAATACCCGAAATATCTTGTCTGAATCTATGCAGCAACTGCATCAATTGTTGTATTTGACATCCTTCTCCGGGTCAAATCCACCCTGAAAATCATTGCCCTCTATTGTTACGTTCGTAACCTTTTCAAGCAAGAAACGGTGCCTGTTCCAGTGGAAAGGCTCATAATCATTGTTCTGAATAACCTTGTTCCCCTTGAACACAAGGCCGTCAAGCGACTTTGCATATACAATGGGGGCATCAAAAGTCTCGAATGTATTGTTCTCAATGACAACACCTTTGCCATTGCCGCCATGGAAATATTTCTGTTGGCCGGCGAGATCGGGAATCTCGGGGTAGATTGATATTATTGCATTCGTGAACTGGAACATGTTTGTGAGCGAATTCACAAAGCGGTTGTCACGTATTACCACATCGCGGCAGGCACCCGTCTCGAACCAGCCGTTGCAATCGCCGCAGAGCAGGATTGCCGTTCCCGACGTATGGTCGAAGAAGTTCCTCTCTACCAACGTGCTCTTGGGAGTGCTAAAAAGCGTACCACGCGCACGGTTGTTGCGGATGACATTATCGCTGAACACAACTTCGGGTGTCCACTCAAGGTTCTCTATTCCATAACTGCCATTGGCTATGTCAGTGGGCAGAGGAGCGGCAAACTTAATCTTGAATTCCTTGCAGCCGGCTATCTGTTCCTTGTCATAGGGAACAATCTCCACAATGCGGTTACCCTCGGTAATCTCCATCACATCGGAACGCACGAACTGCACGCTGTCGCCCGCACCGCCCCAATAGAAACCGTATGCCTGACCATGCATATAACGACCTACCAGAGTATGGTCATCCAATCTTTCAGTAACGCGCAGATAGGTTCCGTGTACATTGATTGCATCATCCATCATACCCTCGTAGATACCGCCGGTTGAAACAATCTTTCCCTTGCAGCCCGAGAAGTGCGTTGCATCGGCCTGCGTGGAGAAATAGCGTTCATTGCTGCGCCTGCCGACTATGAAACGCTCAAGCGTCATATTCTCGGTAACCTGAGTAAGAAGGCCCATACCCTCGGCATAATACACAGAGGTACTCTTTATTGTGATATCCTTGCAACCCGACACGAAGATTCCCGGTGTAGGGCGCGCATAGGAGCGCATTGCGATTACCGTACCCGGCACAAGACGGGCATCACGCCATGGAGCGCGGATAACACGTGGCTCAATCTCCTCAACGCCTCTTACACCCACCCAAATGTCGCTCGTACAATAGACAAGATGTCTTGTCTCGCCGTCAAAGGCAATGCCTGCCTGCGGAACAAGTTCCCAGTTGCTGCCATATGTAACCAGATTGCCGTCATCAATCCTGTAGTTTGCATAAGGAGCGATGCGGTATGTTATATAACCGTTCTCGACATCGTTCTCAAGTACCTCTACCTGAGTAATCTGTGGCGAGCGCGTATCAATGCCGATAAAGTCAAGCGTGCAGTTCTCGCAATCCACCATGGCAATGGGAAGCATGCGGCCGTTCATCATAAAATCGGCACGGAGTGCATCCATTCCTCTGTCACTACCCTTGAGAGTAAAGTTCTTCATCCCCTCGAGAACGATTGCCACCTTCTTGGGGTTGTCCTGGTCGTGGTTGCTGATATAATACTCGCGCACATTGGCACTGTCGGGGTAGAAATCGTACTCACCGCCCTCAAAGAGCAGCACTGCCGGTTCGCCGTTGCACTCGGTCTTTATTGTCTCTATGGCAAATGCCACCTTGGCCGTCATGTCCTCACCTGTCCCGGGAACAATACCGAAATCACTCGCATAATAGACTTTTTCATTTGAGCCGCATGACACTGCAAACAACGCAAGAACAGCAACAAGGCCCGATAAAATCTTTTTCATAGGAATATTTTTTTGCGAAGATAGGAAAAAGAGTGACAAAACACAACAATCGCACTGTTTTTTATGCCAAAATGCCATACGGTACATCCCATGTATGACATCCATGTTCAATGGCACACTTTTTGCAATTTTAATGACAACAGATAGAGTTTTTCTCTTTTTTATTATAAGAATTTGTATTTTATAACTACCTTTGCAATTAGTGCGCATATACGCATTCAGAATTAAGGAAATAATAAATAATACACAATAATGGGTTTTAACGAATTTATAAGCAAGCTATTCGGCAACAAGGCAAGCCGAGATATGCGCGAAATCCAGCCATGGGTAAACAAGGTGAAGGCTGTCTACCCCAAGATTTCCGCATTGAGCAACGACGAACTGCGTGCAGCATCGGCAGCACTCAAAGAGAAGATACAGGGCAGCGCAGCCCCTCTGCGCGAAAAGATTGCAGCCCTCAAGGCAACAATCGAAGACACTGAACTCGAGAAGAGAGAGAGCATCTTCAACCAGATTGACAAACTGGAGAAAGAGGTTCTCGAGACATTGGACAAGGCTCTTGACGAGGCTCTCCCCGAGGCTTTCGCCATTGTAAAGGACAGCGCACGCCGTTTTACAGAGAACGAGACAGTAGAAGTGACAGCAAATGACTTTGACCGCGAACTCGCTGTAAAGTTCGATTTCGTGACAATCGACGGTGACAAGGCAATATACAAGAACCATTGGCAGGCCGGCGGCAATGACACCGTGTGGAACATGATACACTACGATGTACAGCTGTTCGGTGGTACAGTGCTCCATAAAGGAAAGATTGCCGAGATGGCAACCGGTGAAGGCAAGACACTTGTAGCGACCCTTCCCGTGTTCCTGAACGCACTCACTGGCAACGGTGTCCATGTGGTAACAGTCAACGACTACCTTGCAAAGCGTGACTCGGAGTGGATGGGACCGCTCTACATGTTCCATGGCCTCAGCGTGGACTGCATCGACAAGCACCAGCCCAACTCAGACGCCCGTCGCAAGGCTTACCTTGCCGACATCACATTCGGTACAAACAACGAGTTCGGTTTCGACTACCTGCGTGACAACATGGCAGTACAGCCAAGCGACATGGTACAGCGTCAGCACAACTATGCCATTGTCGATGAGGTGGACTCCGTACTTATTGACGACGCACGTACACCGCTCATCATTTCAGGCCCGGTTCCACGCAATGAGGACCAGATGTTCGAGGAGTACCGCCCATTGGTGGAGCGCCTTGTCGAGGCACAGAAGAAACTCGCCACACAGCTCCTTGCCGAGGCAAGAGAGAAAATATATTCAAGCGACAAGGACACAGTTGCCAACGGTTACCTTGCACTGTTCCGTAGCCACAAGGCACTCCCTAAGAACAAGCCGCTCATCAAGCTGCTCAGCGAGCAGGGTGTAAAGATGGGTATGCTCAAGACCGAGGAGTATTACATGGAGCAGAACAACAGACGTATGCCCGAAGCCGTAGAGCCACTATACTTCGTCATCGAAGAGAAGATGAACAGCGTGGACCTCACCGACAAGGGTATCGAGCTCATCTCGGGCAGCACATCCGACCCGAACTTCTTCGTTCTCCCCGACATAGCTTCAGCAATGTCAGAGCTTGAGAACGACCAGACCCTCTCAAACGAGGAGAAGAGCGTCAAGAAAGAGCAGATGCTCACAGAATACGCCATCAAGTCGGAACGAGTACATACCATCAACCAGCTGCTCAAGGCCTACACCATGTTCGAGCGTGACGTTGAATATGTTGTCACCGAGGACGGACAGGTGAAGATTGTCGATGAGCAGACAGGCCGTATAATGGAGGGCCGCCGTTACTCTGACGGTCTGCACCAGGCAATCGAGGCCAAGGAGCGTGTAAAGGTAGAGGCTGCATCACAGACCTTCGCAACCATAACTTTACAGAACTACTTCCGCATGTACCACAAGCTCGCCGGTATGACCGGTACAGCCGAGACTGAGGCAGGCGAGTTCTGGGATATCTACAAGCTCGACGTAGTTGTCATACCGACAAACCGTCCTATAGCACGTAACGACATGAACGACCGCATCTACAGGACAAAGCGCGAGAAGTACAATGCGGTAATCGAAGAGATTGAGAAACTTGTAAAGGAGGGACGACCGGTGCTCGTGGGTACCACATCTGTGGAAATCTCGGAGCTCTTGAGCCGTTTGCTCACAATACGCAAGATACCACACAACGTGCTCAATGCGAAACTGCACCAGAAGGAGGCCGACATTGTGGCAAAGGCTGGTCTCTCGGGAACAGTTACCATCGCCACCAACATGGCCGGCCGTGGTACCGATATCAAGTTGAGCAAGGAAGTACGCGATGCCGGTGGTCTTGCCATCATCGGTACCGAGCGCCACGAGTCACGCCGTGTCGACCGTCAGCTGCGCGGACGTTCAGGACGTCAGGGTGACCCAGGTTCATCTGTATTCTACGTATCTCTTGAGGACAACCTCATGCGTCTGTTCGGTTCCGACCGTATAGCAAAGACACTTGACCGCCTGGGATTTAAGGAAGGTGACATGATTGAGCACTCAATGATTTCAAAATCAATAGAACGTGCACAGAAGAAGGTCGAGGAGAATAACTTCGGTATACGTAAGCGCCTGCTTGAGTATGACGACGTCATGAACAAACAGCGTACAGTAGTATACACCAAACGCCGTCACGCACTCATGGGAGAGCGCATCGGCATGGATATCGTGAACATGATATGGGACCGTTGCTACAATATTGTAGAGAACTTCCTGTACGAGGATGCGAAGTTGGAGATTCTGCGCCAGATGGCAATAGAGTTGCCGCTCAACGAGCAGGAGTTCAACAGCAAGGATACCGAGGAAAAAGCCGAAATCTGTTTTGAAGCAGCAATGGCAAGCTTCAAGCAGCGTACAGAACGCATGGCAGCCCAGGCTTATCCGTTCTTCGAGTTCCTCAACAAGGAGCGCCCCGAGATGATGGACAAGAGCATAATTGTCCCCATCACCGACGGCCGCCACAAGTACCACATCCCCGTAAATGCCAAACTGGCATACGAGTCAAAGGGCAAGGAGATCATCAAGAGCTTCGAGAAGGCCATTCTGCTCCACACCATCGACAACGCATGGAAAGAGAACCTGCGCGACCTCGACGAACTGAAGCACTCGGTACAGAACGCAAGCTACGAGCAGAAAGACCCGCTGTTGATATTCAAACTGGAGTCGGTAACCCTGTTCGACAAGATGATAAACAAGATAAACGACCAGACCGTATCCATCCTCACCCGAGGACAGCTTGACGTACAGACACAGCAGGAGGGCAATGTGAACGTAGCACCCGACCCGAAGGCCAACAGACCCAAGCAGCAGTACAACGAGAGCAAGGTCGACCTTAACGATCCCAACCAGCAGGCTGCAGCGCAACACGACACACGCGAGAATGTAAAACGCGAACCTATCCGTGTAAACAAGACTGTAGGACGCAACGACCCGTGCCCATGCGGAAGCGGAAAGAAATTCAAGAACTGCTGCGGCAGAAACATTTAAAAAGAAGCATTATGTCACTGAGCAGAGAAACACAGACACGTCTGCAGGACAGCATCGCAAAGATGGCGAAGAACTTTGTCACTGCAGAAGAGACAAGAGTAACCGATTTCTTCATCAAGGTAAACGGCGAGAACGGCGACATCACCATTATGGAAGATGACGACAAGGAACTCGCGCGCGTACATATTATAGAGTGGGAAGGGGTACATGATGAGGAAGTATTCGAAAAAGAGCTCCGCAGCATCTTGAGCAAGATGCACGAAGCCGGAGCATTCGACAGCCTCAATATTGCCAAGCCCTACTCTTTCGTACTTGTCGATGACGACAACCAGCCTATCGTTGACCTGCTCATTGTGGATGATGACACTCTCATCCTGAGCGAAGACCTGCTTGAAGGCTTCGACGAAGAGATGAACGAGTTTCTGAAACATCTGCTCGAGGAGTGATACCAGACAGCGGCACGCTTTCTAAAGCGTGCCGCTTCTTTTTGAATTCCAGCCACCGGACTGCTAAGCGAAAACCGACCGTACAATACTCACGTGCGCATTTTCACTGCGACATTTTTCACAATCACGGCCACATCCCGTTTACACTCGCTAAAAAATATTAATTAGCGAAAATTTTCCGCAATTATATAGAAAACTTTTTTGTCACAAAAAGTTTTCACCGTATCTTTGCAAACGAAATGGAACATATAAAGGTAAAAGAAGAGCACACTAAGGACGATGTGCGTAACATAATCATCGGAAAGGCACTTGAGCTTTTCACCTCAAGAGGCATCAAGGAGGTAAAGATGGATGACATCGCATCGGAGCTTTCCATATCCAAACGTACCATCTACGAGCAGTTCGCCGACAAGGAAGAGCTGTTGCTTGAGACGCTCAAGATGCACAACAGTTGGATACGCAAGGAGGCAAAGGAAAGAATCCGCAAGGCCGAGCATGTGCTTGACATCATCCTTTCCATTTACTCCCTCTACTTTGAGAGCCTGAAAAGAGTGAACATAAAGTTCTTCAAGGACCTTGAACGTTACCCCAACATCAGAAAATTACACTCCGAGAAGAACCACGCAAACGACAAGAAGTTCATTGCATGGGTAGAGATGGGACGCAAACAGGGATTGTTCCGCGAAGATGCCAACTTTGACGTATTGATTTTCATTCTGCGCCGCGACCTTGAAACGATATTCACGGCCAACCTCAAGAATGAGGAGAATGAATTGAGCAAATATACCCCGAATGAACTGGGACGAGCACTTATCCTGTTCTATCTGCGCGGTATATCGACTATCAAAGGGCAGGAAATCATTGAAGAGTACCTTAATAATTCACAAAAAGAGAATAACGAAATCATTAATAACAACTATGAACCTGAAAATGCGATTTAGAACAGTGGTAGCGTTGCTGGCACTCATTGCAGTTACAGCACAAGCACAGGAGACCACACCTACAATGCACCTCACACTCGACAAGGCCATTGATCTTGCCTTGAGCGAGAACCCGACAATGAAGGTTGCAGAGAAAGAGATTGAGTTGAAAGAGGTTTCAAAGACAGAAGCGTGGCAGAACCTTTTGCCCACAGTGAGCCTCAACGGAACAGTGACCTACAACATAAAGGTTGCCGAAATCAAGACCAGCATGGGTAGTTTCAAGATGGGTATGGATGACTCCAACACCTGGAACGGTGCTTTGCAGGTATCTCTGCCACTTTATGCACCCGCAGTATACAAGACCATGAGCCTCACAAAGAGCGATCTGGAACTTGCCGTAGAGAAAAGCCGCGGTTCAAAGATTGACCTCGTGAACCAGGTTACAAAGGCATACTACCAGCTCATGCTTGCACAGGACTCATACAATGTACTCAATGAGAACTACAAGCTTGCCGAGACAAACTTCAACATCGTGAACGCGATGTACGAGCAAGGACGCGTAAGCGAGTATGACAAGATCAGTGCCGAGGTACAGAAGAACAGCGCATGGCCATCGGTTGTAAGTGGCAAGAATGCCGTTGAGATAGCAAAATTGCAGCTTAAGGTGCTTATGGGCATCACAGCAGATGTGGACCTTGTAATCGACGACAACCTCAAGAACCATGAGAACGAAATGGCAAAGGCGGCAAGCAGTGAGATTGACCTTACAAACAACTCTTCATTGCGCCAGATTGACATGCAGGGCGAACTGCTCAACAAGCAGCGCAAGCTCCTCAAGACATCTTATCTTCCCACACTGGCGCTTGCAGGAAGTTATCAGTACCAGTCAATGTCAAATACAAACTGGGAGGTACACAATTTCAACTGGAGTAACGCATCGTCACTTACACTCTCTTTGAGTATACCACTCTTCAAGGCAAGCAACCAGACAAGCCTCAAGAGCAACAAGATACAGCAGTACCAGCTTGCCGAGACAAGAATCAACACCGAGCGTATGCTCAACATGCAGGCACAGAGCTACATCGACAACATGACAAAGAGTGCCGAGCAGCTCAATAGCAACAAAACCGCAGTTGAACTTGCACAGAAGGGCCTCGAGATCAGTCAGAAACGTTATGATGTAGGTAAGGGCACAATCCTTGAGCTGACAAACTCTCAGGTATCGCTCACCAACGTCAAACTTTCATACAACAACACTATCTACGACTACCTCGTAGCAAAAGCAGAATTGAACAAGGTTTTAGGTAAAGAATAATAAAAACATATATCTATGAAAAAGAATCTGACATTTATTGCAATGCTCGCAGTTGCTCTCATGAGCTCTTGCGGCAGTTCAGAGAACACCGAGACAGCTGTCAGCGCAACAGCTACACAGCAGGTGGAGAAGCCCAAGGTAAAGATTGCTACTGTCACCGCCGAGGAGGTTATGCAGAGCGAGGAATACAGCACTACTGTAGAAGCTGAGGTAAAAAACAATATCATTCCCAACTCTCCACTGCGTATCGAAAATATCATGGTAGAGATCGGTGATAAGGTAAAGAAGGGACAGACACTGGTACAGCTTGACGCAAGCAGCCTCGACCAGCTCAAGCTTCAGGTTGAGAACCAGACCATCGATTTCAAACGAGTTGAGGAGCTATACAAAGTCGGCGGTGCATCAAAGGCCGAGTATGATAATGCAAGAACCCAGCTTGAGGTGAACAAGAAGAGCCTTGCCAACCGTTTGGAGAACACTGTGCTCGTAAGCCCTATCGACGGTGTAATCACAGAGCGCAACTATGACAATGGTGACATGTACGGCGGTAAGCCCATCCTCGTTGTTGAGCAGATTTCACCGGTCAAGATGAAGATAAACGTCAGTGAGTCACGCTACGCCGAGACAAACAAGAACCTTGACGTGAAGCTCCAGTTCAACCCTTACGGCGAGGAGGAGTTCACCGGCAAGATCGACATCATCTACCCTACCATAAACGCTGCATCACACACATTCCCCGTTGAAATCAAGGTTGAGAACAAGGACACACGCGTACGCCCTGGTATGTATGGACGTGCTACCGTTAATTTTGGTACAAAGAGCCGCGTTGTAGTACCTGACGTTGCAGTCATAAAGCAGGCAGGCAGCGGTGACTACTATGTGTTCACATACGCCGACGGCAAGGTAAAGAACAACAAGGTTGAGCTGGGCCAGCGCCTTGGCGACCGTTACGAGCTCATTTCAGGCATCGAGAACGGCAGCAAGGTTGTCGTTGCAGGCCAGACACACCTCACAGACGGTGCCGAAGTTGAGGTTATTGAATAAGACACGGTTAAACAACAGAAAAATTTAGTGATATGAGTATATATGAAAGTGCTGTAAAGAAACCGATCATGACATCGCTCTGTTTCTTGGCGATTGCTCTCTTTGGTCTCTTTTCATTCTCAAAGCTCCCCATCGACCTGATGCCGGACATTGAGACAAACACAATTATGGTGTTTACATATTACAACGGTGCGAGTGCCGAGGATATCGAGAACAACGTATCACGCCCGTTGGAGAACACACTCAACTCTGTTGAGCACCTCAAGCACATTACCAGCAACTCACGTGAGAACGTATCTGTAATCACACTTGAGTTCGAGTTCGGATATGACATCGACGACCTCACAAACGATGTACGCGACAAGCTTGACATGGTTGCATCATCACTCCCCGATGATGCGAACAACCCAATCATCTTCAAGTTCTCTACCGACATGATTCCTATCATGATGCTTTCGGTAAAGGCCGAGGAGAGCCAGGCAGCGCTGTACAAGATTCTTGACGACAATGTGGTGAACCCGCTTGCACGTATCGACGGTGTAGGTACAGTCTCTATTTCAGGTGCTCCCGAGCGTGAGATCAACGTATACATGGACCCTGCAAAGATGGAGGCATACAACATCCCGGTAGAGTCTGTCAGTGCAGCCATCGGGGCCGAGAACCGCAACATCCCCGGCGGTACATTCGATATCGGTAACAACACCTACGCTCTACGTGTAGAGGGCGAGTTCAGCGACCCACGCGAGATGTATGACATTGTTGTAGGCAACTTCAACGGCGTGAACATCTTCCTCAAGGACGTTGCCACAATACACGACAACGTACAGGAGCGTGCACAAGAGACATATACCGATGGCCAGCAGGGTGCGATGATTATCGTACAGAAGCAGTCAGGAGGTAACTCCGTTGCTATCTCACAGGCTATCCGTGACGCACTCCCCGACCTACAGAAGCGCTTGCCTTCGGATGTAAATATTGACATCATCGTCGATACATCGGAGAACATCCTCATGACAGTGGATACCCTTTCGGGCACAATCATGGACGCTCTTGTATTCGTGGTACTCGTGGTATTCATCTTCCTCGGACGCTGGAGAGCGACAGTCATAGTAGCCATCACTATTCCGTTCTCGCTCATCGCTTCATTCATCTACCTGTATGCGACAGGCGGTTCAATCAACATGATTTCACTCTCATGTTTGAGTATCGCTATCGGTTCTGTTGTGGATGACGCCATTGTGGTACTTGAGAACGTGACGACACACATTGAGCGTGGTTCAAGCCCGCAGAACGCAGCTATCCACGGTACAAACGAGGTGGGTGTTTCGGTTATGGCATCAACATTGACAATGTTCGCCGTATTCTTCCCGCTGACAATGGTTACAGGTATGGCCGGTGTACTCTTCAAGCAGCTCGGTTGGATGATGTGTATCATCATGCTTATCTCTCTTGTGGCATCACTGACACTGACACCTATGATGTGTGCAAAGATGCTCAAGTTGCAGAAGAAGCAGAGCAAGATCTTCATCATGATATACAAACCTATCCAGAAGGTGCTTGACGGTATCGACAACGGCTACGCAGCCATCATCAACTGGGCAGTACGTCACCGTTGGACTGTGCTCGCAGGCTGTTTCGGTCTCTTCGCTATAAGTCTTCTTTGTGCAAAGGGCATCAAGAGCGAGTTCTTCCCCGCAAATGACAGCGCCCGCGCAAGTGCAAAGATTGAGTTGCCCGTAGGTACACGTATCGACATATCAAGAGACCTTGCACTCAAGCTGACTAACATCTGGAGAGAACGTTACGGTAAGGATATCAAGGCCTGTAACTTCACTGTAGGTCAGGCCGGTGAGAACAACACCTTCGCTTCACTCAGCGACAACGGTACACACATCATCAGCTTCAACATGTCATTCGTACCTTCTGACCAGCGCGACCTCTCTATCGACGAGATCTGCGACCAGATGCGTGCCGACGTTAAGCAGTTCCCAGAGATTGCAAAATCAAATATCTCTACCGGACAGGGTGGCGGTATGGGCGGACAGAGTATGGCTACGTTCGAGATCTACGGATACGACTTCAACGAGACTGACCGTATGGCAAAGGAGCTTGCCGGCGAGCTGAAGAAGAGCGACCTTATCACACAGGTAAACATCAGCCGAAGCGACTACCAGCCACAGTACCGTGTGGAGTTCGACCGCGAGAAACTGGCTATGCACGGTCTCAATTTGAGCACAGCCGCAACATATATCCGTAACCGCTACAACGGTGCCTTGGCAACATACTATCGTGAGGACGGTGACGAGTACGATGTTAAGGTACGTTACAACCCCGAGTCACGCCAAAGCATTGCCGATATCGAGAACATAAAGTTGATGGGCAAGAACGGCCCTATCAGCCTGAGAGAGGTGGGTAAGGTTGTGATGAACGATATGCCTCCTACCATTGAGCGTAAGGACCGTGAGCGTATCGTGACAGTAGATGCCGTTATGGCTGCGGGTGCCGCACTCAGTGACGGTGTTGCATACGGTGAAAGCATTATCGAGAAGATGGATATCCCATCGGGAATCGCAATTGAGGTTGCCGGTTCTTATGAGGACCAGATGGAGTCGAACCGCGACCTCGGCCAGCTTGCCATCATCATCCTTGTACTGGTATTCATCGTGATGGCATCACAGTTCGAATCACTGACCTATCCGTTCATCCTCATGTTCTCGGTTGTGTTCGCACTCAGCGGTGTGCTTCTCGGACTCTTCATTACCGGTTCAAACCTG
Source organism: uncultured Bacteroidales bacterium (assembly GCA_937900095.1). GTDB lineage: Bacteria > Bacteroidota > Bacteroidia > Bacteroidales > Bacteroidaceae > HGM04593. Next base: position 101,815 of record CALCEC010000046.1, on the reverse strand, counting down.
AATATCATGTCAATGCTCGGCGGTATCATGCTTATCGGTATGGTTGTGAAGAACGGTATCGTGCTCATCGACTACATCATGCTGTTGCGTGAGCGTGGATTGGGTATCATCGCAGCCTGCGTGGGTGCGGCAAAGAGCCGTCTCCGTCCTGTGCTCATGACAACCTGTACCACTATCCTCGGTATGGTTCCTATGGCCGTGAGCCAGGGTGTAGGTGCCGAGATGTGGCGTCCGCTCGGTATTGCCGTTATCGGTGGTCTTACAATCTCTACCATAATGACAATGATTTATGTGCCTGCAATGTACAGTATCTTTGCAGCTGTAGGTGTGAAGCGTAAGCGCAAGAGCATCAAGAAGCAGCGTGAGCTCAACGAGTACTGGAGAGAGCACAAGCAGGATGAGCAGTTGAAGCATAAGGACAAGTAATAACAACAGTTTTCCATAGGGGCGTGCCCCTATGGAAAACACAAAAACAGAAATCATGAAAAGCGTATTCATCACTTTTGACATTTCACATAAGGAGGCTGTGATTGACCTGCTGACACACAACAACTGTCGCGGTTTCTCTTTCTTCGACCATATGCAGGGACGCGGTAGTGTAAGCGGAGACCCTCACTATGGTACACACGCCTGGCCTTCAATGTGCGGCGCCATAATAACAATAGTTGAGGACAAGGCTGTAGACAACATCCTTAAAGGCGTAAAGGCCCTTGACGAGGAGTCAAAGCAGTTGGGAATAAGAGCCTTTGTCTGGGATATCGAGAAGAGCTATTAAGCGAACTGAACTATAACAACATAATCCCCCGTCAGCTGTTCTGACGGGGGATTATAATACCATACAGAATTATCTGTCAGAACAGCCTCAAGCTATTGTCGTTCGGACGGCGTATATGCAGTATACGCGCCATCTCTGCCGCAAGAATGTTTGCAGGAGTCATGGTTTCTATTACTTCACTTTTCACTCCACAGCCATATATAATTATAGGGAACATTACCGGGGTACGGTATATCATATTGGACTCCGAATCCACATCTGTAGAAATCCTCCATCCCGGCATGAGACGCAACCAGACATCACCTGAGCTTGACGGGTTGTAACCGTTCTTCACATACTGCATCTCAGGGCTCAGCATACCGCCAAGACGATAAATCGTAAAGACATCCTCGACACCATCTACCGACTTGAGGAACTCGACCGTACGCGAGATGACATCAAGTTTATCAAGTTTCATTCTCTCTATTGCCTTCAGATTGAGATAGAGTTGGGGGCCATATACTCCCTCAACATAATCACCCTTGCCGAACTGCGCGCCAAGAAATACATTCAGAAGCCCCTGAATGCGGTCCATATAAATGGTTCCCGAGGGAAGGCGGTACTTTGCGCCATCCTCACTGCCCTCAATGACATAGCCGGTTGAAGACAACGATATTACAACGTTATCAAGACCTACACGTTTATCTACATAGTCAAGAAGGTCGGCGATGTTTCTGTCGAGGCGTGCATACATATCCTGAACCTCTACCGGGCGTTCGTCCATGGATTGTCCGTCATAGTTACCGGCATAATATGTCAAGGAGAGACAATCTGCTATATCATCCTGCCCAGCAAGCGAAGCCTCAAGATAAGCCATTGCCATCTCGTTAATCTCGTCGTTTATACAGGCTGTTGTCTTGTATTCACGTATTTTCTTGAGACCATTGAATGAGTAGCTGAATGCATCGGGGGCCTCCTCACCGAAATGATTGTATTTCTCAACAGGAAACAGCGGGACCCATTTGCTTGAACGGCCACGGATTTCCTTGTTCTTGTCAGCAGCCCATTGGGGATAGAGTCCATAATAGCTCGAACTGCACCAATAGCCCGTAGAATTGTTTTTCCATAGCACAGCATCTGCTGCGTGACCACCTGAAAGTACTGCAACATCCTCGTCGGGAGCAATTGAACAGATGATTGCATTCCCGCGTGTAGCACGCTTCATCTCATCTGTTACAGTTATAGCCTTGAGCTTTGTCGGGGACATTGGGGTATTGGTATATACACCCTGATACTTGTGGTCCTCAACACAGTTCACTATACGCAAAGAAGAACGGTCAAGCCAACGCTCACCGACAATCCCGTTGACATATGGAGAAGTTCCTGTAGAGAGTGTAGCAGCGGCAGATGCCCTATCGATATTCTCGAAAGCATAATAGGCATTGGGATAGACCTTGCCGTCTGCAAGCAAGCGCTTGAAACCATCATCACCGTACAGGTCACTGAACTCATACAGGAAGTCTGTACGCAGCTGGTCAACCGTAATGTTTATGTAAAGTTTGGGAGATTTCATATTCTGCTGGGCAAAAGAGGGGAAAACGCCCAACAATACAAGTATCATACAATATTTAATTCGCATATTCTGTCTTTATAAATGTGGAACAAAGAACGCGCAAGGAGCGCAACGGCACAAAAATAGAGAGGAACCGGATAACTCTGTACACCCACTATTCCCGTAAGGAAAAAGAGAAGCACAAAGAGAATCTGCACCCATACAATGAGCATTGAACGGTGTTTAATTATCCTATAAAGCACTACCGGCAACAACAGCAAAGCAAACGGGTTGAGAAGCAGTATTGCATAATTGGCATCAACAGCCGGATGCTCCGAGAAGATAGCCATAAAAAGCAACAGGGCACCAGATACTCCCTGAGCTGTCATAAGCAATAGGTCATACCCCCAAAAAGTCTTTCTGCTGCGCAGTTCGCACAACATTACTACAAAAGTAAACACCAGCAACAGCAATGCAGCATTGAAAGGAGTGAAATTGCTGTGTGCTGCCAGAGGTTTGTTCTCTTCTGCAAGCATATTGGTAGACTTTACCGCCGGCAAGCGGTTGCCTTCACCGTCAACAATGTAGGCTGCAGCAAGGTCTGCCATCAGGTTCATCGGTGCAAACTGCTGTTCATCACACGAACTCACTCTATCGACATCCGACCCCATGAGCAAATCTATTCCGAACGAGTACCATGGATGTGCAGCAGTGTATGTGCGCAATGTCTGGCGAAGTGTAGGAATATCTTTCGCTCCACCATCATAGACCAGGCTGTAACCATCGCCCAATGACTCGATGAACTTGTCCCTGGCCTTTGTCGTACAGTTGTTATAGAAATAGTTGTAGCGATATACCCTGTTTTCGGGGCGACAGTTAGTCTCGATAAGCCTATACAACCTGGATACCTGAAGAGAATCGAGATTCAGCACCTGCTCTACCACAGACGAACCGCGTTCTGCATATTCGGTAATAAAAATGCGGTAAGGGACGTATGCTACAAGATAATCAGTCTGTCCCAGAATAAAACGCCATGCGAAATTTGGGGAGTCAAAATCGAAATAGCCGTAATTGTACACTTTATCCACTCCTCTCGCCTCATCGCAGTATCGCAATGCTGTATGCCCGAACAAGGAATATGCCTCATCACCCGGGGAGCAGGTCAAAAGAGAGAAACGCGCGCCCCCTGCTCTTGAAGGCAATACTACCAGCAGAGAGAGAAGTAGCAATAAAAATGATATCTTTTTCACTTTGTTGAAATTTAAGCATCTTCTAATAGAATGCAAATATACAATTATCTGTCGTAAGCGGCAAATTCAGGATATCCGAAGATTGCGGATGCAGATTCCTTATGGGCAGAGAAAATTCATATTTATACAACAAGCGCCATTCTTATGCAGAAATAGAAAATATAACACAAAAATATATTGCATAAAGAAGACATATATTTTGTAACAAAATTAATTTGCAGTATCTTTGCGGAGATTTTCTAAAGAGCCGACCTTGAATCTCATAATTGACATAGGAAACAACAGCACAAAGTACTACCTCTTTAATGGGAACCATATTGTCCTGCATACAAGAAGGGCAAACGGTTCATACGGGATTATAAAGGATTGGAGCAGAGATTATACTTTTAAGAAAGCCATTGTATCATCGGTAACAGGCACTGACAAAGCCATTTATGAAGAGTTGGAGAGTCTTGGTTGCCCTACCGTCAGGTTCGACAGCAAAGTAACTACACCGTTGACAATCAAATACCGGACTCCCGAAACATTGGGAAGTGACAGGCTTGCAGCTGCTTTAGGAGCATGGAGTATTGCCCCGGGAAAAAACCTGTTGGTAATTGACAGCGGGAGTGCTATAACATTTGACTTTGTCGACAGCTGCGGGGCATATCACGGTGGCAACATTGCACCAGGAGTCAGAATGCGTCTGAAGGCTTTACACGATTATACCGCTTGCCTTCCCGTTGTGGAAAAAGAGGGAGAAACACCCGCTTTGGGATATGACACAGAAACTGCAATACGTAGTGGAGTCATAAGAGGAATATGCCACGAAATCAACGGTTATATTGATGAGATTAAGGGGAAATATGGTGACGTTTTGGTTTTTTTAACGGGAGGAGACGAAAAAACGTTGATTAATAACATAAAAAGTCGCATCTTTGCAGATAAGTATTTGGTCGCAAAGGGACTGAACAGAATTTTACAAGATTACAGCAATGAATAAAAAGATATTTGTACTGTCAATGTTACTGTTGTCATTTATCGGTATATATGCCGACAATGGCAGCAACTCGCCATATTCACGCTACGGTGTAGGTCTTTTGTCGGACCAAAGCCTTGGTGTCAACCGTCAGATGGGCGGTATCGGCTATGGTTTGCGCAGCAACAAATACATAAACATCCTCAACCCGGCTTCATTCTCCGAAGCAGACACCCTTACAATGCTTTTTGAAGCAGGTTTTTCGCTTCAGAATGTAAATTTCAAGGAGGGCAGCAAACGTATAAATGCAAAGAATGCAAGCTTCGACTACATTGCAGTCGAGTTCAGGGTGTGCAAGAATCTGGGTATGTCAGCCGGTTTCCTTCCTTATTCTACCGTGGGATATTCATTCAGCAACACAACCAATGCCGGATCCAACGAGGAGAGCGTAAACAGCTACAACGGTTCCGGTGGTATATACCAACCATTCATCGGATTAGGATGGAAACCTTTCAAAGGTGTATCAGTAGGTATCATGGGTTCTTATATTTACGGAGACATCACACACGAAGTCGGTATAAATTTCACAAACAGTACAGACCGCTCAAGGACATATAATGTATCCATGAAGAGCTACAAACTTGATTTCGGTGCACAATACAGTACCAGATTGGGACAAAAGCATGACCTGACTGTAGGTGCGGTATATTCTCTTGGGCATGACCTCAACGCCAAGGCAAAGACTACAGATATAACATCATCTTCATCCGTAACCAACAATATCGAGAACAGTTTCAAACTGCCACATACATACGGAATCGGTTTTGCATACGGATATAAGGGAGAATGGAAGTTCGGCGCTGACTACACACTCCAGCAGTGGAGTTCATCATCGTTCTTCGGCATAGAGAAAGGTGTTGACAGGAATAAGATTTCTATAGGAGCCGAGTATACCCCGTCAAGACTCTCGAACAACATTTTCAAGATGATGAGCTACAGGGCCGGAGGATACTATGCAGGCCCGTATACAGAGATAAAAGGCGAGAAAGGATGTGAGGAGTACGGTGTAAGTGCAGGCATTTCACTGCCGTTCTTCAACAATAACAACAGGAACAGCCATGCGACACTGCACATTTCGGGACAATTCATACATCTGAAGCCCCAAGCTGCAGGTATGATAACAGAGAACTACCTGAGAATCAATCTTGGAATAACATTCAACGAGAGTTGGTTCATGAAACTGAAAGTAAGATAACAAAGACAGAACTATAAGTAAATAAAGAAAATGATGAAGAAATTTATTTTTGCACTTTTTGTACTTGTAGCATCAGCGGCAAGTGCACAGAACGGTATCACCAACGATTTCCGTTTCGGACAGGGTGAGGACAGTTTGAGATGTATCGAGACCATTACCATTGTTAATGTAAACCTCAACAACAAAGACTACGCCACTGCTTACACAGCATGGAAGACTATCTACAACGAATTTCCAGTTGCACGTGTCGACACATACAGCAACGGTATCAAGCTCCTTACAGAGCTCATCAAGAAAGAAAGCGACCCTGCAAAGAAGAACGAGTATGTAAAAGAGCTTATGGGTGTATACGACCAGCAGATCAAGTACATCGACAAGCTACAGGAGATCACCAAATCAAAGCTTTCAGCAGGTAACATCCTTGGCAAAAAGGCTTTGGCCTATATCCAGTACTACAAGGACGCACCGGTAGACACAATCTACTCTATGCTTGCAAAATCAGTAGAGATGGAGAAAGGCCAGTCGGAATATGCCGTTACAGAGCGTTTCATGAAGTACTCTGCCCTAAAATACAAGCAGGACAAGAACCACGGTGAGCAGATCATCGAGGACTACCTCAACTCATCTGTATACATCGTTGAGGTACTTGACAAGTACCACGCAAGCATCGAGCGCAGCGAGAAGAAGTACCAGGAGGAAGGTAATCCAAGAGACAGCCTCAATGCCATCGGTTACGGCAAGATGATTGACGCGTCACGTATATCAAAGAGCAACATCGACGCATACTTCATCAACAGCGGTGCTGCATCTTGCGAGGACTTGAGCAAGATTTATGGCCCTACACTTGACGCGAATAAGGACAACATCGAGTACCTGAACAAGGTTATCTCTGTAATGAGTATGTTGAAGTGTACAAACGAGGACACATACCTTACTGCTTCGGAGTACGCCCTCGCTATCGAGCCTACAGCAAAGGCTGCGATGGGTTGCGGTTACCGTTACTACAAGAAGGGTGAGATCGACAAGGCGCTTGAGTTGTTCGACCAGGCCATCGAGCTTGAGACATCTATCACCACAAAGGCAGAGCTCTGCTACAAGGTGGGTGTAATCTACTTCAGCCTTAACAACTACGGCAAGGCACGTAGCTATGCAAACAAGGCACTTGGCTTCAACAACAAGTATGGCCAGCCACATATCCTCATTGCACAGTGCTATGGCGCGTCAAACAAATGGAGCGACGACGACGTGATGAACGCTTGTACATATTACCTCTGCCTCGACCGTCTTGACCGAGCAAAGGCTGTAGACCCATCGTCTAAGAGAGAGGCTGACAAGCTTATTGCAATATACAGCAAGCATACACCGAAGGTTGAGGACCTCTTCATGAGAGGCTACGAGGCCGGCAGAAGTGTAAAAATCGGCGGTTGGATTAATGAGACTACAAAGATTCGTTAAGGAACTGACAGATATTACCGGTACAACAACCGCCGTAATGGCGGTTGTTGTACTGATTTTCCTGGCCTCGTGTCAGGAAAAACAGTATAATGCACCTACTATAGAGTGCCGAGACTCATTGGCAATAATGAGTACATACGGTGTAAGCACCCTTATAAGCGACTCAGGACGTATAAGCTATAAGATTGACGCAGAAGAGTGGCTCATATTTGACAGACGCACTCCTCCGTATTGGGCGTTCGAGAAGGGAGTATATCTTGAGAAGTATGACCATGACATGAACATCGAGGCTACAATAAAGTGTGACACAGCCTATTACTACAATGAGCAGAAACTATGGAAGCTAATAGGCAACGTGGACATAAAGAACCCCAATGACGAGAGATTCTTTACAGACCTCATGTATTGGGACCAGGAGAACGAGAAGATATACTCGGACGCATATATAAAGATTGAGCAGGAAGACCAGATAACAGAAGGTATCGGTTTCTCCTCAAACCAGAGCATGACACTTTGGGAAATAAAGAACACTAAAGGTATTTATGCAATAAAAGAGGAGTAAAAGATGACAACAACCATACTTCTGTTAATAGTCGTAATAATGTTCTCCGCACTCTTTTCGGGTATGGAGATTGCTTTCGTTTCGTCAAACAAGCTCCTGCACGGTATTGACCGCAACGAGAGCTCGCTCACCTCAAACGTAATAAACAAATTCTACGACAACAGCAACAACTTCATATCGAGTTTGCTTGTCGGCAACAACATTGTACTTGTCATCTACGGTATCCTGATGGCGAAACTGCTCAATGCAACAGTCCTTTCCGGACTTGCCGACAATGAAGGCGTGAGACTATTTCTGGAGACGCTCATTTCTACAATCGTGATTATATTCACAGGAGAATTCATTCCAAAAGCGCTTTTCAGGATTGACCCCAACAGCGCGCTCAAACGTTTTGCGCTTTTTATCTATCCGATATACATTATACTATACCCCTTCTCAAGATTCACCACAATCTGCTCATGCTTTATACTTCGTCTTTTCAACATAAAGATAAAGGACGAAGCGATGGACACCACATTCTCAAAGACTGAGTTGAACAACCTGATACAGAGTTCATTAGAAAACGCAGACGAAGAGCAGGAGATTGATAATGACGTACGCATCTTCCAGAATGTCCTGGACTTTTCCGACATAAAGGTAAGGGATTGTTTTGTACCCCGTACCGAAATTGAGGCCGTTGAATACAATACACCGCTCGAGGAACTCAAATCGGCGTTCATAGAGTCGGGACACTCCAAGATTGTTGTCTACAAGGAGAACATTGACAACATTATCGGATATATACACTCTTCGGAACTGTTCCGTCTGAGCAAAAAGTGGCAGCAGAAAATATGCAAGATGCCGTATGTTCCCGAGACACTCCCGGCACAGAAACTAATGCGTACGCTCATGCAGCAGAAGAAATCCTTGGCCGTGGTGATTGACGAGTTCGGCGGAACATCGGGTATCATATCGCTGGAGGACCTTCTTGAGGAGATTATCGGAGAGATTGAGGACGAGCACGACAACCAGAACCTCGTTGCCAAGTCTATCGGTAACAATGAATACATCCTATCGGGAAGGCTTGAGATTGAGCGTATAAACGAGATGTTTGGTTTGGGACTTCCCGAGTCGGACGATTACCAGACGCTCGGCGGCTTCATTCTCGCCCACTACCAGCGCTTCCCGCAGTTGAACGAGACAATAAGCATTGACAAGTTCAAGATAAGAGTCATAAAACTCAGAAGCACAAAAATTGAACTTGTAAAGTTGACGACCACAAATTGATGAACCTTCAGGAAATCAACCGAATCAATCAACAGACCTTGAGAATACCATTTTATAATAATAATATTTTATAATGACGCTCTGAAACGCTCGTGAAATGAGCCTTTCAAGTAAACTTTGAGTATTTGTGACGAAAGCTCACAAAAAAGGGTAGAATAATGCATAAATTGCACTATTTTACCCTTTTTTACTACAAGTTTTCTTACTAATCATAACAATTAATTCAAAGCATTTTACTAACTTTGCGGAGTTTAATGCGAAAAAATTAAAAAACAAAAAAACAATATTAAATTTATGGCTACACTACAAAATCTACGCAACAAGGGCCCACTTTTGGTTATCTTTGTGGGTATTGCATTGTTTGCTTTCATTGCAGGCGATGCCGTAAAGCTGTTTGATTCACACTCTGTAGACACTTCTGTCGGCACAGTCGGCGAGAAGGAGCTCGACGCAATGGAGTATCAGCAGATTTACAACGAACTCGACTGCTTCTGCAGAGTATCGGGTATTGAGGTTTCAGAGGAGGACAGAAAGTCAATCATTTGGGAGCTTTTGTCAAACAGTGCTATCTATAACGATTACGCAAAGGAGCTTGGCATAACAGTGACACCGGAGGAGATGAACTATGTGCTGACTAACGGCAAAAGTATGTTCGTGAACAGAGCCGTTCACCCACAGAGCCCATTCAGAGGCGGTGCTAATTTCAACATGGAGTTCCTTGCACAGTTGACCCAGGCATACGAGGAGCAGAAGACAGCAGGCCAGATTGACTCTAACGTTGCAACACTCTACAGTTGCTGGAAATACATTGAGAGAGAGGTTCTGCTTGAGACACTCCGCTCAAAGGTTAACGCATTGGTAGAGAACGGTACCATCGCAAACCCAGCAGTGGCACAGAAGAACTTTGACCTCAACAACAACGTCTACACTTTGAACGTAGCCCTCTACCCTTTCAACAGAATGGGAGGTGACAGCATTGCAGTAAGCGATGAGGAAATCACAAGCTACTACAACGAAAACAAAGATGTAAACCCGATCTTCAAGAATGCCGAGGAGACACGCGATATCAAATATGTCGTTACAAGAGTTGTTCCCAGCAGCAAGGATCTGGAGGACATCAAGAACGATATGACAAAGTATGCCGACACATTGAAGGCCGGTTACAACAACTACAACAAGCTTGCACGTTTCTCACGCAGCATGGTACCACACACAAACTTCCTGCTTACCAAGAACCTTCTTGACCCATCAGCAGCAAAGTATGTGGACACATTGGACATCAACGAGGTGTATGGCCCGGTTGACAATACTATCAACAACGGCAACAAGCAGATCAACACTTACGATGTGTACATGAATATCGACAAGGCAATGGTTCCAGACACTCTCCTTATCAGAGCTATCACTATTGACAGTTCTGTAGGTGACTTGGCAGCTACAGCCGACAGCCTTGTAAACCTGCTCAACGGCGGTGCTGACTTCAAGGCTGTCGCAAGCAACTATCAGGCTACATTCGACTCTTTGACTATCTGCACATCAAACGCAAATGACGTTATCGGCTTGTTCGATGACATCGAGAGCCAGAAAGATATCTACAATGCACCTAAAGGTAAGTTCTTCTCAACAGACCTTTCTGTACAGAGCTTCAACGGCAAGCTCATCTATCAGGTAATCGAGAAGAAGGGTGAGGTTGCAGCATACAACACACTTGTTATCCGTCGCGAGAAAGTATTCAGCAACGAGACATACAATGCTGAATATGACAAGTTCTGCAAATTCGTGGGTTCATGTAAGGACCTCGCCGAGCTTGAGGAGAAGTCAAAGCAGGACGGGACATACTGGGTTCTCCCCGAGAGACAGGTCACAACAGGTGTTGCAAGCATCGGCCGTGTAAAGAAGACCGGTGAGTTTGTTGACTGGATTTTCAACGAGGCTACAAAGATTGGTCAGATTTCAGACATCAGAAAGTGCGGTGAAGACGATTGCTTCATGGCTATTGCACTTGAGAATATCAACGAGAAGGGTTACAGACCTCTGGAGAGCGAGATTTACAACGGCCTCACAGTAAAGGACTACGTAAAATCAGAGATTCAGGGTGAAAAGGTAACTGCACAGGCTATTGCAGAGATGAACGGCAAGAAGTTCGCAGACCTCAAGAACAACAGCAAGATATCTACATACAACGTTGATAAGGTTGAGTTCAAGAAGCCTACAAACCTTTCTCCTACAATGCAGGATGAGTTGGTTATCGGTGCTGCTGCTGCCAAGCTTAATGCAGGCGAGACAAGCGCTCCTTTCAAGGGAATCAACGGTGTATATGTGGTTGAGGTTGTTGCAAAGAATGCAAAGAACAGCACACTCAACACAGCTGATGAGAAGCTGTACATCGAGTCTCAGTTCACATCAAACTACTCTTTGGGAGCACTTGAGAACACGCTCAACAAGATTTACCCAAGGGAGAACAGAGCATACAAATACTTCTAATCACGGATAGTGAATAACGAACGCATGCAACTTTTCAATAAAGTTGCATGCGTTTCTTATTATATACAAGGATATATCAGTCTATTTAAAAAAAATTGAAAAAAAACTGTTACATTTCCAAAGTTTCCACGTTTACATGATAGAGGACACAAAAGATGAGCGACAAGATACTGACAAACACCTTCACGGCTATGCGGAAAAAACTCCTCCGCATAGCGATGCACATCCTCCCCGATGAGGATGACGCAGCCGATGCTCTGCAGGACGCTTTCTGCCGGTTGTGGCCGCGGCGCGACAACATAAACAGCAGCGCCGAGGCCGAAGCGCTCACCACAACCACCTTACGCAACATATGCATTGACAATGTACGTAAGCGGAAGATAGAAACGGTTTCCATAGACGAAGAGCATGACTGCTGCGAAGAGAGCAATCATAATGCGTATGAAGAGAGATACAACGAGGTAAAGAAGATTATAGAAAATGAACTTACCCAGCAGCAGAAAGATATTTTAGAACTTAAAGAGATTGAGGGCTATACCATAGAGGAGATCGCAGAGAGGCTATCGTCCACAGAGGGAGCTGTGAGAATGAACCTTTCGCGGGCCCGCAAAAAGATAAGAGAGTGTTACAGAAAGGAGGCAAAGCATGAAAACTGACAAAAAGAACAATATTGCCGAGTGGATTTATATTGCTGAGAAATATTTCGATGCTACAGCAACAGCTGAAGAGGAGAAGGCATTAGCCTCTTTCCTTGCCACCGAGGAGAGCAACACACCTGAATTCGACGAGATCAAGGCTGTGATGGGATATCTTTATACAGCACGTGCTGTAGAGAAAAGGGAGGAGACTCCAAAGAGGAGGAGAGACAGAAGATTCATTACACGCTGGATGACAGCGGCCGCAATGGTTGCCATCGTTGCAGGCATAGGTTTTACCGGCAACAGACTTCTCACCGGTACCAAAAGCGAAACAGGAGAACTTTACATTGCTAATATCAACGGTACAATTTACACCGACAAGGAACTTGTACTTGACAAGATGCACAGGACCATGGCAATGATAGGCAACACCACCCGAGGCAATTCCGTAGAAGAGCAAATGGGCTCAATGTTCAACATACCAAACGATTGAAACAAAGAAATGAAACAACTGATAATCACCATAATTGCATGCATCTTTGCATTTGCAGCTGAAGCGCAGAGCGTGGAGGCATCGCATATTTTCAAAGGCAGAAGCATGAGGCACCAGGAGAGCACATGCACCGAAGGAAAGAGCCTCAAGCCCTACAAGCTTACACTCTTCAGCACTGCCACCACACAGGACCGCAGGCATTTCAAATACATTGAAGAGGTCATCGAGAGCAACGAGGATAAAGCCATAGACAAAGAGTGCGGTTATATCAACGGCAGGCTCTACTACGGCTTTTACCAGTTCAAACCCAACAAGAAGGGCAGATACAGGTATATATTCTACCGCAACAGTTCCCTGCGCGAAGACGAGCCATGCGAGATAACGGTAGTTTACATGGAGGGATACCCCACCCTTGCCGAACTGAAAAAAATGTTCCAGAAATGAAAAGAGTTGCCACTGACAGATATTGGGATAACAAACAATAATAGAATATACCATGAGAAGAATTTTATTTGCGATGATTATGCTTGCCGGAGCTGTTTCCGTCCAGGCACAGACAGAGAAAAGCGACATCAACACTCTTGCCAGGCAGTATGCCAAGAGCAACGGCAACGCCTCACTTGAGATTGTCGACCCACAGAGGGTTATGATAACCGAGTTCCGAGGAGGCTTCTTAATAGAGGCCAAAGGCAAGCATGAAGGACAAGTGTACAACATCAAGATTACTCACTTTACAAACGGGTCGTCGAAGATTAATACGACACAGACAGGCAGAGTGGATTACGACCTTGAGAAAGGTGCTCTCTTCGAGGATGCCGACAGGATTGTGCTGACAAAATCGCCATATAAGAACTCTATTATTGTCCTGAAAGAGGGAGATAACGGCTACAAGCTGTCAATAGAGCAGAAAAGCTATACAAAAGAGAACCGTACGAGTTATAGTTATCAGCAGACAAGCTCCAGCTGGGACTTCAACATTCCTTTCAAGAATGCAGGAAAAGAGAAGAGGAGCATATACAGGCCACAATCACGTTTTTCATTCAATCTGATTAGCGATCTTGAGTTCGGTATGGGACTTGTATCGGCACACTCACAGGCACCCGGCATGGATGTTGAGTTCGGGAATGCAGGCTGGGAGTTCTTCCTGAACAACATTTTCAACTGGGAGTACAGACCTTTCAACAGGACATTCGTCTCTTTAGGATTCGGTGTCGACTGGCGCAACTACAGAATGAAGGGTGAGAACAGATTCCTGAAAGAGGACAACAAGCTGACAATAGCTCCCTATCCAGATGGCGCTGACATTGACTTTTCACGTGTAAAAGTATTCTCTATCACCTTAGAACTTATGTTGCGGCAGAATTTGAACAAGAATATATCAATAGCAGCCGGCCCTATTGTGAATTTCAACACACATGCATCAATAAAGACGAGATATACAATCGGTAGCGGCAAAGCAAAGGAGGGTTTCAAGGAGACAAGCAGCAACATCCACCAGAAACCGGTGACAGTGGACTTCAAGGCTGAATTCTGCATAGACCCCATCGGTTTCTATTTCAAATACTCCCCTACCAACACACTTGACACAGACTTCGGCCCGGAATTCAAGTCAATGTCGGCAGGCCTTGTATTGAGACTCTAACTACTGACATAATATCATAATATCGCAACAGGTGCTGGTACATCCTGTTGCGATATCTTATTTGGTGTGATTGCTACTGAACTGTAAAGACAAACCCCACAGAACCGGATATTCTTTGCCATTTAGAACAAATAATCTGCTCTTTTTTCTTTTGTCACGGAATTTATTGTAATTTTGTACGGATGTATACGCACCCGCCGAACACACAACAGAACATAAAGACATATTTTTAAAACAAAGCAATATGCTCACATTAGACAAAATCTACCATGCAGCGTTTGTCCTGAAGGACGTTATCAGACGCACAGAACTTGTACCGGCACCAAACGTGAACAAGAAAGGAACTGTATTCCTCAAGCCGGAGAATCTTCAGCTTACCGGTTCTTTCAAGGTACGCGGTTCATACTACAAGATTTCTCAGTTATCGGAAGAAGAAAAGTCAAAAGGCGTAATCGCATGTTCTGCCGGTAACCACGCACAGGGCGTAGCTCTTGCAGCAACAAAGAACGGAATCAAGTCACTCATCTGCCTTCCCGACTGTGCCCCTATCTCAAAGGTTGAGGCAACAAAGGGTTACGGTGCCGAAATATGCCTTGTTCCCGGAGTATATGATGACGCATACAAACGCGCAATAGAACTTCGCGACGAGCACGGCTATACATTCATCCATCCGTTTGACGACGAGGATGTTATTGCCGGTCAGGGAACAATAGGTCTTGAGCTTGTTGACCAGATGAAGGATGTAGACGCGGTCGTTGTCCCCATCGGCGGTGGTGGCCTTATCTCGGGAGTGGCATTTGCAATCAAATCATTGAATCCCAAGATTAAGGTATACGGAGTTCAGGCTGCCGGTGCGCCAAGCATGAAGAATTCAGTAGAGCACAATCAGATAGAGCGTCTTGATGCCGTATCGACAATTGCAGACGGTATTGCAGTGAAACAGCCAGGCGAGAACACATTCGATCTTTGCAGCAAATATGTCGACGAGATTGTTACTGTAACTGATGACGAGGTTTCATCAGCAATCCTCTCACTCCTTGAACATCAGAAACTCATCACAGAAGGCGCAGGAGCTGTTGCTGTAGCAGCAACGATGTTCGACAAGATACCGGTAGAGGGCAAGAAAGTCATCTGTGTGGTATCAGGCGGTAACATCGACGTAAATATCCTCGACCGTGTGGTCAAGCGTGGTCTTCTTACTTCGGGACGCTCGGCACTCCTCAAGGTCGAACTCCTTGACAAACCGGGCCAGCTGGTACAGATATCAAGTATCATTGCAAAGCACGGCGCGAACGTGATTGGTGTACACCACGAGCGTACAAACGCAAACACAAGCATCACCGGATGCTTTATCCGCATCACACTTGAGACCCGTAATTTTGAGCACGTCGAGCAAATCAAGAGTGCCATCCGGGAAGCGGGTTTCAAAATCTGGGACTGATAAAAATATTCCAATCAAAAAACAATACAATTATGCTTAAGAAAGTTTATACAAACAATGCCCCTGAGGCTATCGGCCCATACTCACAGGCCATCATTTGTGGTGATATGTTGTTCACATCAGGTCAGATACCCATCAATCCAGCAACAGGCAATGTTGAGGCAGAGGGCATCACAGAACAAGCTACACAGGTAATGAAGAACCTTTCAGCAGTTCTTGCTGAGGCCGGTACTTCTTTCGACAATGTTGTAAAGACAACCTGCTTCCTCAGCGATATGGCTGATTTCGCAGAGTTCAACGCTGTTTACGCAGAGTATTTCACAAGCAAGCCGGCACGTTCTTGTGTTGCAGTAAAGACATTGCCCAAGAATGTTCTTGTTGAAGTTGAAGTAATTGCCAAAATCTGATATTCATTATTACAAAAGGAGTTTTACAAGGTGGACGTATATAGTATGCCCACCTTGTTTTTTGACACCCAACAGACGTGCAGGAGCGCAAAGCTGCATTGACAGACAACTGCTGAGAAAATGAGCGATTATTGGCAAAAAGCACAAATTACTTGCCGAAATCTTTGCCATTCTAAAAAAAAGGAGTAATTTTGCAAGCTGAATAGCGTAAAGTACTTTTTGGACTAAAAACATATAAAAATATAAGACGATGAAAAGAACATTCCAGCCCTCTAACAGAAAGAGAAAGAACAAGCACGGTTTCCGTGAGAGAATGGCCACAAAGAACGGCCGTCGCGTATTGGCAGCACGTCGCGCAAAGGGTCGCGCAAAGTTGACAGTTTCTGACGAATACAACGGAAAGAAGAAGTAATTGCAAAGCAACTACATAAGTATAGCCGAGATATTTCTCGGCTATACTTGTTTTTTACGCTCTCATAATAGCATAGGCTCGCCTGGGGCGAGCCTATGCTATTATGAGAGCCAATAAACGGCCCATATCCATGATATCAATTCTCACTTGAGCAAGAAACGCATTATGGCGCCCATCAGTTCATTCCTGTCAGCCTCACCCTTGACCGTCTCAAAAGGAAAACTGGTTGACAGCACCCTGTAATCACCGGCATATGCGACTCCGGCACTCTCCCTGCTGCCATTGAACACAAAAGAGACAAAGGCATCATCAAGAGGAACAAGAATGTCGGGGCGGGACACTGCATAGCTATCACCGTCCGCTGTACGTGGTATACCGAAAACCTTGCTGGCACTACCCGAGATACCGGTCTCGGAAAGGTCCTCGACAGAACCGCCATAATCACAGCGCAACACCTCTCGGACAAAACTTCTGTCAGCATTGTTCCTTGTCATGTCGCTGGCAATGAACGCACCACTCACAAAAAGACTACCACCGGCCTGGCAAAAACTCCTGAGCTTCTCCTGCAACTCTTTTGGAAAAGTCTTGTAGGGACGGTCATATCCCAGATATGATCCCTGTCCTCCCTGTTTCTCTACTCCCAGAATAAGATCTACAACCTTGAAATCGCCCAATTCTACAGAACCATCCATAACGGCCTCACTGCCACAAGAGACAAAGGAGATTTCATTTGCGACCAATGATATGCCGTGTTTATATGGATAGTCGAAAGTATTGCCTGCCACCAGAAGCCCCTCATAACGGTCATCGCTCAACCCGAGACCGTCCTCAAAGCCAATACCTGCACGCGAGTAGTCAAGCTGTACACCGCAATATTCAGGAGAATACATATAGGGGACACCTGGGTCGTATTCCATGTCAAAGCCCGCTGTCTGAGGAGTAGAGACTGCCTCCGGACCACTCAGACGATGGAATCCGTTGACGACAAGCACACGTCCTTTCTCATTCTTTGCCAGACACATTGAAAGCACCTCCGAAGGCATACTCTCGCCACCGTCATTGAGTGCTGTAACCTTAAAGCTGTACACCACGCCTTTCTCCACCGGGAGTGCAATACTGCTCTTATCTGTCACCACGCCATTGTCAAAGCCTGAGTCACCCTTTCTGGTATATACCACATACTTCTTCGCCTTTGCCGAAGGCTCTTTAGGGTCATTTACCGGACGCCACTGCAACAGAGCCTTTGTGTCATTCTCGGCCAAAGAGATTGAGAAATGACTCACAGGCAGAGGCTGTACAACATATTCAGTTCCCCTGACATAACAGAGATGTTTCAGCAGGGACTTGTAGACAGCCCTTGCCATTGTAAACTTGAAATCAGGGTCATGTCCGTGGACCATATCCATGAAATTCTGATGCGACAGCGACTCGAATATAACAGAGGGGACATAAGGCACACGGGTCTCGGCATAGTTACGGTCAAGTATTCCACGTACAGGCCAACGGTCACCATACCGTGCCGTCACATCTTCCTGGACACTATTGAGAAGGAAAGATATTGCATCACGGGACATATTACGTGAATGGCCGCTCCCCAACGTGTCTCCGTTATACCTTGTTGTCACTACGCCCAACGAACCGATCACATTGTCATCAGCATCATAACCGGCATCGGAGTGGAAGCCGAAAGACAACTCAATAGGTATTTTCAAGCCTACAGTATCGGGATTGAAAGGCGAGCCGCCTGTCATATAATTCACAGCATGTCCACGGCAAAGGATATCATCCCTGTAATCATTCTTACCTTCATAGGCAGAGTAAACCTCCTTTGGGAAGCCGCTCAATTGCAGATTATAACGTGCAGCCTCAAGATAACGCGGCAATCCACTGGTCATATTCTCCTCACCGCGGGCAACCACACCCATTCCTCCTCCGAAACGCACAGCATCAGCGCTGACTATTCCTGTGCATCCGCTCTCATTACTGAGCAATACGCCCTGTGAGGCATCACCGGCCTTGAAGCGGAAAGAACCCAGATATACCCAAGTACCTCCACCCATAGTCTGGTTGACCTTGAAAAGAGTGGTACCTCCGCTGTGCATCACCTTATACAAAGCATCTGTGACAGAGTTCTCAAACGAGCTGTACGATACATAAACTGCATACTCTCCATCTTCGGGGATTTCCGGGCACCACACAACTTCAGCCTTCTCTTTTGTTCCCAAAGGAGATGCAGTCACATATCGGGATGTTCCCATTGCAAACGGGTCATCACCATCGTGATAAATGTCTTTCGCATTGGCATATCCGACATTGCAGCTTTGCCATTTGAAGTTTTTCCCATTCTTCTCATTATAGACTCCAGAAGCATTGATATCATCATTGTCGACTATAACACAATTCTTCTGCCAGTTACGCTCACGCGGAGTATATACAAGCGCACCGGCATTCTCAAGCATCGGTATCAGCATGGGAATCACTATTGACTGTGTGAACAGATCCTCAACAGTGCAGAACAAAGAGGGGCGCTGCCATTGCCACACACCCTTATCATTGGAAAACACGCGTCCGTGACTTTGCCACAATGCTATATGACGTCCATCAAGGCCTGAAGCGACCTCGTATGGCCGGGACACATTGCGGACCCACGGTTCACCCTCATAGCGCACATCCCCCCACAGTCTCTCCTTATCCACATTTTTCCTACGGTAAATATTGGGGACACGTTCATCTATAGTACGGTTATCGTACACCACCTCAATCCGGTACTTACGCAATGATGAGGGAAGAAGCTTTCTTATATCACGGTAGATCATATCCACCACGTCCGGTGTAAAAGGCTGCCCTGCAAAAGCCTCATTGGAGTATATTGTAACCTTTTTAGCCTTTGGATTAACGACAATCTTGTTGCGGCGCTTGTCAAGGCCGGAATGCTTCAACACGGCCCTGTCGGACTTGAAATTCTTGAAATACTCCTGTATTGAACGTTCAACGGTTTTGTCAACATCCTGTGCCGACAAAACCGTTACACTCAATATGCAGGCGGCAATAACCGTCAGCAATCTTTGCATAGTGAAAAATTTTATGCCAATGACTTTATCTCATCCAATATGGCTTTTGCTTCAGCATTGAATGAGTCACAAAGAGTATTGAAATATTTTCTTGCCGGCATACCCGGTTCCACGTGGTTCACACGAGCCACATACTCCTTGTTCAGGGCAAAAATCCTATTGAACAGAGCCACCCATGCCTCTGAATCACCCTTTGAGTCATAAGAAACGATGAAAGCTTCTGTCGCCAACTCATCAACTACAAATGTAATCACCTTTTTAAGATCTCTTCTGCTTGCCATAATGCTTGATTTTAAATATTTATTCAAACGTGATAGGCACATGAACATAAAACGCCACAACCATATCACAATCGTAAAGATAATGATTTAATATGAAACAGACAACAAATTAAACGAAAAAGAGATTATTTCAATATATAACGAATAAAAACAGGCAAAGCACTTTTAAAATTCATAAAAAAAAGCGAAATTTGCCATTAAATACGAATTTCATTTATTATTTGACGAGAAATATGAAAATTAGCGCATTACAACAAGCAAGGGCTGCCTATCAGCCCAAGTTGCCTCAGGCACTTACTGAGACTGTAAAATTGTGTGAGGGTGCTGCAACAGAATCTGTAGCAGACCAGGAGGCCATCAAGGCCATGTTCCCCAACACCTATGGCCTGCCTATCGTCACATTCGAGAAGGGCGGTGAGGCTAAGGAGTATCCCGCAATCAACGTGGGTGTTATCCTTTCCGGCGGCCAGGCTCCCGGCGGTCACAACGTAATCGCGGGTTTGTTCGACGGCGTAAAGAGACTCAACCCAGACAGCCGCCTCTACGGTTTCCTTATGGGCCCCGGCGGATTGGTCGACCACAAATACATTGAGATTACAGCTGAACTAATGGACGCTTACCGCAACACCGGCGGTTTCGACATCATCGGTTCAGGCCGTACAAAGTTGGAGAAGACAGAACAGTTCGACAAGGGTCTTGAAATCATCAAGGAACTCGGCATCAAGGCACTCGTAATCATCGGTGGTGACGACTCAAACACCAATGCTTGCGTCCTTGCAGAGTACTACGCAGCAAAGAACACAGGCGTACAGGTTATCGGCTGTCCAAAGACAATCGACGGCGACCTCAAGAACGCTTACATCGAGACTTCATTCGGCTTCGACACAGCTTGTAAGGTTTATTCAGAGGTTATCGGCAACATCCAGCGTGACTGTAACTCAGCACAGAAGTACTGGCACTTCATCAAGCTGATGGGCCGTTCAGCTTCTCACATTGCACTCGAGTGTGCACTCCAGACACAGCCCAACTACTGTATCATCTCTGAGGAGGTCGAGCAGAAGGCTCTTTCACTCGACGATATCGTCACATCAATTGCACAGGCTGTTGCTGACCGTGCTGCAGCAGGCAACAACTTCGGTACAGTCCTCATCCCAGAGGGTCTAATCGAGTTCGTTCCTGCAATGAAGGCTCTCATTGCCGAGCTCAATGACCTGTTGGCACACAAGGGCGAGGAGTATGCAGCTGTTGCACCCGAGGAGCAGCGCCAGTACATCATCAACCTCCTTTCAAAGGAGAATGCAGAGGTTTACGCAAGCCTCCCCACAGGTGTTGCACGCCAGCTCACAATGGACCGCGACCCACACGGCAACGTACAGGTTTCACTCATTGAGACAGAGAAGCTGTTGTCAGAGATGGTATCAAACAAGCTTGCTGCATGGAAAGCAGAGGGCAAGTATGTAGGCAAATTCAATGCCCAGCACCACTTCTTCGGTTACGAGGGACGTTGCGCGGCTCCATCGAACTACGATGCAGACTACTGCTATGCACTCGGTTTCAACGCTTCACAGCTCATCGCTGCAGGCAAGACCGGTTACATGTCATCTGTACGCAACACAACAGCTCCTGCTGCTGAATGGGTTGCAGGCGGTATCCCCATCACAATGATGATGAACATGGAGCGTCGCCACGGCGAGATGAAGCCGGTTATCCAGAAGGCCCTTGTTGACCTCAACGGTGCACCATTCAAAGCTTTCGCAGCCAACAGAGAGTTGTGGGCAAAGGAGACATGCTATGTTTACCCGGGTCCTATCCAGTACTTTGGTCCTACAGAGGTTTGTGACCAGACTACAAAGACTCTTGCCCTTGAGCAGCAGAAGTAATTTGACTGTCTGATGGCAGAAACAAGGAAAAGTATAAACAGAACCGGCGAGCGGAAGAAAACTTCCGCCCGCCGGTCTTATACACCTGACAAGGCAAAGTACCGAGACCGCCGTTGGCTGCATGTCATAGCAGCAATCATCGTATCGGGGCTGTTCCTTTATCTGACAGTATACATAATACAAAAAAGCAACTTTTTCCGTTTTGCCGTTTGCGAAGGAGAAAAAGCCTATCTGGTTTGTCTTCCAAAAGGGCACTCCACCTTTGGGCTTGACATTTCACACCACCAGGGTGACATCAAATGGGACAGGCTCAGAAACGGACAGGCCGACAATGCCCCCTTGAAGTTCGTATATATCAAAGCCACAGAGGGGAGAGACTACAAAGACAAACGCTTTGGCAGGAACTGGCAAGAAGCAAAAAAACATGGTTTTATACGTGGAGCATACCATTACTTCACCACAGCTTCATCGGGTGATGCACAGGCCAACATGTTCATCAAGAACGTAAAGCTCGAAAAAGGAGACCTTCCTCCCATGGTAGACATTGAAGAGAGCCCGAAAGACAAAGAGTCATTCATATTGGAACTCAAGAAATTCATTTTGAGATTAGAGGAGCATTATGGAGTAAAACCATTGATATACTCTTACCCAAAATTCCACGACAAGTACCTTCAAGACCTGTTCTTCAAGGATTACGGGCTTTGGATTGCGCACTACTATGTAGACACCCCTCACATCAACAGGGAATGGACAATGTGGCAGTTCACCGACCTTGGAATAGTTCCCGGAATAAAGCAGAAGGTGGACATCAACGTCATTGAAGGCGGAGAAGAGAGACTTCGCGAGCTACAGATCAAGTAAAAAGCCGACAGATACACAATCAGCCGGCTTTTGTCTTAAAAAATCTTTCACAGAACACCCCATCAATCATTCAGGAACCCCGCACTCGCAGCAGAGTATCTTCTCCAGGCATCCACCATTGCAAGAAAATCCGATGGCAGTTCCGAATCGAAATTCATCATCTTTCCTGTTACAGGATGGACAAATCCCAATGTCTTGGCATGCAGAGCCTGACGAGGACAAAGTTTGAAACAGTTACGGACAAACATGCTGTACTTGCTGAAATTCGTTCCCTTGAGAATCTCGTCACCTCCATACACATCATCATTGAAAAGGACGTGACCTATGTGCTTCATGTGAACTCTTATCTGGTGGGTACGTCCGGTCTCAAGATTGCACTCCACAAGCGAGACGTAGCTCAATCTCTCAAGCACCTTATAATGCGTCACGGCATATTTTCCTATCGTATCGTCAGGCGACACGCACATCTGCAGTCTGTTACGCGGATTCCGCGTTATGTTACCGACAACAGTACCGCAATTATCCTTAGGACATCCCCACACCACCGCATTATATGTCCTTTGCGTTGTCTTTTTGAAGAACTGCATTCCCAGATGAGCCTTGGCCTCGGCAGTCTTGGCCACGACAAGCAGACCTGAAGTATTCTTGTCGATACGATGTACAAGCCCCACCTGGGGGTCATTAGGGTCAAAATCCGGATTGTTTCTCAAATGCCATGCCACAGCATTTATAAGCGTACCATGACTATTGCCGCAACCGGGATGCACGACCAGACCAGCCGGCTTGTTTACGACCATCAGGACATCATCTTCGTAAACAACATCCAGAGGAATATCCTCCGGCACAATCGTATTGTCATAGGCAGGCGTGCTGTATGTCACTACGATCTCATCAAGAGGCTTTACCTTATAATTGCTTTTCACAGCCTTGCCGTTTACCGACACTGAACCGGCATCCGCAGCCTGCTGTATACGGCTACGGGAGGTATTTGCAAGATGATCGACAAGAAACTTGTCTATACGGACAGGAGATTGCCCCTTGTCAGCAATCAGACGCACCTCTTTGAACAATGTCTCCTCTTCGGGTTCAAAGCCATCATTATCCATAAAGCCGGCATCGTACCCGGCAAAATCAACAAGCTCCTGCATATCCGTTAAAAGAAATCGGGGTCAAGACGTACTGTATCAGCGGAGTTGTCATCCCCACTTCCTATTACAAGAGTAACCTTGGAGCCGCGTGGTATTGCCGTTCCGTTTTCAAGCTTACGCCCCTTGTAACGTAGCTCGTACACCCATTCGCGCTCACCTTTGATTGTATCTACAGCCTCCACGACAAAACCTGCCGCCTTGAGACGGAACTCTGCCTCGCGCAAAGAACTGTTGTCAATGACAGGAGGAATTCCCTGCCGTGGTTTTTCTGTAGTATTGAGTACCAGGGCTATCTTTCGGCCTTCCTTGACCTTTGAGTTGGCCAACGGACGCTGCTCAAGCACCTCATCCTTGCCGGCACCGTCTTTATACTTGTACTCCGTTACACTGTAATCCAACTTGCTCTCCTTTAAAGCAGCCACTGCCTCTTCAAGCTGCAAACCGCGCACATCAGGGACTTCGTATGCAATATTATGGTTTGTATAACTGTCAAGCCAACGCAGTGTCGCATACGGCACAGCGAATGCGATGACCGCCATAACCAACAGATTGACAGCAATTATCTTGAAGTTCCTCTTTCTGTTTCCTGACGCAGCACCACCCTGCTTGCTCTTCTTATTCTTTGATGTATCCGGACTCATTTCCATAAATTCTATATTATGCAAAAGTAATACAAGAAACGTGTATTAACAAGAATAATGCCCGTTTTTTGGCAGAGAGCAGCCAGTAAAGGGTTCAGTAGTGGATTAAAGCTAACATCCTGCAAAAACGGACACCAACCGGTTCCTGATGTTAAAAAAAAGTATAAAAATCAGGGCAAAATGAGTTCAAGCAACCTATGACAATAATTGATGGGCGCATTTATCTTGTTTTCTTTTCAGTTTTGTATTATCTTCGCAGAAAATACAATTAACCAAGAAAACAAATTCAACATGAAAAGAATCATTTTTCTCATAACAGCAATCATCCTATGTAGCACAACCGCGTCTGCACAGTTATTCAAGGACAGAAGTACCGAAGCCGAGCCACAATATAAGGTGGGAACGGTTCCTGTTGTAAACGGCAAGGTCACCTTTGAGGAGAAGATCCCGGCAGAAGGACTCAGTGCAGCAGAGATTACCGACAGAATCAACGGTTGGATCAAAAACCGTTACGTTGAGCCGACAGTAATCTCGGTAAAGAGGTACGAGAGCGAAGCTCCCAACACAACAATCATCAAAGGAGAGGAGTATATTGTCTTCAGGAATACTTTCTTTGTGCTAAACCGTGCCAGAATCTATTATTATCTGACCATCACTGCCGCTGACGGGTATTGCACATTCAACATGTCACGTATAACATTCTGGCATGACGATGAAGATGAGAAAGGCGGAATCCACATGAAAGCCGAGAACTGGATTACCGACGAGACAGCATTCAACAAGAAAGGTAAGCTCAAGAAGCACGAGGGTAAGTTCCGCCGCAAGACAATCGACCTCAAGAACCAGCTTGTAGACGAAATCAAAAATGTACTGAAATGAGACAGATAGAGAAAGTAAGGAGTGTTCTTAACATTTTGTTCCTGATAGGTGCTTTAGCGACCTTTATCATCTACTTCACTTACGGCAAAAGCCCGGCATTCCTGTATACCGGGTTCACGACTCTTGCATTGAAGGTGTTTGAGTTCATATTGCGTTTCGTAAACTGATACTGAGTACCTACTTTTAAAAATACAAAAAGCTTCTAACCCAGTTTCTTAAAAAAATGAAGAGACTACTATATACATTGCTCCTGATGTTGCCTCTGCAACTGTTCGGTCAGCACATCCAAGGACATCAGCTTGAAAACAACAGCCACAGCGGATTCGGCAGCGGAGAGGTTTTCAGTCCATTCAAGAACACCCAGAAGGACTCCACCAAGGTTGAGCTGAACGTACCAAAGGAGATACACCAGTGGCACGTCAACGATTTCACGGGAGAGGTTGTGCCCATTAATGCCGACACCTTGCAGCACCTCTTCCAGAACTGGCATCTTACCGAAGGTGTGAATGGGGAATACAACTTCCTCGGAAGTATGGGAACACCGAGGCTTACAAGAATATTCTTCAACAGGGACACCGAGACCACATACGATTTCCTGCAACCGTATGACTACTTCTTCACGCGCCCCGGACGTTTCATATTCACTGATACAAAATCCCCATATACAAACCTCAGCTACCATTCATCGGGCAACAAGATAGACGGTGACGACCGTTTCAGGGCCTATTTCACAAAAAATGCAGGAAAACATTTCGGTATAGGTTTCCTGTTTGACTATCTTTACGCAAGAGGACGTTATGACAATCAGGCAAGCGCACAGATGAACTTCTCACTGTTCTCGTTCTACAGGAGCGACCGGTACAACTACCATCTCCTTGCCAGCCGTTACCACATGAAGCAAGCCGAAAATGGAGGTATAACCGACGACAGGTACATAACCCGTCCCGAAGAGACAGACGGCTCAAACAGCAACTTCGGCACTGCCGACATTCCGGTCAAACTTGAAGACACCTGGAACCGCAACGAAGTATATTCGCTGTTCTTTACACACAACTACAACCTGGGATTCACCCGTGAGAAAGCCGCCCCGGACACTATTGTTGCAAAAAAAGACAGTACGGTAGCAGTCAATGACTCCATAGCGAAAGAGTTCGTGACAGTAGCACGTATAACACATACTGTGGACATAACACAGAACAGGCGTGATTTCATCAACTACAGAGAGCCTGCAGCATACTATGCCGACAGATTCCTTCCCAAGGACTCCAGCGACAAGACAAGATATTTCACTATGGACAACAGGCTATCACTGTCGTTGCGTGAAGGGTTCAGCCGCTGGGCTTTCGCCGATGTAACAGCCTTTGCGTCTTACAGGTACAACCACTACACACTGCCTGATACTATCTCCGGCAACCATAATGAGATACGCAAGAAGTACAATGAGCATATCCTGTCGGTAGGAGGCATCATCGCCAGTGACCGTCTCAAGGAGTTCAAATACAGCGTTGAGGGTGAGACTGCCGTTTCGGGTGACGAGATTGGTTCATTCTCGCTTGACGGCAAAGTGGAGTTGAACATTAAACTATGGAAAAGGGATGTCACTCTCAAGGCACGTGCCTTCATGAAGAACAACCGCCCGTCATTCTACTATCGCCACTACCATTCCGAGCATTACTGGTGGGATAACGACAACCTTGACAAGGAATTCAAGAGCCGCATACAAGGCGAGCTTGAGATACCGTCATGGAAGACAAGGTTGAGCGTAGGTGTAGAGAACATCAAGAACTATACATACATTGCCAACAATGCTGTGGAAACGACAGCCGGACGCTTCCTCAACCGTTTTACAGTTGCACAGGAACATGAGAACATACAGGTGTTGTCTGCAACGCTGAAACAGGATTTCACCTTGGGGATATTCAATCTGAATACAGACATAACCTACCAGCACAGCAGCAACAAGAGCGTACTGCCGTTACCCGATCTGAATGTATACGCGAACCTCTTCATCAAATTCAGGATTGCCAAGGTCCTGAATTCCGAATTGGGTGCCGACGTCAGGTATTTCACAAAGTACTATGCACCTGACTACTCTCCGGCTCTGGGACAGTTTGTCCAGCAGAACCAGGCAGACAGGATTGAGATAGGAGACTATCCTATCGCAAGCGTATATGCGAATTTCCTGCTGAAGCAGACACGCTTCTACGTGAAATATTACCATGTCAACGAGGGTATGGGCAACAGGAACTATTTCCTTGTACCTCACTACCCCACCACACAAGGTGTATTGTGGTTCGGACTTTCGTGGAACTTCTATAACTGATAGAGTATGGACAGCATTATCAAGTGGGGATTCATAGGCTGCGGAGAAGCCACCGAAAAAAAGAGCGGCCCGGCATTTGCCGCTGTCAAAGGCTCGGAAGTCATTGCCGTAATGGGCCGTGACAAGGAGAAGACAAGAAACTATGCAAAGCGGCACAACATACCGCACAGCTACACTGATGCCCAGGCGCTTATTGATGACCCCGAAGTAAATGCAGTATATATTGCTACACCTCCGTCATCACATGCCACATACGCCATCATGGCAATGAAAGCCGGCAAGCCCGTATACGTAGAAAAACCCCTTGCAGCCAGCTATGAGGACTGCGCGCGTATAAACCGCATATCGCGTGAGACAGGAGTTCCGTGCTTCGTGGCATACTACCGCCGCTATCTTCCTTACTTCAAGAAAGTGAAAGAGCTGTTGCCCCAAATCGGAAATGTGCTCAACGTGCAGATACGTTTCTCCGTTCCTCCGCGTGACCTTGACTACAACCGCGACAACCTGCCATGGCGCGTAATCCCTGACATTGCCGGTGGTGGTTACTTCTATGACCTTGCACCACATCAGATAGACCTGCTGCAGGAGATGTTCGGTTGCATACTGCATGCCGAAGGATATGCAGCCAACAGGGGAGGATTATATAAGGCCGAAGATACCGTGAGCGCATGCTTCATGTTCGAGAACGGCATACCCGGTTCGGGTTCATGGTGCTTTGTATCGGACGAATCGTCAAAGGAGGATCACATTGAGATATTCGGCAGCAAAGGAACAATCAAATTCTCGGTATTCACGTTCGAGCCGATAGAGCTGCGTAACGAAGAGGGGCTGCAGAGCTTCAACATACCTAATCCCACTTATGTACAGTTGCCTCTTATCAGGAACATCGTAGAGCACCTCCAGAGTAAGGGTAACTGCAAATGTGACAGCATAAGCGCTACACCCACAAACTGGGTTCTCGACAAGATTCTGGGCAAGATCCTGTAACAACGGCAGTGATGAGACCTGTCCCGACCATAAAGGAGTGCACATGGAGGGTTATGGCAATTGTCATAACCTTTTTGACTGCCATACCTGCCATAGCACAGAAGGAGACCGGAAAAGAGGGATTGTTCAGCGGGAAGATGCTTGGAAACACAAAGGAGATTATCAGGGAGACAGAGAACTTCATCGAGCACACCCTTGACGAGAAAGACAGCCTTTATGTTTCACCCGACCAGTTCAACCTTACCGTGATGCCACAATATTCATACTGCTATGAGTATTACAGGTTCTCGGGACACGACTCCGAACAGAGCATCACACTCGCACCTGACAACAGCAACAAGGTAGGGCTCTATCTGGGTTGGAGATGGATTTTCCTTGGCTACAGTTTCGACATCAGCGGCAACTCGCCACAGACCGACCTCAATTTCAGCTTCTACACGGCAGCTGTAGGCATAGACCTTTTCTACCGCGAACGTAATGAGGGTTACAGAGTGCGTAAACTAAACGGCTTCTACCAGGACAACAACAGGGACCTGACCGATTTCAACCGCCGCTTTGACGGACTCACCGTGAAACAGAGAGGCATGAACCTATACTACATCTTCAACAACAGGAGGTTCTCATACCGGGCGGCTTACAGCCACACTACAAACCAGAGAATCAGTACAGGTTCATTCATTCTGGGACTCACGTATAATGAACAGTCATTCCTTTTCGACCACTCGAAGTTCGACATCCCCATCAGGGAGCAGATTGACAACGAGCTGAAGTTCGAGAATGTAAGATACAAGGATTTCAGCATCAATTTCGGTTACAGCTACAACTGGGTCTTCAAGAAGGATTTTCTTGCAAACATATCGTTGACCCCGGCTATCGGATACAAAAACACCTCGCTGAACCTGAGTAGCAGCAAGGAGTTATTGTCAAGTCTGAATTTTGATTTCATAACACGCGCGGCAGTAGTATACAACAACAGCAGATACTATGCCGGCGCATCACTTGTAGCGCACACCTATTCGTACAACAAGAGTACATTCTCGATACTGAACGGATTCGGTGTCATAAACATCTATTTCGGTGTCAATTTCTGGCGCAGGAAATAGCATCAGAATTTCATTCCGAATGTCGCGACCACCGTGTGGTCGGTAAACTCCACCTCGGCAGGCGGGTTGTAATACTCAGGGTCGGCAAAAGGATAGAAGTCGGCCTCCTGTGTCTGTAGGACATATGCCATATCAAAATAGAACACCTCTCCACGGTAACCGGCACCAAGTGTCACGGCCTCACGGTCGAATCTGTTGAGGTACTCTGTGGAGGTTGCTGTTACAGGCATATTGTACATATACTTGTACGCATCCTTCCTGAACGGTGCAGTAGAATAGTTATAGCCGGCACGCAGGCAGAAATTGCTGTTGACATTGAACTCTGCACCCAAGCGTACTGTGTGCTGCTCCTTGAGATTATACTTTATCTCCTCGTTCTGTGCATTCTTGCCACCGAACCCGACACGGCTGAACTCCGCCGATGAGTAGTCGGCATATTCATATTCAGCATTCAAAGCCACGGTAGAGCCTATTGTATATGAGGCCGATGCACTGAAGCGCCAAGGAGTACTGAACTTGCTCTGTGTACGCAACTCGCCGTCGTACAACTCCCTGTCACGGGTATCATAGAAATCACCGAACGGGCCTTGTATGTCGGCGTATGAGAAGCTCTTGAGGCTATACCACGTTGGAGTGTGTACTGCAAGACCGAACTTGAAAGGAGAGTACTTGAACGGACGTATGATTGTACCCAACTTGATTCCGAAACCCGAGCCCTCGATATGGTTATAGTTTCCGAGTGAATATATCTCACCTATTCCGTCATTCTCATAATAGAGGTTCTCCACACTGTAGTCCACCGTGGCAAACGAGAATGTAGCACCCACATATACCCTGTCGTTGATGTTCGCCGCAATGTTCACATCAACCTCTGACACACCACCGCGCTGTTCACTGATGAAACCCAAATCAGTAGGAGGATAGATCAGTTCGCCATCGGGAGTGGTTATAAGATTGCCGTCAACATCACCTATGTTTGCATATGTCGCAAGCATGGGCAACCAGCTGTAGTAGAAGTCGGAATATGAATATCCGTCGATAGAACCCAGATTGAAGGGGTTGTTATCATAAAGGTCTCTTATCACATACTGCTGTGAGAAGCCATCAGCAGGACCTGCCATTTCAAAATCACTCGAAAGTCCATTCTTGAGACGATAAGCCATACCCACATTCAGGAACTTCAACGGACCGCCATCATTGACTCTGTTGGCAAGCACCGCGCCCATATTCTCCACATCACCCGAGGCATAATTCGTTGAGACTGATTTCTTGTTGTATTTTGCCTTGGTATTGTTGAAGTTCATGCTACCGGTAAAGGCAAAGTCCGAACGGCGATATAGGGCAATTCCGGCCGGGTTTGTTCCCATGACGGAGATATCTCCGCCCAACGCACCCATCGAGCCACCCATCGAGATGAAACGTGAGGTACCTGTAAGGTCATTATCCATAAAAGGAGTGACATCATATAATGTCTGTGCACCTACTCCCAGAGGGAGTGAAAGGAGCAAGCTGCATAATATCTTTTTCATAGTGGTCATTTTTTAGTTGATGGTTACATGATATATACTCGCATTTTCATCATCTGCCTCTGCTGCCACCGGAACGTGAACCTCCGGAGCGTGAGCCACCTGAAGAACCGCCACGTGAACCTCCGCCGAAGCTTGAGCTGCTGCGTGAGCTTGAGCCGCTGCTATAGCTTGAGCTGTTGCTGCGTGAGCTGCTGCTGCGTGAGCTGTTGGAGCTGCGGCTGTGACTTGAGTTGCGGTTATCCGAAGATGACGAGTTACGTGAACGTGTAGTGCTGGTACTGCTCGGGCGGTTATATCCCGATGTGCTTCCCGAGTTTCTGCGGTTCACCGAACTGCCGCGGCTGACACTGCCTGACGAGCTGCCGCTACGTTCCTTACGCACATTCGCACCATTACCCCTGCTGTTACCCTCACCGCGGTTGCTTCCGGCATTTACCGAGCCGCGTGACGGTTGCTGACGACGTATCGCGTTTTCCTGTTTGCGGCCTTCACCAATCTTGAACCCGGCACCGTTACCCCTGTTACCGCTCTGTACAGAAGACTTGTCACCGCGGTTATCGGCATTGCCACGCAAGTTCACCCTGCCTGCATTGTCGTTACCGGAATCACCTCTGCCAGCCGATGCCACCTTGTCGCCACGGTTATCGGCATTGCCACGCAGGTTCACCCTGCCGCTGTCATTGTTGCCGCGACCTCTGCCGGACGATGCCACCTTATCGCCATGGTTACCACCGCCTCTGTCATATCTTCCGCCACCGACAGCACCGTTTGTCGGGATATAACGGCTGTTACGGCGCACCGGACTCCAATAGTCATGACTATGATGCATAGCAAAATGGTTGTGGTGACCGTAATAGTGGTCATAGCAATGACCGTAGTAGTGCCCGTAGTACGGATGATGCCAACCCCAGTATGCCGTGTGGTGCCAACCATGCCAGCTGTGCCAGCTATACCAACTGAAAGGATTCCATGCAAAGGCGAAATCACCCCAGTAGTACAACGGGTTATTGTATGTGGGATATATGTCAATGCTGTACCCGTTGTCATATATAAGCCAGTCATTTATTCCGCAACCGTATGTAAGGTCCCAATATATCGAGCTGTACACAGCCCTGCGCGGATTGCGGAAACGTATAATGCGTGTCGAGTAGCTGTAGTCATCGTAAGAGCCGTCCTCATACATATACTCGTCGGTATAATTCTCATCGACATACTCATCGGGAGAATTTGTATAAGCGACAGTACGTCTATTGTACTCATCGGCATCCCGTACCGAGCCTGAGCTCTCCTGACCTACATTATATCTCTCGGCAGTACTCTTTATGACAAGGACCTTGTTCTCTTTCTCCTTTGACGGAACAAAGTATATGTCATCCACCTGTGCCGGCACTATCAGCGGATAAGTGCAGAGCAGGAACAAGGCAATGTACTTTGCAACAAGGGAGTTACGCTGCATTCTTTTTACACAATCTTTCATAGCCAACAAAGTTTATAATTTTTCTGCTACAAAGGAAGTAATATATAAGTAAAAGAAAAAGGGAAAAATCCTACCATAAAAGGGGATTTTCCCTATTTGAGCTGAGGAGAGTTTTAACCCCTCAGTCACTTCGTGACAGCTCCCCTTAAAAAGTGGAGCAGCTAAAATTAAAATTTAAATAAAGCTCCTCCCCACAGGTGGGGAGGTGGTCGCAGACCGGAGGGGATATTCAAGGACGTGACAATTTCAACCCCTTCAGTCACTCCGTGACACACTAAACATTAA
Organism: uncultured Bacteroidales bacterium; assembly: GCA_937900095.1. Classification (GTDB taxonomy): domain Bacteria; phylum Bacteroidota; class Bacteroidia; order Bacteroidales; family Bacteroidaceae; genus HGM04593. The sequence continues at coordinate 68,781 of CALCEC010000046.1, read as the reverse complement.
ACATTTAACATTAAACTATCACTTTACCGACTTGCGCTTGTAGTCCTCATCGAACAGCAGGTCGCCCAGGCTTGCCTGTGAGGCGCGGGGCACAGCCACACGTCCCGACTTCACAAACTGCAAGATACAGTCCTGAGCCACGAACTCGTTGTAGAGGTTCACGACAGTGTCAGTCTGGCCTGTCATCTCAACAACCGTGTAGTTGGCATTCACCTCAATGACACGCGCGTTATTGTGGCGTATTATACGTGATATCTCGTTATTCTCAAGCAGACGCGGTGTAGAAAGCTTGTACAGCGCAACCTCCTGGAAGAATATCTCATTGTCGACATAATAGTCTGCCTTGAGGACATCCACCTTCTTGGCAATGCGTTTTGTTACCTTATGCACAGAATCCTCCTCACCCCACAATGAGATTGTGTAACGGTGCACGCCTTCAACCGACGAAGAGGAGGCCGTTATAGTGTCAATATTCATCATCCTGCGGGTGAACTCGGCTGTAACCTGATTAAGCATACCCGCGATGTTCTCGGTATATATAATGATTGTATAAAGTTTCTTTTCCATACTCTTACAATTGGGCTTTATTCAAAAATCATCTCGCTCACTGTTGCTCCCGGAGGTGTCATAGGCATTACGTTAGCCTCCTCCTTCACTGCCACGTGCAGCAGGAATGCACCCGGTGTCTCAAGCATCTCCTTTATGGCATCATCAAGCTGCTCACGCTCGGTAACCAGACGCGAAGCTATACCGTAGCCCTTTGCCACGAGAGCATAGTCCGGGTTCAGCATCGGTGTCCACGAGTAGCGGTGGTTGAAGAAGAGTTCCTGCCACTGGCGCACATTGCCCAGGAAGTTATTGTTCAGCAGGATAATCTTCACTGCCACGCCCTGCTCCATTATTGTACCGAACTCCTGTATGTTCATCTGCAAGCCTCCGTCACCGGCAAAGACACACACGGTGCGCTCGGGCATAGCAATCTTTGCACCGATGGCAGCAGGAAGCCCATAGCCCATTGTTCCCAGACCGCCGGAAGTGAGGATGCTGTGTGGCTTGGTGTACTTGAAGTAACGTGCCGACATCATCTGGTTCTGACCCACATCTGTTACAAGGATTGCGCTGTTGCCTGTGGCCTCGCTGACCTTGCGTGCGACCTCACCCATAAGCAACGGGCCTTCGCCCGGATTGAGAGCCTTCTCGATTACCTTCTCATGCTCTATCGCATTATACTTGTGGAAGCTCTCAATCCACTCCTTGTGCGAAGCCTTCTCCACAAGCGCAGTAAGCATCGGGAGCACCTCCTTGCAGTCACCCACAACAGGAACGTCAACAACGACATTCTTGTTTATCTCGGCATGGTCAATATCGATATGTATCACCTTTGCCTGCTTGGCGTAGGTCTTTACATTGCCTGTCACTCGGTCGCTGAAACGCATACCCACAGCAATGAGCAGGTCACACTCGTTGGTATTCACATTAGGACCATAGTTACCATGCATACCTAACATACCCACACAGAGCGGATGGTCGGTAGGCAACGCTGAAAGACCCATAAGTGTACGCGCCGCAGGAATATCGGCTTTCTCGATGAACTCCTTGAGTTCCTCATGAGCTTCGCCCAACTCCACGCCTTGGCCTACAAGAACAAACGGGCGCTTAGATGCGTTGATGAGCCTTGCAGCCTCCTCAACAGCCGCTTTATCCGGTGTAGGATAAGGAATGTAGCTGCGTACATCCTCAACCTTTACAGGCTCAAACTCCGTCAATGCGGTCTGCGCATCCTTTGTAAAGTCGAGCACTACCGGACCGGGGCGGCCTGTTCCTGCAATATAAAAAGCTCGTGACACCGCCCATGCGACATCCTCGGCACGGCGTATCTGGTAGCTCCACTTTGTTATGGGCTGTGTTATACCCACAAAGTCAATCTCCTGGAAGGCATCAGTACCCAACACAGCCGTCGACACCTGACCTGCAATCACAACCACCGGAGTGCTGTCGAGCATTGCATCACTGATTCCTGTAAGTGTGTTTGTTGCACCCGGTCCACTTGTAACGATACATAGACCCACCTTGCCCGAGCTGCGTGCATAACCCTGTGCCGCGTGCACTGCACCCTGCTCATGGCGTACAAGCACACTGCGGAACACCTTCTGATAGTCGTACATTGCATCGAACACCGGCATTATCGAACCGCCGGGATAGCCGAAGACCGTATCGACACCCTCATTCACAAGCGAGCGCATCAGCGCCTCGCAACCTGTTATCTTATCTTTTCCCATTGTTTAGTCTATTATTCTGACTCCACCCTTATCGGCAGAGCTAACCATATTTGCGTATGCCTTGAGGCTCTTTGAAACAACCCTGTCACGTGTAAGCGGGAACATCTCGCGTGCCGCGAGTTCCTCATCGCTCAGTCTCACATTGATTGAACGTGCGGGGATATCAATGTCAATAATGTCACCGTCGCGCAGTTTACCGATGTTGCCACCGGCAGCAGCCTCGGGCGAGATATGTCCGATGCTCAAGCCCGATGTTCCTCCGCTGAAACGGCCGTCGGTGATGAGCGCGCACTCCTTGCCGAGATGACGTGACTTGATGTAGGATGTAGGATAAAGCATCTCCTGCATACCCGGACCGCCCTTTGGACCCTCATAGATGATTACCACCACATCACCGGCCTGGACTGCACCACCGAGAATACCCTCGACAGCAGCCTCCTGTGAGTCGAACACTTTTGCCTTGCCGCTGAATTTCCAGATACTCTCATCCACGCCCGCGGTCTTTACCACACAACCGTCTTTGGCTATGTTTCCGAAGAGTATTGCAAGACCGCCGTCCTTTGTATAAGCATTCTCAAGAGAGCGTATGCAGCCGTTCTCACGGTCAGTATCAAGCGAGTCGTATGTACAGCTCTGCTCACCCATCCTGTTGCAGAAGACATTGGCAGGCGCAGTGCTGTATATTCGCATGGCCTCATCGTCTACAGTATCACCGGTTATCGAGTATTTTGCGATATCCTCACCCAATGTGGCTCCGTTTACACGTACAACGGAAGTATCGAGCAAGCCGCCCTTCGCAAGCTCACCCATGATACCTATGATACCGCCAGCACGGCCACAATCCTGTACTGCATATTTCTGCCCGTTGGGAGCAAGCTTGCACAGACAGGGAACCTTGCGGCTCAACTGGTCTATGTCCTCCATCCTGAACTCCACTCCTGCCTCCTGTGCAACGGCAAGCAGATGAAGTATCGTATTTGTAGAGCCACCCATTGCTATGTCAAGAGTCATGGCATTGAGGAAAGCCTCACGTGTAGCTATGCTGCGTGGGAGCACAGATGTGTCACCCTCACCATAATACTTCATGGCATTCTTCACAATAACCTTTGCAGCATCCTTGAGCAACTGCACGCGGTTGGTGTGTGTAGCAAGAATCGTACCGTTACCTGGCAATGACAAGCCGATAGCCTCGGTGAGCGAGTTCATCGAGTTCGCAGTGAACATACCCGAGCAGCATCCGCATCCCGGGCAAGAACGTTTCTCAATCTCGGCAAGTTCCTCATCACTGACACTCTCGTCGGCAGCCTTAACCATAGCAATTACAAGGTCAAGGTTCTCGTTTTTCCATGTACCCTTTTCCATAGGGCCACCTGATACAAAGACCGTGGGGATATTCAGGCGCATTGCCGCCATGAGCATACCCGGAGTTATCTTGTCGCAATTAGATATACAGACAAGAGCATCTACCTTGTGTGCATTACACATGTACTCTACACTGTCGGCGATTATGTCGCGCGAAGGCAATGAATAGAGCATACCGTCATGTCCCATGGCAATGCCGTCATCAATGGCTATGGTATTGAACTCCGCTGCATAGCAACCGAGTCTCTCGATTTCCGCCTTTACTATCTGGCCTGCCTCGTGCAGATGGGTGTGTCCCGGCACAAGCTGGGTAAAAGAATTGGCTATTGCCACAATGGGCTTGCCGAACATCTCACGTTTCATGCCGTTGGCTATCCACAACGCACGTGCTCCGGCCATACGGCGTCCTTCGGTACATTGGGCACTTCTCAACTTTATCTTCATACAAGAAGGTTTTAAATTTCTGTTATCTTTAATAAAAACGCCCTTCTCGCACAAGAGAAAGGCAACCCGAATAACAACAGGCACAGCCAGACCCGACCTAAAAAAGGATGGTTACAATGTCGCTCGGGTAAAAAACAGTGACTGGCACGCAGCTGTTTCCTGTTTGCGGAAAGCAGTCGCTTTCAGATGACAAAATTAGTCTCTTTTTTCGTTTTATACAAACAAATTAGCTCAAAACAACAAAAATTTTTAACAAAAGGATTCCGCACACATAATCACTTTGAATGATTATTACAGACGATTGTTCTTGAGTACTACATAAATTATCACCGGAGCACCCACAAGAGGGGTTATCGCACCCAACGGCATCATCCCACTCTCGCCCGGCAACATTGTCAGCAGATTACACAATAGCGCCACAGAGGCACCCGTTATCATTGTCGCCGGCAAAAGAATCTTATGGTTGCTTGTCCCGAGGAAAAGGCGTGCAATGTGCGGCACAGCCAGACCTATGAAAGCTACAGGACCACAAAAGGCCGTAACTACAGCCGTGAGGAGACCTGTAACAGCCAGAAGCACCACCCTCACATTCATGACATCGATACCTAAATTCGTTGCATAATCGTCGCCCAAAAGAAGAGCGTTGAGGGGCTTCATCATAAAAAGTGCAACTGCAAGCAGCAGCAACAGCGGAACAGCAAACCACGGCATCTGCCCCATTGAGACAGCTCCGAAACTGCCCATACCCCAAATCATGTATGAGTGAACACCCTCAGATGTCGCAAAATAGTTCAATACCGATATGACGGAAGAGACAAGATAACTTATTGCCACACCGGCAATGAGCAGATAGAGCCTGTTCTTGAGCAAGGAGGAGAGTGAGAGTATAAGCGCTATCACAAGCAACGCACCTATAAAAGCACCCATAAGCACCGCCACGAAACCTCCGAGCGTGCCACTCACCACAGCACCTTGGGCAAGAAGCATCACGATAGCCACGCCAAGACCTGCACCGCTGTTTATTCCAAGTACCTCGGGACCTGCCAGAGGATTATTGAAGAGTGTCTGCAATATAAGACCGGCAACCGATACCGCAGCACCGGCAAGAAGGGCCACAAGCGCCTGCGGCAAACGTGTCTCGATGACAATGAGACGCCACATCTCGTTCGCACCGTCACCGGCAAGCGTTTTGAGCACCTCGACAAAAGGCACATCCACAGCACCCAGCAAGATGTTCAATGCGAACAGCAGGAGCAACAACGCCACACCGGTGACAAGCATCCATGATTTTTTATCAACGCATTCTCTCATAATATTTCAATTCATATCCGGGCAACAGCTGCGGATGAAAAAGGGCCACAAGCTCTTTGAGCATCCTCTCGGGATGAAACGTCCTGTCCTCGAAAAGCCTCTTGTTTCTTGTATTGCATATATATATATTCTTCTCCTTGAATGGCTTGAAATGTGCATAACCGGCATATTCGGCAAGCAGAGAAGAGTATGTCTTGTCTACCTCGGAATTATACTTCACAAGCCACAAATCGGCATCGGCAGCTCTCTCAAGCACAAGCTCAAATGAAAGCGGAACTGAACCGCTGCCACTGCAATGCGAGAACAGATAATCGGCGCCGGCATCGGCATACATGCGCCCCATGGTGCTGCCACCGGCCGGAAGATACCATGCCGAACTGCTTTTCAGCTCACACAGCAACCCGGGACGTGGCCTTCCCTTGGCCGCCACCATGCGGAGTGCCTCATACTCATCGCAAACAGCACCGTATATGGAATCGGCAACAGCAGCCTTACCCAACAGACGGCCATAGAAACGCACCCACTCGGCACAGGCCAGCGGTGAGACTTCCATATAATCGGCACACTCGATGAGCGGCACTTTCACTTTTTCCATTTTACCATAGCCTCCGTTCTCGTATGGCAGCACAAATGCCGCATCTGGTGAAGCCACGGCAACCTGTTCCATACTGACATCGAGCGAACTGCCACAATCCACGACCTCGCCTTTCGACAGCCTTTGTACCGTAACGTCACTGTACACATACTCTGCATCGCATACAGCAGCAATGTTGGCAGGAACACCGAGTTCCTCAAAAAGAGCCACATGAACCCCGGAGAAAACAAGGGCTTTTTTTACAGGAGTCCTCACCACTACTCCCTCCGGCAAAGCTTCGGGTAAAGCCGAATCGGCATGAACAAGAAGATACCTCTTCAACAGGCCATCGCCCCACGGGTTCTTCACCTCTACAGCAGAAAAGCCGTCGCAGTCAACAATCCTCAACAATGCAGAATGTCGCATCACCACCTCTTCGCCTTTGACAGCATCATCCTGTCCTGAACCTCCTGCAAAAACAAGAAGAAGCGCCAACAACAGTGTCAGCGCAATACAAGCTGCATAAAAAAGACGCGATATCCTTTCCTGGACTCTCATTGCACATCAATGTTTCTCATCATTCACGATGCGGAGCTGTTGTCTTATACTCTCGGAGTGTATTGCCTCGAATATATCTTTCATTGCCTCAGCATCGAGCTTCGCACGCTCACAATATGCCGCACACCGTTTCATTGTCTCGTCATAGCGTGAAGGCTGGAACACTGTCAATCCTCTCTCGCGCTTGAGTTCGCCTATCTCACGCGAAATCTCCATACGCTTTGCAATAAGTTCCATCAGAGCTTCGTCTATCTCATCTATCCTATTACGATAAGTAAGGAACTCACCGTTATCGGTAGAGACCGAGCGGTGTACTATGCGGTCGAGGATTATTGCAAGTTCATCGGGAGTGACCTGTTGGCGGGAATCGCTCAAGGCACACACGGGATTACAGTGGGTCTCAATCATCAGGCCGTCAAAATTGAGGTCCATGGCCTGCTGCGAAAGAGACATTATCAGCTCACGCTTGCCTGAGATATGGCTCGGGTCGCACACCAAAGGCAATTGAGGCAACCTGCGGCGCAGCTCCAACGGCAACTGCCACTGCGGAGCATTACGGAAATACTTTTCGCCATACGAAGAGAAACCTCTGTGGATTGCTCCCAGACGGGTCACTCCGGCATTGTTGAGCCTCTCAAGCGCTCCAATCCAGAGTTCAAGATCGGGATTGACAGGGTTCTTCACGAATACAGGCACATCGCAGCCACGGAGTGCATCGGCAATCTCCTGCACGGCAAATGGGTTTGCCGTTGTACGCGCTCCCACCCACAACAAGTCTATTCCGGCCGACAAGGCGAGTTCCACATGTTCGGCGGTAGCCACCTCCGTTGCTACCGGCAACGAGAGCTCGTTACGCACACGCTGCATCCACAGCAGCCCCTCTTTGCCCACGCCCTCAAAGCATCCGGGACGTGTACGGGGTTTCCAGAGTCCGGCCCTGAAGAACGCAGTCTTCCCTGCCAAAGCCGAAGCCACAGCCATTACCTGCTCTTCACTTTCGGCACTGCATGGACCGGCTATAAGCAGAGGTTTCTTTGTAATATCTATTCTGTCAATTATCATTTCACTTGATTTTAGGGAAAAGCCTGCGGGCGTTCGCTGTTGTCACCTCTGCAACATGTTCTACAGAGCAGCCATATATTTCCGCAAGTTTCTGCGCCACAAAAGGGATATAAGAACTCTCGTTTCTCTTGCCACGCCGGGGCACCGGAGCAAGATAAGGGGAATCGGTCTCCAATACAACTCTCTCAAGCGGTACGGCTGCAAGTGCAGACGGAAGAGAAGATTTCTTGTATGTTACCACACCGCCAATTCCCAAATAAAAGCCTTCGAAAGAGAGCAATTCCCTTGCCTCATCCGCATCACCCGAGAAACAGTGGAAAACGCCTGTCAGCCCTTTGGAGCGGTTATCATCCATCACCTTATACAATTCGTCAAAAGCATTGCGGGAATGTATGGCGAGCGGCAGTCCTGTCTCGGCAGCCCACTCTATCTGCTGACGGAAAGCATCGAGCTGCTCACTCTTACGGGTATCATCCCAATATAGGTCAAGGCCAACTTCACCAATCGCGATGTAACGGTCATTGCCTTTCAGCTCCTTGTACATCCTTTCGAGTACCGCCTTGTAGTCATCGCCCAACTCTGTAGGATGCAGACCTATCATAGGGAAACATACACCGGGAAAGCGGGCACACATCTCCTCCATTGGATGCAGTGACGCTTCTGTTATGCATGGCAGACAGAGAGTCTTCACCCCTGCTTCTACAGCACGTTGTACCACCTGTTCCCTGTCTTCAGCGAATTCCGGTTCAAAAAGATGTGTATGCGTATCTATGAATTCTATCATTTCCCTTGCTCTTTTTTACGTTTACGGTCGGGACGGTCATAGTATATCACTCCGTACTGCGCACACTTGCGCAATCTGGCCTCACCCTGGAAAGAAGAGAAAGCCTTCTCAATCTCGGCCCACGCCTCGAAGATTATCTCATCGGCCTCGAAGCGCATATCTGCAATATTCCGCAATGCCTCTGCCGTACGTTGCTGCAACGCCTGCTGCCTGTCATACTTTTCCTTGAACATGTCGTATACCACCGACACGCGTCCCATAGTAGGATTATAGATGGGTACACCACCCTCACCCTGTCTGCGGCGCTCACCGTCCATCACCCTTGCGCCCCACTCAAGCACCGATGCCTCGGAAAACAGGTTCGGCACCGTGTCCTCATTTTCGGGCAGACCATAATATGTGCGTTTGCTACGGGCGACTTCACCTCGAACAATACACATGCTCAGCACCTGGATAAAGTGCGACACATACATCCTGGCCTTTTTAAGCGCAGCCTCATATTCAGCGTTTCCGCGCTTTGACGCCTGCTCTTTGACACAACGTTTGTAGATATCCACCTCGGCAGAGAACCTTTGCAGGAACTCCTTCGCACGATGGTATGTGTTGTGAGTGAGGACATTAGTAAAGACCCCGTTCTCAATGCAGCTGTCAACAGCCGTTTTCAGAGCCCTTATGCGGGCTTGGTCGGTCTTGGGTAATCGGCGATAAGGCACAGTGATTAAAGATTTCTGTTCAACAGTGAATCGGCAAACTCCTTCAGATATCTCTTTTTCTCGGGAGCCACAGATATTCTGGACATATACTCGTCACACTCGTCAAAGAGAGCCTGAATACGTGCCTCGCAAATCTCCTTTACACCCAATTCATTATAGAGAGCCGTAAAATAAGCAATCTTTGCATCTGCATCGAACTCACTCTTCTCCATCCACTGTTTCATTGTCGCCAGCTGCTCGGCCGAAGCAAGATTCATTGCTGTTATAAGCAAGAATGTCTTCTTGTTGCAGCAGATATCACCGCCTATCTTCTTACCGAAGAGAGACTGGTCGGCATAAACATCCAAAAGGTCGTCCTGCAACTGGAAAGCAAGGCCCATCCTCTCACCGTAGGCATAGAGGTTCTCCAGATCCTCGGCCGGGGCACCGGCAAGAATTCCTCCGAGCTTCAACGCCGCTGCAAGAAGGACTGAAGTCTTCAGGCGTATCATCTCCATATACTCCTCTTCCCTGACATCGTCACGTGTCTCGAAACCAAGATCATACTGCTGACCGTCACCGATTTCCCTTGCAGTCGCAGTGAAAAGAGACAACATGGCCGGCAACTTGTCGGCAGGTACATGAGAGAGGAACTCATAGGCGAGCACAAGCATTGTGTCACCGGAGAGTATCGCTGCAATGTCGCCCCACTTGGCACATACTGTAGGTTTTCCGCGACGTATGTCGGCACGGTCCATGACATCGTCATGGATAAGGGTATAGTTATGGTAGGTCTCTACAGCGACGGCCGGATAAAGGGCCTCGTCAAGAGAATCCTTATACATATTATATGCCATAAGGAAAAGTACCGGACGTACTCTTTTACCGCTCTGCTCTATTGTATACCTGATGGGAGCATAAAGTTCCCTCGGCTCACGTTCAAACTGCAACCCGTCAATAAAACGGTTGACAATGTCTCTTACATTTTCCCAATTATACATAACACAAACATTATAATATTAAAAAAGGGAGGCTGCAGAAACGCAACCTCCCTTCTATCATTTGACTTATTACTGCAAGCGGAACATAACAGGGAGTGTAAACCAGCAACGTACTGCCTTACCGGCCTGTCTACCCGGTGTCCATTTAGGCATTTCGCCTACTACGCGGACAGCCTCCTTGTCAAGATACATATCTCCGGAACTCTTGATAACCTCAATACCCTGGATTGAACCGTCGGCATTAACGACAAATCGGAGAATTGTTCTACCCTGTGAGTTGTTGTCACGTGATATACGTGGATAGTTGATGTTATCACCAAGCCACTTGTACATTGCCTGCATACCGCCTGGGAACTCTGCAGGCTGCTCAACAACCTGGAAGATCTCCTCCTCCTCGGGCTCGTCATCAACCACGATCATTGTATTTTCAGACACATCGACTACATCAACGACAACATCTTCTGTAGAGATAATCTCACTCTCCTGCTGGTCAATCTCATCCTTGATGATTTCAATAACCTCTGTAGGCTTTGTCGCTGCAGGAGGAGGGGGAAGCTGGTGCTTCACCTGAATCTGAATTTCCTTCAAAACCTCAGGTTCCTCAATTGCCGGAGGAGGTGTGGTTGCTACGATTCTAGCATCCTTGTCCTCAAAAGTTGTCCACTCAAAAGCTACAAACAATACGGCAAAGACCATCACAAAACCGATCAAAAGCCATACTGTAGTGTGCTGTTCCAGGTTCACTTTAGCACTCTTCTTAACTTCAATGTGCTCGCTTCCTTTAAACTGTTTGTTATTCTCTGTACTCATATAGCGATATGTATTTATTTTCTAATGGGCAAAAATAAACAATATTTTTCAATACACACGATTAAAACAATCTTTTTTTTAATTTAAAAAGATTTTCTTTATGACACACCGAATAAATAGGCTGTTTTTACGTTATTCTACTATCAAAAGCTGATTATTGCATCAAGCCACATATATAAATATTGCAAAAAGCAGTATCTTAGCGGCGCAGTGTCTATATTCATTTACAAAACTATACAAAATATCAAGAAAGTGAAACATAAAAACACCTTTTTTTATTTTTTTCTTGTTTTGCCGCTGTTCACATTGGCACAGAATGGGGATAATGCATTCAACATCCTACGTTTGCCATATTCACACAAGGCCTCTGCTCTTGGTGGCCAGAACATAAGCATCATTGATGATGACCTGGCTATGTCCATGCATAACCCGGCGCTCCTCGTAAACGTATCGGACAAGTCCATCAACCTATCTTATATGTCATATATGGCAGACAGCAAGGTTGCCGGAGCCATGTTCGGCAAGACCACCGGAGAACGTTCTACAGCAGCCGTCTCGGCACGTTACATAGACTATGGGGATTTTGACGGCTACACTGATGACAATATTTTCACAGGCACTTTCAGTGCCAAGGATATTGAATTGGGGCTCATTTACAGTTATCTGCTCAGTGAACGCTGGAGCGGAGGTGTCACTGCAAAATTTCTCTATTCAAAATATGAGAGCATGAATTCAATCGCCATCGGAATTGACCTTGGCGTCAATTACTACAATCCGGAAAACGAACTGTCCATATCCTTTGCGCTCAAGAATCTGGGAGGAGAAGTAAAAGCCTTTGAAGAGAAACACGAAAAGTTGCCGATTGACATGCAGCTGGGATTCACAAAGAAACTGGCCCACGCCCCGATATTCATATCAGCAACCTTAACAGACCTGCACAGGTGGGATGCTGATGATTTCTACAATGCCGACGGCAGCAAGGACAGCTTCAGTGAAATCCTGTTCAAGCACATTGTCATTGGAGCCGACTTCCTTATAGGCAAGAACTTCAATGCCTCATTGGGATATAATTTCCGAACAGGCAAAGAACTGTCTGTCGACGGGAGCAAATGGGACGGATTCACCGCCGGAGCCGCTCTTCATATTAATAAGGTAAAATTCGGAGTATCATACAACAAGCTTCATGTCTCATCATCATCCTTTCTATTCAACCTCGGCTTTACTTTATAAAGAGACAATAAAAAAATAAAACAGGAAGAGAAAAAACGCTCTTTTTGTTCAATTGTTTGCAATATCTTTGTAACTTTACAAAGAAATAAAGAATATTGCAAAATGGGAAAGATTATCATAGCCATCGACGGTTTCTCGTCTTGTGGCAAAAGCACAATGGCAAAGGCACTCGCACGCAACATAGGGTATCTCTATTTTGACAGCGGTGCGATGTACCGTGCAGTAGCGCTGTTCTGCATGCAGAACGGACTTATCAATGAGGGCGAAATCAATGCTGTTGCACTACGAGACAGACTCAACGAGATACACATAACCTTTGAGGCCGACCCGGAGACAAAGAATTCGGTAACCCTGCTGAACGGTGTCAATGTAGAGCACAAGATACGTTCTCTTGAAGTATCACAATTAGTAAGCAAGGTTGCAGCGCTTGACTTCGTACGCAGTGCCATGGTTGACCAGCAGCGTGAAATGGGCAAACAGAAAGGGATTGTCATGGACGGACGTGACATCGGTACTACAGTATTCCCAAATGCTGAAATGAAAGTCTTTGTGACAGCATCGGCCGAGGTTCGTGCCCGACGCAGGTACGACGAACTCGTTGCCAGAGGCGACAACCCGGACTTCAACGACATACTGGAGAATGTGCAACAACGCGACCACATTGACCAGACACGCGAAGTCAGCCCATTGAGAAAGGCCGAAGACGCATTACTCCTTGACAACAGCGGACTCACACGTGAGGAACAGATGGAGTGGCTTATTGAAACATATAAAAGAATAACATCAGAATGCTGAAGATTGAGATTGACGAACATTCAGGTTTCTGTTTCGGAGTCACCACAGCCATAAAGAAAGCCGAAGAGGAATTGAGCAGAGGCAGTACACTGTACTGCTTGGGAGATATCGTACACAACAGTATCGAATGCGACAGGTTGAAACGTATCGGTCTTATAACCATTGACCGCGAGACATACAAGAATCTACACAACGCAAAGGTACTGTTAAGGGCACATGGCGAACCGCCGGAAACGTACGAGATTGCCAAAGAGAACAACCTTGAGCTCATTGACGCCACATGCCCGGTTGTACTCAAACTCCAACAGCGCATCAAGCAGAAGTGGCAAGAGACTGAGAACGAGGAACGCCAGATAATAATCCACGGACAGAGAGGCCATGCCGAAGTCCTTGGACTCGTGGGTCAGACACACGGTGAAGCTATTGTAATAGAAAACATCGAGCAGCTCGACCGCATTGAGAACAATAAAAACACATACATATATTCCCAGACGACCAAGTCACTAGAAGGCTACAGACGTATTGTAAGCGCCATAGAAGAGCGACTTGAACCGGGCAAGGAGTGCAAGTCATTCAACACCGTGTGCGGCCAGGTCGCAGGCAGGATGAACGGAATAGGCGAATTCGCGAAATCGCACCAATTGCTCTTTTTCGTGTGCGGAAAGAAAAGCTCTAACGGCAAGATTCTGTTCAACGAGTGCAAGAGGGTAAACCCCAACTCACACCAGATTGAATCACCAGAAGACATAGACCTGTCACTCACAGTAGGAGTTGAATCTATCGGCATATGCGGTGCGACATCAACCCCAAAGTGGTTGATGGAAAACTGCAAGCAAGCAATAATAAACTACCATAATATAAAAGGAAATGAGAAATAAACTTAGTTGTGTGGGCATCCTCACATCAGGAGGAGACGCTCCCGGTATGAATGCAGCCATTCGTGCCGTCACACGTGCATGTATCTACCACGGCATAAGAGTAAAAGCCATCTACCGTGGTTACAAGGGTCTTATCACTGGAGAAATCGCAGAGTTCAAGACTGAAAATGTAAGTAACATCATCCAGCGAGGCGGAACAATACTCAAGACAAGCCGTTGCCCTGAATTCAAGACCGAGGAAGGACGTGCAAAGGCATACGAGACATTGCAGAAAGAGGGTATAGATGCACTTGTAGTTATTGGTGGCGACGGTTCAATCACCGGTGCATACAATCTTGCAAGAGAGTATGACATACCTTGTATTGCACTGCCAGGAACAATCGACAACGACCTTTATGGCACAGACACCACTATCGGATACGACACTGCACTCAACACAATCATGGAATGTGTCGATAAAATCAGAGACACAGCATCTTCACATGAACGTCTTTTCATTGTTGAGGTAATGGGCCGTGACGCAGGTTTCCTTGCACTCAACGGAACAATCGCTACCGGTGCCGAGGCATGCGTACTCCCGGAGATTGACCCTGAATTTGAGCGTATCAACCAGTTCATTGCAAACGGTCTGCGCCGTACAAAGAGCAGCAGTATCGTGCTGTTTGCCGAGGGCCGCGAGAAAGACTACAACATCATGGAAGTAGCAGAAAGCATGCGCCAGAAGTTCCCTGAACTTGACGTGCGTGTATCAATCCTCGGTTACCTGCAACGTGGTGGCAGTCCTACGGCCAACGACCGAATCCTTGCAAGCCGCTTGGGTGTTGCAGCCATTGACGCACTGCTTGAGGGCCAGCGCAATGTAATGATTGGATTGAGAAACAACGAGATTGTCTACATTCCATTCACTAAGGCAATAAAGGACGACAAGCCAATTGACAAAGAGACAGTACGAGCACAGGAAATTCTGGCATCATAAAATAATCAGGGCTTCACCGTGGTGAAGCCCTGATTATTTCAGGTACAATGCTTCTGGAAAAAACCTGCGCAAATGAGCAAAACATAAAGTTTACCGCAATGTTATACGACAAGTACGGCCGATTTTGAGCTTCAAGCCAACGCAGCCATCACCTTTTTAATAAACGCACTTTGGCTTTAGATAAAATGCACGAGTACAAGGCTTGCGTCGTGATATGACACCGGAGTTTACGAAAAGTAAATTATAGGGCACTTTTACCTGTTTTCTAAGATTTGCCAATAATATGCAAAACATTGTGTTTTAGCGTATTTTGGCAAATTTTCTTTTCTTGTGATTTGCAGAATTTGCGATAATATCTACTTTTGTATGCAAATAGTATGTGCAAGGATTTGCATACACAGAAGTAATTAACCTAAAAAAACGGCAGATTATGTTCAAGTATTCAAAGGACGGCATATCGGTACTCTCGGTGCTGGATGCCCGTCGAGCCAAGAAGATTGACTGCCTGCACATAAACCCGGGAGCAGCCGGCAAGCAGGGGTGGCAACAACAGCGCACACTGATAAAGGTAACAATAGACGACAGAACATTCAAGGACCTTGAAATAGTAGAACTGAAATAGTCAACGGCTATTTCAGTTCTCTTCTTCTTATCTGCAACTTTAGTTTGTTCTTCAGGAAACGCTTTACCTTCTTACGTAGCCTGAACGAGAGGAACTGGTACATACAGAAATCGAGATCAACACCACGTTCAACAGAATACTTCAACATAAAATCATAGAGATGCTCGGTAGAGAGACCAAACTGCTCGAAACTGCGCATTGTATCCCTTGTCCAAGACACACGCCCGAAACGCATTCTGTTTATATCTGTGAGTGCAAAGTCATAACAGTCGTTCTTTTTGTTATAGAAATAGAATATATTGCCTGGATTGTAGTCGAGAGGCAATATCCTTTTCTCTTGCAGGGATATGGTAAAGTATATGAATGATGAAGAGAGTTTCTTAAGTTCCTCTTGCGTATATTCCTCTACATTCAAATGTGAAAGCAACGGATAGTCGACATACTCGGTTACAAGATAGCCCGTATGAAAAAAGCCATACTTCTTAACCTCGATATAGGCCACCGGAAAAGGAGTCTTTATCCCCATCTCGAGCAACAGCATCGCATTTTCATATGCCCTTTGAGCCTTACTCTTGCGAAAGAACGTATATATAAAGCAATTGGCAAGTGTAGGTCGCTTGAACTTCTTTATAACATAAGGTTTACCGGCCAAGGTTACCTTTTCGACCACATTGCGATTATTGCAGAATACCTTATCGGGGGAATATCCCTCTTTCATAATGCGCCTCAGCTCCGATTCCAAAAAACCGTAAGCAGGGTGTAAACAAATCTTCATAATGTTTGGTGTTTATGTTGCAGATTGCGCCATGCAGCGCAGAAAACTTTTTTTTGAAAAAGTTTTCTGCAAAAAAATCAAAAACCTATTCTTTACAAGCAGACATAACATATTTAACAAGCAATTAACTTTTCTTAAATATTCAGGCAAAAGATTACCGCGCATCACCATTCTTCATCATACAATCTATTGCATTTGATTTAAAAATTACGAATTATTGTTTCGAATTCAAAACCCTGACACTCATATTTAAGCATTTCTGCTGCTAAATAATCTTCTCTATAAAGTTCTCGGTATTCCGAACTGTTGTACTTTCAGTTAATTTAAATTTATAATCTACTTTTTGGTGTCAAAAAGTAGCAAAAAACGTCAGCACAGGCCATTTCTGTGTTGTAAAAACATTGTATGTTTTCAATAAGTGGAGATGTAATCATATTGATTATGTTTAGGTGTAGTGCCGACGGTGGGGAGTAACCCCACACTGTCAATACCACCTCACGTGTGATGGCATTGAAGTTCTTTGTTAAACTACGTCGGCTGGATTATTATGATTTGGTTAGGTTATCTTCCAGTAGCCTGTAAATATTCAGTTTTGCTTATCTCATATTTAGAGTAGGCTTCAGCATATTTGTCACGGCTCTGCTGGAACAATTGCTGTGCCTCCAACAAATCGCTCATACTCGATGTCCCTGCCTTGTAATACTGCTCATTAAGACGCAGATTCTCCTCCGATTGCTCAATTGAATTACGAGCAATAAGAGCCTGCTGGTAAGCATTGTTCAAATCAATCTGAGCCTTTTGCATTCGAATAAGCAATTGTTCACTTCCGTTGTTGAACTCGGTTACAGCATTCTGGTGACGGTATTTGTATTTGCGTACACTACTCGGGGCTTTCCAAGAGATGGGTATAGAAACACTAACCATTCCGACAAACGAGTTTTGGGATGGTCCCATAAAATCGTTATACAGATACCCTCCATTGAGTGCTACTGTGGGTAGGAACTGTCCTTTGTTTAGGCGCATCTCCAACTTTGAGGCATCGACTGATTTACTCAAGAGTTGATACTCTACCGTCGAAAAGAGACTCTCGTCGTGATTCACATAGAGATATTCGGGGGAACGAAGATCGGTGCTTACAGAAGTTACGACATCGAACGCCACCATATCAACCCCGATGTACTGGGCCAGCAACATTTTACATATCTTGATGTTGTTTTCTACATTAATCACAGCACTCTGTGTTTCGTTGCGTCGTAGTTCGACTTGTAATAGGTCGTTCCGATTTGTTACACCGGCATCAACAGCAACTTTCACATCGCTACATATCCGATCAAGCAAAGACTCAACTCTGTGCAGCGTCTGCAACTTTTCGTTAAGCACAACGATATTCCAATAGTATTGGTCAACGGTGAGTGTTACCTCGTTCTCGGTTTGACGGAGTTGCAATTCGCTTACTTCCAAACCCAATTTAGCCAATTTATTTGCGTTGTAAATCTGACCACCGGCAAAGATTGGCAAAGAAGCCATTGCACCGCCGAACAGACCTTCGTCCAGCAAACTCATTGTCTGTTCGCCCATAGGCATCTGAATCAAACCATCATCTGCTTTCATTGCTCCTCCGGTGAGAGATACCGAGGGGAGGAAATTGGTGAAGGCCTCCTGCTTATCTTGTTCGGTCAGTTCTCCTTTTCGCACAAAGAGCAGTTCGCCATCTTTTGAGATGAAGATAAGCACAAATTTATTGTTGCAATCGCCCAAGTTCCAACTGCTCGATAGCGTGCGGTTCTCATCCGACAAAACCAATGCCCTATTCTTGGCGGTGCGTTTTTTTGCCATTGAGCGAATAATTCCTTTTGGCAACTTTGTGTCTTTGAGGTTCAAGACACCAAAGGATTCAATCTTCGGACTGCTTGCCCGTCTGTTCTCCTCTAATTCATAAGTGAACGCCTCATTCTGTTTGTGGCGGTCGGGATCAACATAAAAAATTAAGATGTGTTTCTCGCCCCACGAGGGGAGTTTGCAACTATCGCCTGTCAGCATCTTTAACTCTATATTCTCCACCTTATAGGGCGGATTTTGCGCCCAAGCTGATGCTGCACAGCATAGCAAGAGCAATGTAAACAAAATATGTCGCATAATTCCTGATATGTAAAAGTTTAGTTTACCATTTGTGAGATAATCTATCTGTAAATCAACGCCCTGTCGCCTTGAGGTAATGTGCCATAGCTGTGCGATATGATGCTTTGGCCGATGTTAAGTTGTTCAAACTTTGAGTATGGAGAGTCTCTGCATCCAACAAATCGCTTAGAGAGATTACTCCTGCATTGTATGAGTTACTATTTTGACGCAGATTCTCTGCCGCAGATGTGATGGCTCGCTCGGCAAGGGCTATTTGCGAATATGCCTCGCACAAATCTCCCCAGCACTTCTCTATGTCGAGAGCCAACATATCTCTTGCGTGCATACGGTCATTTTCTGCCTGTTTCTCCTTGATGCGGGCTCGTTTTATGGAGTGAGAGCCTCCCCACCAACCAGATAGAGGGATTGATACCTGTGCAAAAACGACTCCTTCTCCCACGCCTTTATCCATCACATCATAATATAAATATCCAGCACCAACACCTACCGTAGGCAGATAATCGGCCCGCGTCATCCTTGTTTGGTATTTGTGAGCTTCAAGACTTTTTTCTGCGAGTTGATACTCTGCACGTCTGTCGATTGCCTCTTCCACCGAGATATAAAAACTGTCGGGTGCTACGATTGTAGAGTCTTCGTAGCTGATATTGAAACCTTCGCGTGAAACGCCTATATGATTAGCCAAGAGCATAAGGCTTACACGCAATCCATTTTCTACTTTTAACCGTTGTGAAACAATCTCCTGCTGGCGTAACTCCACTCGTAGCAAGTCGTTTCGAGTAGCCAATCCTGCTTTTACAGATAGCTCTACTTGTCGATAAATCTCGTTCAACTGCTTTTCGACAACATCGAGAGTTGAAAGATTATCCTTCAACTGAACAATCTGCCAGAAGTATGTCTCGGTCAATTCTCGCACTTCGGCTTCACTCTTCTTCAGTTGCAGATTGGCAATATCCTCACCGATGCGTGCCAATTTGTTTGCATTGACGATTTTGCCACCCGCAAAGAGGGGTTGAACGGCGGTAATACTGCCCATATATCCCTTTTCAACCAATGCGATTGGCATTGTTCCCATTTCTGGCAACGAGAAGTCTGCCTGCAATAATCCGTCAGAGGCTTGAAATGCTCCACCACTTACCGATATTTGAGGGAAATAGTTAGTAAAGGCTTCTTTGCGTGATTCTGCGGCAGCGTCCACATCGAAGCGACTGTTTTTAAGTGTATTGTTATGTTCGATTGCTGAGCTATGACACTCCTCCAATGTGAGTACCTGTCCCATTGTCGGGATAGCTGATAATGCACCGAATATTGATAAAAATAGGAATCGTTTCATTACTTGTAAATTTTAGTGTAAAGAACAGGTAGTACCATCATAACCAATATGAGCGAACCTATACCTCCAGCGAAGATGGTTATACCTACTGGTGCCCAGAAGGTGCTACCACCCAAAATCATTGGTACGACACCAACAGCAGTAGTAGCTGTGGTTAAGAATATGGGTACCATACGCCTAACGCCTGCATCATAGGCTGCATCACGGACTGACAGGTGATTGAATCTGCGTTGTTCCTCTGCGTGTTGATATATTAGGATTGCGTTACGCACTATCATACCCAGCAAGGTGATAAAGCCGAAGATAGATGTTAAGCCTACGGTAAAATCAGCCAAAGCCAAACCTAAAATAGCACCAAATAAGCATAGTGTCATAGATGCCATTACCACAAGCGATATTCCGAATTTGCGGAAATTAATCAAGATAAAGAAGAATATTATAATCAGCGATATTCCGACACCAGAAAGAATCGGTGGAATCTCCTCCAAATCAAACTCGCGAGCACCTCCAATCTCATATTCCACTCCTGCGGGGATATCCAATGAAGACTCAATGTAGTCGTCAATCACATTGGTAAGACTCATTACATTTACACCGCGCAATGGCTCGGCCGTTACGGTCATACAACGGCGACCATTGTGATGCATAATTTTATTGTAATTCCAATCTGTTTTAACATCTGCAATCTGACGCAATGGCACATTTACACTTGGAATAGGCGATGCCATTCGTATTTTGTTGATATCCTCAATTGACAGTTTCTCGTCATTTCTCTGACTCTTTACCACGATTGGTACATCGTAATCCTCTTCCCATATAGAACCTACGGTCAAATCGCCTGTTGCAATGGTTAGGTTTGCTGCGGCAATAGTTCTGTTTATACCGAGTTGTGAAGCTGTTACGGGGTTGAGTTTTACATCAACAATAGGCTGGAATCCATCAAAGTCAGTACGAATACGGGTTAGTTCGGGCATTGTGTGTAAGTATGCCATCAGATTATCCGATGCTGTTTGCAGCGAATCTATATCTTCGCCATAAAAGCGGAACTCGAATGATGGTGTTGTTTGAAAATCAAGTTGCTTAAACTTGACAAAGGCATCTGCAAAATGGTTTGCCCAACTATTGGCATAATCATCCAAAATCTCTTCGGTTGCCTCAATTGATTGTGTGTTTACAATAAACTGCGCGAAATTCTTACCACCCATCTGTGGGGCATAACTCATCTGAAAACGAGGTGAAGAGCATCCGATAAAAGAGGTAATAGATGTTATCCTTTCATCTTTTTTTAGAACGTGATAAAGAGAATCTGCAACCTCTTCGGTGCGCTCCAATGGTGTGCCCGATGGTAGGAAAATCTCTACAGCAAACTGGTCTCGATCGGCGTAAGGAAACATTCTCAAATCGATGGTGAGCACTAATAGCAGGGCAACTATAGCAGAACCAAATCCCAATGTTATTGTCAGCCAACCGTGACGGAATGTCCAGTCCAATGCTTTATTATAGAAATCTTGCACATAATCGGTAAGGCTCTTTTTATCCTCGCCCTTGTTTGGTAACTTGCGAATAAGAACATACTCGAGGATAGGAATAATCATCACCGACAGGAACAATGATACCATAAGATTGATTGTAACCGTCCACGGGAAGAATTCTACAAACTCACCCATCATACCCGACATTGTGAGTAGTAAGGGATAAAAAATCATACAAATACACACCGTAGCCAACATCAATGATGGAAAATACTGCATTGCGCTTTCAGCCGCTGCATACCATCGTGAGTGTCCCTTGCCCAGATACTCCAAATAGCCATCTATGACAACAATTGAATTATCGACAATCATTCCCAATACAACCACTAATGCCGCCAAAGTAACGGTATTAAGAGGAATGCCGAACATATACATTATTCCTACCGATATGAATGTCGATAGAGGAATGGTGATTGCAGCAATGAGAGCCGAGCGGAATGGGAAAAGCAACATCATCACTACAATGATAATTGCCATAGCAAGGAATAAATCTCGCAAAAAAGAATCCACCGAATCGCCTACCACTTTAGCTTGGTCGGCAACGCGCTCAATACTAACATCTTCAGGCAGGACTTCATCATCAAAACGCTGTAAAAGCGCATCAACATCCTCGCCCAATTCTACGATGTTGTTCCCTGCCAGCATCTCCAGCGAGAGCATAACACAACGATGTCCGTTGTTGAGAATATAACTATCAGGTTCGTCCCATTCCCGAACGACATCTGCCACATCTTTAACTCGCAAAACACTTCCATCGGGGTTGCTCCAAACAATCATATTTGCCACTTCCTCCTCGCTTGCAAGTGAGGGCGAAATATGAATTGGCATCTCTATCTCGGAATTACTTACGCTTCCTCCTATCGAGGTCAAGCCCTGAGAGGATAGAGACGCTGCAATACTTTTTTCTCCGATGCCGTATGCTGACAATCGCTCGGAATTCAAATAGATTGATATTTGCTCCTTTTGGACTCCGAAAGTACGAATGTTCGATATTGCTTCAACCCTACGTAAGCGCGCACTCAACTCATCAAGATACCCTTCCAACTCTCTATAAGAGCGATAATCTGATTCGATGGTAATCAATAGAGCCGATGTATCACCGAAATCATCATTAGCGACAACAGTAATGACTCCAGAGGGAAGTTCCTGCTTGAAGGTGGCAAGACCGTGTTTGATTTTTGACCATACCTCATCTTTATTATCAACATTGTCGTGTAGCTCTACCATAACAATACACGCTCCGTTTTGAGATGTTGAAGTAGTTTTACTTCGCTTCACCTCTTTGTATGTCATAAGGTACTGCTCCAATGGTTTAGCCAACTGCTCTTCAACCTCGTTGGCTGTTGCACCAGGATAGACGCCGATAACAACACCCTGACGAATTGTGTATTCTGGGAATTCCTGCTTCGGAATATCTATCAACGCAAATATTCCGAATCCAAAAAGAACAATCGTGATTAGAAAGGTGATGCGGTAATTTCGCATCGCCCAAGAAATGATATTATTAGACTTGCTCATTACCACACAATTTTATCTCCTTCGCCAATCTTTTCCATACCCTTTGTAACGATTCTATCGCCCGATTGCACACCGTCAATGACGGTTATCGAATTGCCGATAGGTTTGCCCAGTGTAACTTTTTGACGAGTAACACTATCGCCTAAAACTTTCCATACAAAATGCTCATTATTTAGCGTCTGGGTAACGCATCGTAGAGGCAACAATATCATATTATCCGTAGCAGGATTGTCTATTTCTACGGAACATACCATTCCAGGGAGAAGTTCTTTCTGTGGAGTTTTAATAGTTGCCTTTATGTCGTAAGTGTGAGATATGGCATCAGCGGCCGGACTCTTCTCTATGTTCGTTGCAATAAAATCTTTATTGTCGAGAGCATCAATATGTACCGTGATGTCCCCCGTATTATTTATTAGATTAACTTCTTGCTCAGGAACTGCAAATCGAACTTTTATTTGGCTAACATCCAAAAGTATCATAACGGGTGCGCCTGGTAATACATTTTCACCCGTTGTAACCAATTTCTTCCCAATAACACCTGAGAATGGGGCTTTTAAAGTGCAATCTTCCAGATTTCGTTTAACAATTTCAAACGAAGATTCGGCCTGCTGAAGTTGAGTTTGAATCTCAATCCATTTGATTTCAGGTAAACTCTCGGCCTCATAAAGCAACTTCATACGTTTGTACGCATCCTGTGCTTGGTGCAGAGTGGCTTCTGCCGTGGCATACATTTGTTTCATTGAGTTGTCATCAAGAGTTGCCAATATATCTCCTTTTGCAACTCGTTCACCTTTGTTAACAAAGGTTTTCAATACAACACCCGACACGGGAAAACTCAGTGATGATGACAACTTTTCCTCCAGTACTCCTACATAAGTAGATTGATTTGAGTCTCCAATTTCTCCAACGAGAAGTGTCTCCACCTTGATTGGAGCGTCAATACTTTTCTCATTCTTGCTTTTGCAACCGACAGTCAAAAGGACAATAAGTCCGATAATTAAACTCTTATACATAATACATAAATTTAATGTACAAAGTTCGGATGTTCTCTCCTTATTGTTGTTGCGTATTCACCGTTTTAATTTTCCGATTCGTAATATAAATAGTGAATTATAACCTTAATTATGTTCTTTTAGTTATCTTTGCAGAAAAATAGATACGATATGAGCCGTAGAATCCAGCGGGTGACAATAGATGAGTTGCAGAATCGTTTGCCCGAATCTATAAATGCAATTTACAAAGATGGATACCTCTTTGCCTCGCATCAAGGAGTTATTGATGGGCAAATTATGGAGCTGTTCATATCGTCAGTCCGTATGGCAACTACCTTCTTTGTTCTTTGTAAAGATGGCGAGGTAGATATTACTTATAATCAGAAACACTATGTGTTAAAGAAAAATTCGCTTATCGTAGGTATTCCCGATATTGTAGTGCAGATTAACTCGCAATCCTTGATTGATGCAAATGCGATGTTTTTCAAGAAAGAGTTTTTAGATGGTTTGAATATAAATGTGGATAATTCGCTGATTCGTATTGTGCTTTATATATTGAATAACCCGATTTTGGAATTGACCTCCAGCGAATTGTCGGACCTTCAACATACACTCTCAGAGTTAGAGAGTTTTGCCAATACCAACGAAGAAGATATATTCACGAAAGAGATTATAGCCTCAGGTATCCGAGCATTTGTATATAAGGTGTGTCGAATAATCTCTTCACGAATAGAACGAAGCGAATACGCAAGAGTGAATAATCGTAAATATGAATACTTCAAGCGATTTTTTGCACTGCTTGCAACCGAGTATAAACAACATCGGAATGTCAATTGGTATGCAGAACAGATGCACCTCTCAACCAAATACTTCACCTCGCTCATCCGACAGGTTAGCGGACGAACAACGGTTGATTGGATAAATGACCGTGTAATATATGAGGCGAAGAATCTTCTGCTCTACTCGGAGATGAGTATTACCGAGATTGCTTATCAACTGAATTTTCCCAGCACATCATTTTTCAGCAAATACTTCAAAAATATTGTAGGCATCAACCCCTCCGAATTCCGAAAAGTCTAGGGCGGTTTAGTTTAGTCCATTGGCTATATGCCCAAAACGGACTAAACTTATTTGTGCATTGACAGTATAAAATATGCTGGCGAAAAAAGAAATTATCGCAACTTCTCTTTTCGTCAGCATTATTTTTATACCTTTGTGGTGTCGGAAGTGAAAGAAAATAGAAATAATTGCCTACTACGACAGAATATTTTGTCGTGGTATTTTAGCATTACTATTTTCTCGAAATCTCTGATTTTGTATGCAAATTGTATGTGATAAAATTGTATGATAACCGCAATGTATGTGGACAATAAATTGATAATTAAGTAGATATTTAAGGTTTGCGAATTAGCAACTAATTTACTTTATGTAAATGAGGATTTATAGCACCACGTATAACGCAGTAATCGCCATTTTAGAAAAGCCAAGTACTACCAGCCGAACGCATTCGCCTCATCCATCCACTTCCCCTGCGCACGCATCACTTGCTCGATCACGTCACGACCACAGCCCTCGCCACCGTTGATAGGAGAGATGTATTTTGAAAGCTGTTTTATTTCCATTGCGGCATCGGCAGGACAGACGGGAAGCCCGCATATCTGCATAACCTCATAATCGGGTATATCATCGCCCATGTAAAGCATCTCTTCGGGCTTGAGGTCGTACATGAGCATCAGCTCCTCAAGACAATCTTTCTTTATGGATGCACCGGTATATACATCTTTTATCCCAAGGCCATTGTAACGTACTTTCACAGCCTCGGTACGGGCACCGGTGATGATAGCCACATGGAAGCCGGCCTTAACGGCAAGCTGAAGGGCATAGCCGTCCTTGATATTCACGGTACGCATTGGCTCACCACTGGGATACATTGATATTGTCTCGCGGCTGAGCACTCCGTCAACATCAAAGATAAGGGCTCTAATCTTTTTCAGGTCGTAGTTTATCATAGGTTTATTGATTGTTCCTTTTTAATATATAGTTGCTCATTGACTCGTATATTGCAGCGAGTTCATCGTTGAGCATTGCCTTGTGTGCATTCATCACATTGTGGTCGCCACGCTTTGCCGGGCCTGTCTGCGCCGACAGAGGCGACATGTTGTGTACTTTGCGGGCCGCCTCGTCAATGAGAGGCAGCATTGAATCGAACGGAAGGTTCTTTGACTCAAGGAGCTCGGCAACCATACAGTAGAGCGCATTGGGAAAATTGCAGGCAAAGACTGCAGCCACATGAAGATAGCAACGTTGCTCGCTTGAGGCGTATGCCACCTTTGTACTCAACGATGCTGCGAGCGAATTGAGATAGGCTGTGTCCTCGTCGCAGTGGCTCTCGATGAAGATTGTCACATTATCGAACGGCACTATATTATACTTGCTCATTGTCTGCATAGGATAGAAGACGCCGTAGCGCGATGCACCGGCATCGGCAAGTGCCGACATTGGTATGCTGCCGGCTGTATGCAGTATAAGAGCATCGGGAAAGAGAACCGACACCTTTGCGGCAACCTCGCGCAGAGCGCTGTCTACAACGGATATTATGACCACATCGGCTGCAGGCAGTGCCGACAGCTCATTGGTATACATACAGCCGACAAGGCTACCCAACAGCTCGGCTGAAGAGAGCGTGCGGCTCCAGACGGCAACAGGCGCGTTGCCGCTCTTCTTCAGCGCCATGGCAAGGGATGTAGCCATATTGCCGGCGCCCACAAGTACTATACTTTTATTTTCCACCGAAAGTTCCTATATGAATTTTCTCCCACTGCATCTTCTCTTCGTCGAAAGGCTTTGCCTCACGCGCCTTGTGACCAATACCCACAATTGAAAGCACGGCATAGTTCGCAGGAATATCGAGAAGAGACTTCACGTTATCGGCAGCAAGCACACCACCGGCATCCTTGCGGTTGCGTATCTGCACCCAACAGCTGCCGAGGCCGAGTTCTTCGGCTGCCAGCTGGATAAGTATCGTTGCTATTGAGCAATCCTCAATCCAGACATCGGTCTTCTCGGTATCGGCCACCACGACAACAGCCATGGCTGCACCTTCAAGCAAGCCTGCACCATGTTCCTTGGAGACAGAAAGGCTCTTGAGCATTGCCTTGTCCTCCACCAGAATGAATTCCCAGGGGTTGATGCGGTGTCCTGACGGCGACATAAGAGCGGCCTTCATAAGAGAACATACATCCTCCTGGCTGACAGGTTCATCGGTAAAGACGCGCGAACTGCGTCTGTTCTTCAATAATTCCAAAAAATTCTCCATAAAAGCATTATTTAATGCGAAGATATAACATTAACGCGAAATGCCCAAAAAGCAGATAGCAAAAATGGGAACAAAGGAGGAACTAAAAGAACCATACGATTGTTCTGTAAAATAAAAAGGCAATGGATAAAGAGCTGGACAAAAAAGCATTGGAGTACCATTCCAAGGAGAGAGCAGGCAAGATGGAGACAACCCCCACAAAGGCGTTCGACAGCGTTGACGACCTCTCACTCGCCTACACTCCAGGCGTCGCTGCACCGGTAAAGGAGATAAACGCGGAACGGTGGAAGGCCTACAGGTACACCAACAAGGGCAACCTTGTGGCAGTTGTGAGCAACGGAAGCGCAGTGCTGGGCGTAGGAAACGTGGGAGCTGTGGCATCAAAGCCCGTGATGGAGGGTAAGGCAATGCTGTTCAAGGTACTTGCCGACATTGATGCTTTTGACATTGAACTGAGCGAGGAGGACCCCGACAGACTTGTCGCTACAATACAGGCTCTTGCGCCTACCTTCGGCGCAATAAACATTGAGGACATTAAAGCTCCCGAATGTTTTTACATAGAAGAGAGACTTCGCAAACTGCTTGACATCCCTGTACTACACGATGACCAGCACGGTACAGCAATAGTCATAACAGCGGCACTCATGAACGCCTGTGAGGTTACAGGCAAAGAGATTTCAGATATAAAAATTGTCGTCAGCGGTGCAGGGGCAGCCGGAATATCCACTGCAAGAATGCTAAAGAGCATTGGAGCAGGAGAAGGAAATATCATTATGACAGACAGTAAAGGTGTCATAAGCAACAGCCGTAGCGACCTCAACAATTTAAAGAAAGAATTTGCAACAGCGACCTCCCTCACTACCCTATCCCAGGCAATCACCAATGCAGATGTGTTCATTGGAGTGTCCAGGGGCAACCTGCTCACCGACACCGACCTTGAAACAATGGCAGACAACCCCATAATATTTGCATTGGCCAACCCCACCCCGGAAGTTGAGTACAGCCACGCACTCAAGATACGCCCCGATGCAGTAATTGCCACAGGACGCACAGACAGACCCAACCAGATAAACAACTCACTCACATTCCCCTACCTGTTCCGCGGTGCGATGGACACACTCTCTACCACCATCAACGAGCATATGCAGATGGCTGCTGTAAAGGCCATAGCACAGATAGCAAGAGAGCCTGCTGACAAGGAGATTGAGAATAAGTACGGCAAGGAATTCACCTTTGGACGGGAGTATCTGCTACCAAAGATGGGCGACAAAAGATTGTTGACAGAGGTGTCATCCGCTGTAGCACAGGCAGCCATGGACAGCGGTGTAGCAAGACGCAGCATTGCCTCCTTCAGCGAGTACCGCGACGCTCTGTTGTCAAGAGTTGACAACAGCAACTCCTTCAGTCGTGAGAGAGTAAGACACCACAGCACCACAAGAAGGCACTTGGGTTGCGAAGAGAGAAAATGTAATATGTAACAACCAACAATTAATATATAATATGGAATACCTATATATGATACCACGCGGAACAGAGCAATACCATTATGCTATGGAATATGATGACGACGAGTACAATGACGATTTTTACGATGAGCCAAGCGAAGTAGACGAAGAGCCGTACGATGATTACAACCGCGACGGAGCAAGCTACATCGACAATGACGAATATGAGGATTACGACCTTGCAAGGCTCAAAACACCTCTTCCGTTAAAGAGCATAGTGCTATATAGCCAGGCCGGATATGCATAACCTGCAAAACGGACAGGCATTATAAAGAATGGAAATAGAGCTTGACCTTGTCAAAGTCGGCTGCAGCAAGAGCATCTTTCGAGATTAGGAAATTCAGATTGCCCATGTCATAGAGACGCAGTCCCCAACGCTCATCCTCATCAAGTTGCAGGAGAGACACCATTCCATAAGCCTCATCTTCCACCTCCTGAAAAAACGGAACACCAAGCAGTTTGTGCCCGTCTGCATCGTCGGGCACAATTTCAAAATGTATCTCCTCGGCCGGGAGGTATGCAGAAGAACCATCGGAATACTTCACTTCATGTGTGTGCAAATCTTTTATTTCCGGGGTATATATTACCTTGAATGCATTGTCAGGCCAGAAGCCGAGGCACTCCGCTTCGGCTTCATAGTCACCTAAAAAATAATCCAGGTTTGCAAAAAAGTAGAGCATGCCACTTGCCGGCAACAGTCTATCGGCGTCATTGGTTGCAAGTTCCTCAAGATTTATCTGACAGATGAATGTCAGGAGGTCCTCTTTGCCCTCGTCATCGGGAGTCCCATTGCATGGGAACGGAATACCAGCAGGCATATCAGGCATTCCCCACCAATGACTTTTTCCGAAAAGAGATTTCTCGCTTGAAAATGTACTTATACCTATTGCCATAATTCTCATTATTCAAATCGAACACCAAACCTAGACTCTGCACGAAATTAAAAAAAAACTTTACAAGTTCCAATTAAAGTGCCACTGATTCTTGACAACGGCATATACTATCCTACTCCAAGGTCGGTATTGTTCAACAGGACCTCAACCCCTGGATAATCCTTTATCGCAGGACATACCTCCTTAGCAAACCACCGCGCCAGTTCGTCATTGCGCTTTACAGCCGTGTTGTTGTTGCAGAAAACATTCACGCTGAAATACTCGAAGTGACGTCGTGCGGTCTCAATGTCGGCAATTATGCGCTCACGCGAATCATCTGCGGTGCAGCATAGCAGACACACCCCGTCGAAATGGTGCGCGACATCGGCTGCAGTAACCGATGCCGGTATCCCTTTGTTCCAGCGGGCGCGTTGCTCGGGGCAGAAACTCTCGATACCACAACGGAACTTCACCTTTGCTGGTGCAAACCGGGCTGCAAAAGCGGCAAGCCTGTTGCGGTACATATAATGCGCCTCGAACCAGAGTGTATGTATACACTTTTCGTGCACCACCCTCTTCAACAGTTCCAACGTGTCATTATCGAGCTCCATTGCCGAACCTGAATTTATGACATCCAACACGCCATATTCGCCTGTGACACGCTCCAACACATGGCGGTTGACATTGAAAGGATTATCACTGACATCGGCGTGATAGTCGCAGAAAGCACAGCGGTGCCAACGGCATCCGGTACCTTGCAGGAGCACGAACTCCCGCGGCATCTTAGTGTGTATAAGAGAATACCTATCCATTGTTATTGGCACGCAGGACCTTACGTTTGAGAAATACTATCACCGCATATGCCATAGGAGTTCCGAAGAGCACCTCTATGCATAGTTTCATCAGATACTGCAGGGCAATCATCAGCATAAGATCCTCGGTAGTGAGTGTACCGGCAAAGGCTATCAGCACAAACGGCAACGAGTCGAAGAGATAAGCGACTGCCGAGCTTCCGATAGTGCGCACCCACAGACGACGTCCTTTGGTGAGTTTTTTTATACGCTCCATAAGCCAGGCATTGGAGAGTTCGCCCAACAGGAAGCCCACAAGCGAGCCTATCACAATGCGCGGGACATATGTAAAGATTGTGTTGTATGCCCCGGCCGTTGCATCGAGATAGTCGGGCGAGGGAAGCCACACACCTACCTGCGTGCAGAGCACCATAATAATGTTGCAGACAAAGGTCATCCATATGACCTTGCGTGCTGTACGATAGCCCCATATCTCGGTGAGCACGTCACCGAGCATATAAGCGAACGGGAAAGTTATTGTTCCCGCATCAAAATAAAAATACCCGAAGAGGCTGATAACTTTTACAGCCATCACGTTCGACACAAGATAGAGTGTCACGAATAGAGCCGTAACGACCATCAGCGGCATGTCGCCGCCTGTTCGGTTTTTGAAAGGGTTTTCCGATACCTTATCCATAAAATAATTATTACAGGAGACACATGGCCTCCCCTGTTTCTGTTGCAAAGATAGTGACAAACGAGCGAGATAGGCAAAGTTCACTTTGATATTTCACTGCGAGTGCAGTCTATTTTCGCGGTTTACCGCAAAGATAATAATTAATCGTAAAACATTACACATTATACACGACTCATCTCTGCAACTTGAAGACGAACTCAAGACCGCCACCGGCAGCGTTACGTGCCGAGATTGTACCGCCATGCAGTGCAATCGCGTTCTTGACTATGGCAAGACCGAGTCCGGTACCGCCAAGCTTGCGGCTACGGCCTTTGTCGACACGGTAGAAACGCTCAAAGATACGTGCAAGATGCTCTTCGGGCACGCCGACACCGTTATCCGAGAACGTGAAATAACAGAACTGTCCGTCGGTGCGGAAGCAGGCAATCCTTATTGTTGTCCCATGACCGGCATAGGCCATTGAGTTGTCGACGAGATTACGGAATATCGAATAAATCATCGACGGGTCGGCATTTATCACCAGCTGCTGCGGCAAAGAGTTCTCGACTTTAATCTCAAGCGCCACAAGCTTGTCATTGACCTCTTGGAGCATACCTGCTACAAGCTGTGAAAGATTTACCGGTTCCTTGTTCACACGTTGTACTGCGCTTGTCATCTCATTGAGCTGCGAGATATCCTGTACAAGGGAGTTCAACCTGTTGCTTTGGCTATAGCAGCGTTGCAGGAAGTGCATCAGCTGCTCTTCGCTCAGATTGTCGGGATAGTTCTGCAGTATTGTTTCAAGATATCCCTGTATGCTGCAAACAGGTGTCTTGAACTCATGAGCCATATTCTGTGTAAGCTGCCTCTTGAGACGTGACTGTTCCTCGGCCGTTGTGACATCATTGATAGACAACTCGAATCCTTTGTCACTGAACAGCACACAACGGAGTTCAAAGATACGTCCTGAGACCTCTATGGTGTTTGACAGCGTTGTCTCGCGCGGATTGTTGTTTATATAACCGTCATTGTCGATAAAGCGTTTTATCTTGGAAAATTCGGGCTGAAAGAGGATATCCTCGACCTTGGCAAGATGCTTTGATGATACAAAGTCGGCATACTCATTGAACAGTGGATTGGCAAACACCAGACGACGCTTGGCATCAAACACTGCCACACCTTCCTGGGCTGTACGCAGATGCTGCAGCAACTTTTGAGTGGCAAACTCCGCACCGCCGGCAACCTTTATGATACGGTAGATGATGAAGAGCACTACAACTATTATCACACCTGCCAGGACAATAAAGAAGAGATCGTCGGCACGTTCTTCTTCCATTGCAAAGGCATAAGGCTGCGAACTGCGCACTACAAAACCGAATTCGGGGCTATATGTAGCCACATAGAAATACTCTTCACTATCCAATGACGACACACGGCGCTGATCGTAACCGTAGCCTTCTGCCAATGCCTGCTGCACCTCGGGACGGGCTTTATGGTTCTCCATGGTTACGCCATCGGGTAAAGATGAGTCGAACAGCACATTTCCTGTCGACGAATCGACAAGCGTAACACGCAGTCCGCGCTTGTCGTAATAAGAGACATAGCGTCTGAGATAGTTAGCGCAGGAATCATTGAAAAGCCTGTCGCCACGCATACGCATAAGGTCATACACGCTTTCGTTGATGTTGCGCATGGCACCCTGCTGATGCATCACTGCAACACTATTGGCCCTCTCGTAGTTATAGTAGAGGAACGTCACCGCCAACAACAGCAAGAGAGCCATAACAGGCAGGAAGAAACGTGTAATGAACTTTGACATACTTATCAGTTTACATCAGTCACAAAGCAATATCCATAGCCACTGCGCGAGACGATATTGTTTGCATATACACCTAATTTCTTGCGTAGGCGCGCCATATTCACATCGATGCTGCGCGCAAGCACATTCACATCATCGGGCCACACACGCGAGAGTATCTCATCACGGGAATATACACGGCCCGGCTTGCGCATGAGCATATAAAGCACCTCGAACTCCTTTTTTGTAAGGGCAATATCCACACCGGCTATATAAGTGCGCTTGGTCTCTGGATTCAGCACCAGTTCCCCGAACACGATATTGTCATAAGACACCACCTCGGGCTGGGTATTGACATTGCGTCGCAACACAGCCTTTACCCTCACAAGGACCTCGCTCACGCGGAAAGGCTTGCAGATATAATCATCAGCGCCCAGATTAAAACCTGTGAGCACATCGTTCTCACCTGTTTTTGCAGTGATGAAGATTATAGGCGTCGCAGCACACCCCTGTAGCTTACGTATCTGGGTAGCAAGGGAGAATCCGCTCATATCATCCATCATGACATCAAGCAGAAAGAGGTCATAGCTATCGAGGGGAAGGGCAAGCGCCTCTTCACCGGAATTTGCAGTATCCACCTTATAGCCGTTGTTCTCAAGGTTGAACTTGAGAATCTCGCATATATCCATCTCGTCATCGACGACCAGTATTCTTGCCATAACTACGGGTATTATTCAAAACTGCGCAACAGGGTTATCTCCTCGGCCCAACGGCTCTCGTCGGGAGTCTCAAGGATTATAGGCATATTGTCGAAGCGCGAATCTTTCATGAAACGCTTGAAGAAGTCGATACCCAACAGACCTATTCCCACACTGTCGTGACGGTCTACGCGTGAGCCGAGAGCCTTCTTTGTATCGTTGAGGTGTATTCCTTTGAGGTACTCAAGCCCCACAACGCGATCCATCTCCTCAAAGACAGCATCATAATCGGCAACGATATCGTAACCGGCAGAATATATGTGGCAGGTATCAATACAATACCCCACGCGGCTCTTGTCCTCAACACGGTCGATTATGTAACGTATCTCTTCGAGTCTGTTACCCACGTTGCTACCCTGCCCGGCCGTATTCTCAATGACAGCAGTGACGCCGGATGTCTTCGAGAGTGCAAGATTTATATTGTCTGCAATGCGGTTGAGACACTCCTCAACTGAAATCTTGTTGAGGTGGCTGCCGGGGTGGAAGTTGAGCATTTTGAGACCGAGCTGCTCGCAACGCTGCATTTCATCGATGAAGGCAGCACGTGATTTCTGTATAGCCTCTTCATCGGGGTTACCCAAATTAATGAGATAACTGTCGTGCGGAAGTACGAACTCCGGTTTGAAGCCACATTTATCCATATTCTCCTTGAAGAGAGTGATACTCTTTTGGGTGAGCGGTGCAGCCACCCACTGGCGCTGGTTCTTTGTGAAGAGCGCAAAGGCATTTGCACCTACAGCGGCTGCATTCAAGGGAGCATTCTCAACTCCACCGCTCGCCGATACATGAGGTCCGATATATTTCATATTACACAGTTTATTATTTCAACATAAATAACTTAAAAAGTGTCGGCGGAAAGCTAAATTACATATTATAGCACATCCGCCGACAATACTACGGTTCTGGAAAGCCTTTATTTCTTCTCATTTACTGCAGCAAACAACTTGTTGCTACCACGCAACAGGTTACGTACCTCACTGAGCAACTCATGGCTCTCCTGGATAACGTTCAGATAAACGAAGTCCATACGCAAACTGCCCTGGCTCTGATGCAGACGCATTGTCTGCTCCTTACGCAGGTTGGCAAGCGCGTGCTTCAGGTTCTTTGCACGCTCCGACACCTCCTCCGATGTAGAGTAGTCACCGGTCTGTATTATCTCGTTGATATCCTTGAGCACATTATAAATGTCACGGCAATATGGCGAGAACTCCTCGACATAGAGCTTAGACAATGGGCTGAAGCTATTGTCGGCATGCTCCTTCATTGGCTCACCGATACGTGTCAATGTATTCAGCATCTGCTGGCAACTGTTGGTACAGAGGTGATACCATGTACTGCGCTCGAATGCCAACTGCTGGTCGATACGTTGCAGACCACGCGTCTCGGCACGACGCTCCTTCTTCATAAAGGCCTTCTCCTCGACAATCTTGATGAGAGCGCCCTTCAAAGGACGGAGTGCATCCTTCGAGAATGACTCGAACATGACTTTATATGTCTCGGCCGAGAATGAGAGTGTATGTGTGAGAGTCTCTGCAGCGTGTGCCTTGAGATTCTCCCAAACCTCTTCCTTGTCATCGGACTTGAGGACAACATTCATCTTGGTATCTACCTTCTCGGCACTCTTCTTCTTGTTATAGTTAATGTGACTACGTATGAGCAGATAAATAACAAGTGCAATCATTACGTACATAGCAACCACGCCACCCCAGTTGAGGATTGTTGCAACAAGTGCTGCAATTATAAATGCTGCACCGGCAGTGATGAACCAACCGCCGACAACCGAAACTACACCGGTCACGCGGTAAACGGCACTCTCACGACCCCAAGCACGGTCGGCAAGAGAAGAACCCATACCCACCATGAATGTAACATATGTGGTAGAGAGAGGCAATTTGAGTGATGTACCCAACGCAATGAGCAGACCGGCAAGTACAAGGTTTACCGATGCACGTACAAGGTCAAAGGCAACATCCTCACGCTCCTCCAGCGGTGTAAAACGTTTTCCAATCCAATCCTTCACGCTCTGCGGAGTCTTCTTTGAAACAGCATCGACGCTCTTTGACACAACGCGTACCATATTACGTGCGATAGATGATGTACCGAACATCTCGTTTCCGTCGTCCTGCTGGCTTGAAAGGTCAATCGAAGTCTGCAACACCTTACGTGCCTTCTTGCTTGTAAAGAGAGCATACACCATAACAGCTCCGGCACCTATGAGGAACCATACGGAGGTCTTTGCAGGAAGGTTCAATGACTCCATCATAAATGTATCGACAGAACCCGCTCCGTTGGCAACAAAATCCTTGAATGACTCAAAGCCGGCAAGTGTAACACCGATGAAATTCACAAGGTCATTACCGGCAAATGCCATAGCAAGCGAGAATGTACCCATAAGCACTACAATCCTCAACACATTCACCTTGCACCAGTGCAGAACCTGCATCAGTACAGTAAAGAATGCAAATGCGCCCAAAAGGAAGAGCGCAGTCTCCTCAAACATGACATGCTGTGCAGCCTCTGGAAGAAGACCTACAAGAGCACTACCCTTCAAACCCTTGATAAGCATGAAGTAGATGATTGCCGTTGCTGCAAAACCGCCATAAATACCGATTTTGCGTCCAAGATGCTTACGGTAATGGAACGTAAAGACTATACGCGAGATCCACTGTACTATAAGACCGAAGACAAAGGCAATGGCAACAGACAGGAAGATTGAGATGATGATTGTCAAAGCCCTGTCAGTGTTGAGCATACCCAGACCTGCCCCTGTAGAGGTAAGCAGCGCTGTCACAAACGACGCTCCCAACAGCTCGAACACCATTGAAACGGTGGTTGATGTGGGTAAGCCCAACGAGTTGAAGAGGTCGAGCAGAAAGACGTCACTGATGACAACGGCAAGGTAGATACACATCACGTCGGCAAAGCTGAAATGGCTCGGGTCGAAGATTCCATGTCGTGCCACATCCATCATACCGCTACTGAACGCCGCACCGATGAAAACTCCCACCGCAGCGACAATGAGCACATGCTTTACTTTGGCAGCCTTTGATCCGACCGCTGAACTAAGGAAGTTCACAGCATCATTACTGACACCCACAGTAAGGTCAATTATGGCAAGCGTAAACATAAAAAGCACGACGAACAGATACGACAGTTCGACCGCGCTTAAGTTTGAGACAAATGAAACAATGTCCATAGTAATATTTAGTTTAGTTATTATGCAGCTTAACTAAAATGTGTATATAAGAGGACTACCCCAATATATATTGCAAAAATTGCACATAATAATTACAGCCCCGTTACAAAATTGTTACAAAAATGTTACAACAAAAGCAACGCTTTCCCGCATTAATAACGCAAAAATAAATATTCCTTTTAAATTTCAAAACAAATGAGAATAAAAAAATGGGTGACCCAAAAGCGAAATGGGGCACCCACGTTTGTAGGGAGGTTGGAGAATACAAACCTCCCATTTTCTTTTTACTTGAAAAGCTTGCTGCTGCCGCGCAACAGGTTACGCACCCCGCTGAGCAGCTCATGACTCTCCTGGATAAGATTCAGATACACAAAGTCTATACGCAGGCTGGCACTGCTCTGATGCAGACGTTGTGTCTGGCGGTTACGCAACGCAGATAGTTCATGCTTAAGTTCCTTTGCCCTCAAAGAAACCTCGTGCGAGCCGGTATAGTCACCGCTTGTAATGATTCCGTTGATATCTTCAAGCACCGCGCACACCTTGTTGCAATATGGAGCAAACTCCTTGACATAATCCTGCGGCAGCGGATTGAAGCTATGCTCGGTATGCTCCTTCATAGGCTCGGCAATACGCATGAGAGTGTTGAGCATCTGCTGGCTGCTGTTGCTGCATAGATGATACCATGTACCGCGTTCATAGGCCAACTGCCGGTCAACACGCTGCATTGCCAAAGTCTCGTCGCTACGGTTTTTCTTCAGCACACCTTTTTCCTCCACAATCTTCACCATTGAGCTTCGCAACGGACGGAGAGAATCCTTGGCAAACGAATCGAACAGCCTTGCGTAAGTATCGACCGAAAACCGGAGAGAGCGTGACAAGGTAGCCGCGACGTGTGCCTTTAGAGCGCTCCAGACCTCATCCTTGTCTTCAGAAGCAAACATGATCTTTGCATTCTCATCACCCTTCTCTTCTTCGCTCTTTTTCTTATAATTGACACTGCTGCGGTAAAGCAGGTAACACACAAGAGCAATCATCACGAACATCGCAGGGAGACCACCGAAGTACATCACCACAGCCACGATAGCCGCCAACACAAACGCTGCACCCGCAGTGATGAACCAGCCGCCTACGACAGAAACCACACCTGTAACGCGATATACAGCACTCTCACGGCCCCAAGCACGGTCGGCAAGAGAAGAACCCATTGCAACCATGAAGGTCACGTATGTTGTAGAGAGAGGAAGTTTCAAAGAAGTTCCTACAGCAATCAAAAGACCGCCGAGTACAAGGTTTACCGATGCACGTACAAGGTCAAACGCCACATCCTCACGCTCCTCAAGCGGAGTAAAACGGCTGTTGACCCAGTTCTTGACACTACGTGGTGTCTTACGAGACACAGCTGTAACAGCCTTTGTTGTCACACGGACAAGGTTACGGGCAAATCCCGATGTTCCGAACATCTCGTTACCGTCATTCTGCTGCTTTGAAAGACCGATGGATGTCTGCAACACTTTCTTGGCCTTTTTGCTTGTCCACAACGCTACCACCATTATAAGACCTGCCACAAACAGGAAGAATGTAGATGTTTTTGCAGGCTCGGCAAGTGAAGTCATCATGAGTTCATCGGCCCCTGCACCAGACGACACATATACAAGGAAGGAGTCGAAGCCCGCCAATGTGACACCGATGAAGTTCACAAGGTCATTGCCGGCAAAAGCGAGCGCCAAAGAGAAGGTACCCACAAGCACCACAACCTTAAGCACATTTACCTTACACCAATGGAGCAGCTGCATAAGCACTGTGAACAGTACAAAACAGCCCGCAAGTATCATAAGCGTATTCTCCTCCACGAACACCTTTGCCGAATCTGAAACGATAGATGTTCCCTTCAAGCCCTTGATCAGCATGAAATACACAATTGACGTTACCGCCACTCCACCGAATATACCGATTTTTGAACCGAGATTCTTCTTATAGTGGAATGTGAATATCATACGCGCAATCCACTGCACCAGCAGACCGAACACAAACGCGATTGCAACAGACAGGAATATCGATATAATCATCACCAGGGCCTTGTCCGTATTGAGCAGACCTATGACATCCATGCTTGAGTCACTTGTCGCCACCTTGATAATGGCTGTAATGAACGCCGCGCCCAACAGCTCAAAAACCATTGAAACCGTTGTTGATGTAGGGAGTCCCAATGAGTTGAAGAGGTCAAGCAGGAAGACATCGCTCACCATTACTGCAAGGAAAATGACCATTACCTCACTGAATGCAAAGCCCGAGGGGTTGAAGATACCGCTACGCGCCACCTCCATCATTCCGTTACTGAATGCTGCACCGATGAAGACTCCGGCAGCAGCCACCATCATCACGTGCTTGAGTTTTGCAGCTCTCGCTCCTACAGCAGAGCCGATAAAGTTTACCGCGTCGTTGCTTACACCAACCCATAGGTCAATGACTGCAAGCACAAACAGGAAGACGACCACAAACAGATAGGCCATTTGTGTTCCGCTCAAATCCATTAAAAAGGAAAAGTCCATAGAATATTATTAGATTTATACCTGCCGCATTTTTTGCGACCTTTAATTTCACAGTGCAAAAATCACCTTATAACATTACAGTGCAGTTACGGGTATATTACCAAATTGTTACAATAACTTTTCCTAATCGTTGCGGAATACGACAGATATGATACAAAAAAAAGAGAGCAACAAATGTTACTCTCTTCATATATGAAACCTTGCGGTTATTTCTTACTTCTTCAAAGCCTCGTCAGCCTTGCTCTGCACCAACATCTCCTCTGCGAACATGTAAGCGCCGGTCTTAGGTGATTTAACCAATTTTACAACCTTTACGAATTTCTCCTTATCACCAGTCTGGAGGGTTGCCACTGCTTTCTTAGCCATCTCTTATTACTTAATTTCTTTGTGAACGGTTACTCTCTTCAAATATGGGTTGTATTTCTTCAACTCCAAACGCTCTGTTGTGTTCTTACGGTTCTTTGTTGTGATATAACGTGACATACCGGGAACACCACTGTTCTTCTGCTCGGTGCACTCAAGTATCACCTGAACACGGTTACCTTTTACCTTCTTAGCCATATTCCTTCCTCCTTTTATTAATCGAGTACTTTAATCTCCTCCCAAGCAACATGGCCATTCTTGACAGCCTCTTTCAACGCTGCATCGAGACCTACTCGGTTGATAATTTTTAACCCCGCTGCACTCACGCGCAACTGAATCCAACAATCCTCTTCTACATAGAAGAACTTCTTAGTAAACAAGTTCACATTGAAAAGACGCTTTGTTCTTCTCTTTGAGTGTGATACATTGTTACCCACCATTGCTTTTTTACCGGTGATTTGACAAATCTTAGACATCTCTATATATTTTTTTGTTTATTCTTTTGATACCTACTCAAAACAGAGTGCAAAGATATAGGTTTTCAAATAATCTTGCAAACAAAAGCCCAATTATTTTTAATCAGATGTTCAATTTTCGAAAATTATGCAAAAGCCACTTTTGCGTTTCAACCCACGGTTTTTGACAGCATGCCCAACACAAGTCTCAAGACCTCCATTACACTACTTTTCACATTGAGAACCCTGCCTGCATCCTCAAGCTGCAACAGGCGGGTCTTTATCTCGGAACCGACTTTTGCAGCAATCCACACCGTACCGACAGGTTTTTCGGGCGTTCCACCGCCTGGACCGGCAATGCCCGAAGTAGCCACCGCACAATCGGCATCAAGCAGCACCGAAACCCCTTTGACCATCTGAACCACCACCTCTTCGCTGACTGCACCATATTCCGAAAGGGTATCCTTGCCTACACCAAGCACGCCCGCCTTGACATCATTGTGATAAGCAACCACTGCGCCACGCATAACCGACGAACAGCCGGGAACGGACGTCAAAGCCTGGGATATTGCACCACCGGTACAGCTCTCGGCAGCAGCAAAAGTCTTGCCCTGTGCCTGCAACATCGCTACAAGTTCTGCAGCAAGAACATTTATTTCAAGCGTTAAGTCCATACTTATTATAATGTAGTGCGCGAGAAAGCAGGCTGGTCCATCGCACAGAAATCATTGTCAAGGAATTTATAATAACCCACAATGCCAATCATCGCTGCATTATCCGTAGTAAAGCCGAACTTTGGAATAAATATCTCCCAGCCATAGCGCTTTGCGTAATCCTGATAGGCCTGACGCAAGGCTGTATTGGCCGACACTCCACCCGAGAGCGCGATGCGCTTTATACCCAAAGCCTTTGAAGCCTTATAGAGTTTGTCCATAAGCACAGCAACCACTGTAGCCTCGAACGACGCTGCAAGGTCCTCCTTATGTGTCTCGACATAGTTCCCGTCCTCGGCAACAAGTTTGCGCAGGGTATAAAGGAAAGAGGTCTTCAGACCACTGAAGCTATAATCGAACCCGGGGATATGAGGCTTGCTGAAAGCATAAGCCTTGGGATTGCCCAGGCGTGCCAGACGGTCGATGATAGGGCCGCCCGGATAACCGAGTCCCATAACCTTGGCACACTTGTCCATAGCCTCACCGGCAGCATCGTCTATTGTCTGACCTATGATTTCCATATCCTTGTAGCTGTTCACCTTGACTATCTGTGAGTTTCCGCCCGATACCATAAGACAAAGGAAAGGATACTCGGGTGCCTTGTGCTCAACACCATCCTCTTTGATA
Organism: uncultured Bacteroidales bacterium; assembly: GCA_937900095.1. Lineage (GTDB taxonomy): Bacteria > Bacteroidota > Bacteroidia > Bacteroidales > Bacteroidaceae > HGM04593. Next base: position 27,498 of record CALCEC010000046.1, on the reverse strand, counting down.
AAATGCGCAAGGATATGTCCCTGAAGGTGATTTACCTCTACCATAGGAATATTCAGTGACGCAGCCAGTCCTTTAGCGAATGAAACGCCCACCAATAAAGAGCCCATAAGACCCGGACCGCGGGTAAAGGCAATGGCACTGAGCTGTTCTTTGGCAACCCCGGCCCTCTTGAGAGCCGCGTCAACCACAGGCACAATATTCTGCTCATGGGCACGCGACGCGAGTTCAGGGACTACACCACCATACTGTTCGTGGACAGCCTGGCTTGCAGTTACATTGGAAAGCACTGCATCACCACGCATCACGGCTGCCGAAGTATCATCGCATGATGATTCTATTGCCAATATATATACTTCTTTCTTTTCCATAAAACATAATTGAAGCTCCACAGTCATTACACAACGCATGATAGGATGACGCAGAGCCTATGCTTGCAATAAAATATTTTGTTACGCGAAGATACAATATTATTTCTTTTTACTTACCTTTACAAAGCAAAATCTTTCAAAAGCGGCCCGATGCGCATAGATATATACACCAAAAGCAAGGATTTGCCCGAGCTCATCGACGGCCCCATCCTGCACTCCCCTGCAATATTCCGCACTATTGAGGAGAGCAAGATGGGAAAGCCTTATATGCTTGTTGCCTGTGACGAGCATGGTATTGAGATAGGGCATATACTCATTGTAAAGAGGCGCAGCATACGTTTCATTCCGCCGGTCTTGAGTGTATGGTATTCCATTATGGGCGAAGGAGCGTACAGACAGGACTGCACTGACCGTGAAGGAATATTTGCATTGTTCCTGGAAAAAGTGTTCGATATGTTCGATTTTCACCACACTTTCATTGAGGTACAGAATATCGAGGACTCGCGTTTTGCATACGCATCACTGCGCAGCCACAATTTCATTCCCATACGCGACCACAGGAACTACATATCACTGCACAGCAGGAGCCCACAGGAAAGGCTATCCCGTGCCTACAAGGCACACATACGCAAGGCCGAGCAGGCAGGAGTGACCATGCGCCGTGCAGCAAACGAGGCTGAGATTGAAGAGGCATTACTGATGATGAGAAACTTCTACCGCAGTAAGACACGCAAAAAACTGCCACCCCAAAAGAGCCTTTTCAAGATGCTGCATAACGACGACGGCACACTTTCAGACAACGCAAAGATGTTCCTTGTAATCTACAAAGAGAGAATAATCGGGAGCTCAATATGTCTTTACGAAAGAGGACGTGCCCTGCTGGCCTACAGTTGCGGACTGCGCAAGAGATTCCCTCTGCAATTCCCCGGAATAATGGCTATCTGGGCTGCCATCACAGATGCCCACGAGCAGGGGTATGACCACTTTGAATTCCTTGAGGTGAGAGGATTGTCCAAACTGCGCAAGAGCTTTTTGGGAACCATCGGCAGTTTCGGCGGTAAAGAGGTAAGCACCCTGCGTTGGTACCACTTCAAATGGAATTGGCTGAACAAATTTTTACGTTGGATATACGTTTAGCCAAAAAAACGCGTTATATATCAGTATCTACACGCACACAAGGACAATGAAATTCAGACTATATATAACAATCATATTCGCAATACTGTTTGTACAAGGGGCTACGGCACAGAAGGTGACCATCAAAGGCCGTGTCACTGACCAGAACCGGAAACCCATAGAGATTGCCAACGTTAGCGTTGTGGGCAAGCCTGTGGGCACCGTCTGCGACCTCAACGGCAACTACTCGCTCACCTGCGAGAGCAGCGACAGCCTTGTCATCGCATACTCGATGCTTGGTTACCAGACACGCAAACGCACATTCAAGAACCCCACCGACACGCTCATTGTAAACGTCACCCTCCCCTCGGCAGACATAAAGCTCGATGATGTGGAAATCACACACAAAGAGCGTCAGATGACCACAACCCAACAGATTGAAGTACCCGAAAAGCTACGCCTTAACCCATCGGCAAGCGGCAACGGCATTGAAGATATAATAAAGTCACAGGCAGGAGTAAGCGCCCAGAATGAGTTGAGTTCACAATACAATGTCCGTGGCGGTAATTTTGACGAGAACAGTGTATATGTAAACGGAATAGAGATTTACCGTCCGCTGCTCATCAGGGCCGGCCAGCAGGAGGGACTCAGCTTCCTCAACCCCGACATGGTGGGGTCGATAGCATTCTCCACCGGTGGATTCGAGGCAAAATACGGCGACAAGATGTCATCGGTACTCGACATCACCTACCGCAAGCCGCGCGAACTTGAGAGCAACATCTCCTTGAGCATGCTCGGCGCGAGCATATATGCAGGCTGGGGCAACAACAAGATAAGTTTCTCCAACTCACTACGCTACAAGAGCAACCGGTATCTTTTGGGAACTCTTGACACCAAAGGAGAGTACAATCCGGCATTCATAGACTACCAGGCATATCTTGACTGGCGCATAACCGACAAGCTCAGCCTGAGCCTCATCGGCAACATCGCACGCAACGAGTATGAGTTCACCCCCAGTGACCGCAAGACAAGCTTCGGAACCTTGGAAGACGTAAAGGAGTTCAAGGTATATTTCGACGGTTGGGAGCGCGACCTTTTCCGCACAATCTTCGGCGCGGCATCGCTCAACTACACACCCAACGAATACAACCGGTTCACTCTGCAGGCCTCGGCATTCAACACCAACGAAGAGGAGACATACGACATTGTAGGAGAGTATTGGCTGAACGACATCAACACCGATGAGACAATGAGCGTGGGAGGATATATGGAGCACGCACGCAACTATCTCGAGGCCGACGTGCAGAGCCTGTCGTTCACAGGCCGACACTACATAGGATCACACAACCTGCATTGGGGCGCCGAATGGAAAATCCAGCAGTTCAATGACAACCAACGCGAGTGGGAGTTGCGCGACTCGGCAGGATACAACGTACCAATGCACCCCGAAGGCCTGCGCCCCGTGTACAGCCTCAAGTCAAAGACCTACAGCGAGAGCAACAACTTCTCGTTCTATGCACAGGACACATACAAATTCACAAACAGCATAGGCGTTATATCCATAAATGCCGGAGTGAGAGTCTCCTATTGGGACTGGAACAAGGAGTGCATAATATCACCGCGTGCATCGATAGGCCTCATCCCCGAGTTCAACGACAACATGACATTCAGGTTCGCCACAGGAGTATATTACCAGACCCCGTTCTACAAGGAGATGCGCGACACCACAACAGTTGAAGGCATTTCCTCGGTTACACTCAACAAGAAGATAAAATCACAACGCTCGATACACTTTGTTCTGGGTTATGACTATCATTTCAAGCTTGCAGACCGCCCCTTCAAGTTCACAGCCGAGGCATATTACAAGAAGCTGGACAATCTCATCCCCTACAATGTGGACAATGTGCGCATAGTCTATTACGGTGAGAACTGCGCCCAAGGATATGCCACCGGACTTGACTTTAAACTGTTCGGTGAGTTCGTGCCGGGCACAGACTCATGGCTGACATTCTCTATAATGGACACAAAAGAGAAAATCAAAGGTGGCGACTGGATACCCCGCCCCACCAACAGCCGTTTCAACGCGTCGCTCTACTTCACCGACTACTTCCCCGGCACTGACCGTTGGAAGATGAGTTTGCAGGGAGCATATGCCGACGGACTGCCTTTCGGGCCGCCCCACACAGGCCGCGAGAAACAGCGTTTCAATGCACCGGCATACAAGCGCGTGGATATAGGTATGTCGTACCGCCTTCTCAACAATGAGGAGCACATATACCGCACTGGTATACGACAGTACCTCAAGAACGTCTGGTTGGGAATAGACGCATTCAACCTACTCGACATAAATAACGTAAACTCATATTATTGGGTTAGTGACGTGAGCAACAACAACTATGCTGTGCCGAACTATCTCACCGGCAGACAGATAAATTTCAGGATTCTTGTGGAAATGTAATGCCACAGATACTCCACACACCAGGACGCTCCCAAGGGTGTTCTGGTGTATTTTTATGCTAACATACACATTATTAATAAAATATTCTTATCTTTGCGCTAGCGCGAATATCGGATGCGGCTCGGGATAAAAAACAAGTAAACATGTTTTATTATCCACTCGCCTTTCACAATCTTTGCTTAATTGTATATTAACGTGAGTTCGATATAAGAATTTATACTAAAATTTAGCGTATTTTGTCATTCTATATTTGCACAGTCATTGACTCGTTTTGCTTTTCGCAACCCAAACGTCATAACCTATGGCTATGCTACGTTTGACCTGTTGCTGCAAAACTCGTCGATGACAAAACAAAAGAGCATTGGTTCGTTCATTGTTAAACTAATGAACTCACCCATAACAAAACAAAAAAGCATTGGTGAGTTCATTGTTACACTAATGAACTCACCGATAACAAAACGTTGTTTTGTCATTGCCTTTAGCCCCTTCGGGCGGCGAACTTCGTTTCTGAGCAAAGCGAAGAATCTCTTGTTTCGCGATATTTTCGAGATCCCCATCGCTATGATCACTCGGAACCGTAGGTCGCCGCCCGTTGGTTCACATCGTCCCAGCATGACAGTTTCGCGGTTGGCAAACATGTTGGTAGCCAGTGTTCCCACGTACTTGTAATTGCCTTTAGCCCCTGCGGGAAAATGTAATTTTTCATAGCCTAAAATAATGGGATTCTGTGAAAAGGAGGCTCTTTTTCGTCTGGGGAATGTAAAAATAGACAATATTTGAACAGAAAAAGAAGGAACACTTCTTTTATTGTTCAAAATATTGCTATCAGGTATCATCAAGTGGTTTATTTTCACTTTTTGAGTGCCATTTTAAAAGCTATATGCTTCAAGAAAGCTAAAAACAGGCAAAAACATAGTGATTAAGCCAGTTTTGAAAAGGCTTGGCACTTTTCTTAAATAGTATAATATGTGCTTATGTTCTTTCATTTGGTTGATTGTTTGGTTAAATATTGATATTATATGCTCAATATATTGTGGCGAAAAAAGTAAGCGTTTTACACCCTTAGCTTTATCCGCATGAATGAATCGAGAAGTTATCTCTGAGAACTGAGTGAACATATCATGGAGAATTTCATGGGGTGTTATACTTCGATATATTTATCTGGGTCGAATGATTCATGCTCCCCATGAAATACATATCCCAATTGATTGGACACGCATTTAGTATTGCCTATCTCGACATCCACATTGTAGTGGGAGTGACCGTATATCCAGTAATCGATGCAGCTTTCCTTGATGAAGTCTTCCAGTTCAACCGTGAAAGCTCCGTTAGCTTGGCTGTCAGCAAACTTGGGACATTGCATCTTGAAGGATGGAACATGATGGGTTACTACGATTTTTCTTCTGGCTATGCTGCTTGATACAGCGTTCTTCAGGAAAGCCAGGCACCTTTCATGTTCCCGATTGAAATCCGCAAAGGTGAGAAGGTTGCCATTGAAGATGATGCGCCGGAAGTCACTTACCACTTGCTCCGTATAATATGCCTCCTTCAGGGGAATCATGGCCCAAAGCGTCGTGATGATGAAATCAATGTAGCCTATATGCACTACGGCGTTATAATAGCTGTGGACATTAGGACGTATTTCAAGGCTATAGCCATCGTTCAGCTTTGCGATGTCGTAGAACTTGTAGAACTCATGGTTGCCCATACAGGCTATTACCTGTTGGTAGTTCTTCGATGCCCAGTCCCAGAAGGGATGCTTGGTATAGTTGTCATCCCCTAAATAGCCGATGTCGCCAGCAAGAACGAGAATATCCCCTGTCACCTGCAGGGGATTCTCCATCAGGTATCGCCAGTTGTCGGCAAACTCCAGATGGAGGTCGGACGCATACTGTATATTCATGACTGTTCTATGACAAATAATCCATCTAATTGTTCAAGCAAAGCCTCGATGAACGAAGGATCCTGGTCAAGAGCCTTTGCAAGAGGCTCTGAGAGGGCGTCCCAATCATTTCTGATTGAGGCGACAAATTCTTTTATGCAAGCGACGATTGGCTCTGAAGCCGTAATCTGACTATCTTCCATGATGACCACGTTCTTCAGAACGTCAGAACGATGCTTCTTGATGTCCTTGCTGTTGACATGCTTGCCATTGGCCTTGTCCTGCAAAAGATTGATGTAGGCACGTGACTTCAGGGCGATGAGGGCAGCAGAGTCAGCATGGCGAAGCCCGTTGGTCAGATTGCTGTGGTCGATGGTGAAGTGATAGAAATCATCATCCATGATGATAGCACTCAGGCTTGACGTTTCCTCGTCCACAGGCAGCGGCTCAATGGTCAGTCCCTTCGGTTCACCGAGAATGTCAGGATGCCTTGACAGCAGTTCAATCATTTCAGGATAGTCTGGCTTGCCATTGACAAAGCGGTAAAGTTCGTACTTAGGAGCTTCGCCTTCAGACTGCTTGCGCTTTTCAGGGCGATAACCGCCTTCACGCACGAACTGCCAGAAGTGTTCGGCAAAGTCAGCAGTCATCTTTTCGACAATGACAATCATATCAATGTCGTGGGTTGCACGAGGACGTACTGCCGTCCCGGTCATAGCGATGTCACAAGCCGTGCCACCGATGATAACGTAGTTCTCTGAGTAAGCTTCAAATGCTTCGCGGAATTTATCTAATCCTTCCATTCGATATCATTAATTAAACGTTCAACTTCGCCTTCCACTCGTGGGTCTGCATCCTCACGGAGTGAAACGGCCAATGATAGCCTGTCCACCCATTCGGCTTCAGTACCAATCTTGGTGACAGGCGGGTATTTCCATGCCTCAATGATGATGTTGCCGTCGAACTCATTAGGACGTACCAAGGTTCCAGAATTCCTGAAGTCACGGAGCTGTTTGACAGTCATCATGATGATCCTTTCCGGGTCAGGGTTGAGCCATGTATAATGTGCCAGGGCATTGATGCCACATGCAGGGTAGCGTTCATCTGAAAGCAGGTTATCACAGAAGATGCGTTCTTTAACAGGATTGATGAGGACAGATTGAGCCTGTTCCCACAGATCCTTCCCCGTCTTATCGAAGTGTATGACTTTCCGCTTGGAACCATCGGCTACCTTCTGGCACAGTCCCAGGTCTTCAAGGCAAGTAATGCCAAGCGTAATGCTTGCATATGAATAAGGCATCTTGTCTTCTATGTCACGTGCTGCCAGTCCTTCGATACTTTCTATCTGCAAATGGTAGAGCAGCAGGTACTGGGCTACTGGTGTCAGAGCCTTAGCCTGTTTGGTCTTGCGAATACGCTCATTAGCCAGAAGCATCGGCAGATGAACATATTTGTCAGATGCAATGAAATAAACATCCTTGTCGATAAGCCTTTGCCGTTCATAGGCCGGACATGTTGGCAGCAAGAATACCGTGGGACGCTGTAACAGCGAAGTAAGATTGCTGGCTGTGACAGACAGGCTTCTTGGTGAGGCAACCTTGCCTTTGGGTTCTGCGAAGAGTAGGGACATTCCATGGTACTCGCCATCGTAGAACTTGTATGCAAGAGAGTCCCCGATGGTGACACCTTTCATCTGCGCTTTGCTTCGTTCTTGCAGCTTTAAGGGTCTTCCTAATATGACAATATCTTTCGTTTTAACCATTCTGCTTCATTTTAATACACCATTAAAACGATGCAAAAGTATTATAATAATCTGATATGACCAAAGATTTTCCCATTTATTTTGCTTTGTGCATCAAAAATCGGATGTTTTATGTTTTGAATAGCTTTATAATCGCAAATAATTGATAATCTCGGTTGAAATCTCATGGATTGTTATCTATGCCACTTTCTTGCATCGAAAAATTTATTAATATACTAGATTGTTATAAAATCAATGGCTCAGAGACATATTAGAATAAGAAAAAAAGAAAATGTATTGATATCATTCTGAAAAGCGATATGATTTGTGGTTTTCGCCCTGAAAGTAATCACTTCATAATACTATTCCCATGTATTATACTGAACATGCATTATTGATGTGTTAGGTGTATTTCCTCCTGTATGACATATTTGCGAAAGATCAGTGATTTACCTTGTTGAATTTTATTACGCCTCAGCCAAACATACGAGCATGATGGTGCTAGCTGTCCAAAGATTGAAAATTTTGGGAATTTTTTATTGAAAATTTTGGGAGTTAAAAAAACAAGTTGTACCTTTGCATCAAAATCATGTGATTATGTATTATCAAAGACTTATAGAAGAAGCAATTGCACTAAAATTGAAGACGTCGGGTGCTGTGGTGGTGGCTGGTCCAAAGTTCTGTGGCAAGACTACAACCTGCATGCTTTACCAAAAAAGTTTCGTGAAACTGAATACGAAACAATCTATCATGATGGCAAGAATGAATCCGAAGGGGGTGCTTAATGGGGAGAAACCGAGACTTATAGATGAGTGGCAAAAGGCCCCGGATATCTGGAACCAGATAAAGGATGACCTTGATTTTAACTATGAGTTTGGAAAATATATTTTAACGGGTAGTTCAACACCTGTTGATAAAACAGAGGTGCATCATAGCGGTGCAGGGAGGATAACGCCTTTGAATATGCGACCGATGACACTTTGGGAATCAAAGGAGTCGAAAGGTACAGTGTCGTTGAAGGACTTGTTTGATGGTGGACAGAATTATCCATGGGATACGAACCAGGACTTTACACTGGATGATGTGGCTTTCTTACTATGTCGCGGAGGATGGCCAGTATCCGTTTTGGCGCAGAAGGAGATTGCGCTGGAGATAACGAAGAACTATTATAACGGACTATTTGTGTTTGAGGACAGTGAAAATGAACGTTTCAGGAACAAAAAGCCTGAGGTGCTGAGGATGATTCTAAGGAGTTATGCGAGAAATATTTCATCGGAAGCTGCCGTGTCGACCATTATTTCAGATATACGTCAAAGTAACGAACGTACGATGGATGTGAAGACCTACGATGATTATATGGAGGCGCTGAAAGACTTGTATATTATTGAGGATATGGAGGCGTGGAATCCGAATATCAGGTCGAAGACTTCCATCAGGAGTACACCTACACGGCATTTCGTGGACACATCAATAGCATGCAGAAGTTTAGGGGTGAGTCCTAAAGATTTGATGAGGGATTTGAATAGTTTTGGACTGTATTTTGAAGATTTTGCTATTAGAGACTTGAGAGTGTATGCTGAATCACTTGGGGGAACTGTGAAGCACTATCGTGACAATGCTGGACTGGAATGTGACGCGGTGTTACATTTGGAAGATGGAAGATGGGCTGGAATTGAGATTAAGTTGGGTGGTGATGACAATGTGGAAGAGGGCGCATCGTCGCTGAAAACTTTGCGTGATAAGATTGTGGAGAAGAGTGACGAGAAGGCTCCGTCGTTTTTGTTGGTATTGACTGCTATAGGTGGTGCTTACAAGAGAGAGGATGGGGTATTCGTGGCTCCGATCAATTTGTTAAGACCATAGAGGGTAATCATGATTTTTGAAAATTAGGAAATTATATTTAGTTAATGACACCAGAACAAATATTAACAATACAGAATCAACTGAATAGTTATTTCCTATCGTATCAAAACGATGGGAATCCGATTTCTGTCAATTTCCGAACTTTGGTGCCAGAGTTTAAAAAGTCAGAAAGGTACACACATCTTATCCATTCTTATCCTGCCAAATTACTTGCCAACATCCCCTATTATTTCTTAGCAACAGATATTCTTTGTCCAGCAAATGGCATTGTGCTTGATCCTTTCTGTGGTACAGGAACAGTCCTGTTGGAAGCAGCCTTGAGCGGACGTAATGCCTTGGGAGCAGATGCAAATCCTTTGGCAGAATTGATAACAAAGGGTAAGACGACCTATATTTCTAGAGAAGAATTGCTGAAAACATTAAAGGCTATATTAGTGAGAGCTAAGAAATATAGAAGGATTGTAGAACGTCCCAAAGCTATTACCATATGGTATTCACCCAGTAGCTTACGTCAACTGGACAACCTGCAACGCTCCATCAACGAGATAATAGATGAACAACAAAAGACTTTCTTTGAATTATGTTTCTCTGGCGTTGCAAGAAAAGTGAGTTTCGCTGACCCATCCATTTCTGTTCCTGTACATTGGAATCCTGAACGTTTTAGCAGCAATCCACAGAGGAAAAAAGAAGTACAGAAGAAGCTGGAGGTGCTGCAAACAGTGAATGTGTACGACAAGTTTGATGCTGTAAGCAAAGCAAATATTGAAAGGGTGAATTCACTGCGTGGAAGAATTCCAGAAGGGATTTTTGCTAGAATCATATCGCAAGATGCGAGACAATTGAGACTTGAGGACAATAGTGTTGATATGATCCTAACCTCTCCACCATATGCTGGTGCACAGAAATACATCCGCGCCTCATGGCTGAACCTGTACTGGTTAAACCGTGTAAAGCTGGAGGATGTAAGAGAACTGAAGAAACACAATATAGGTAGAGAAGACTATATAAAAGAAGAGATTTTTGAATCTTATACAGGCATATTATCCGCAGACGTTGTGCTGAAAGAACTCTATAAGAGTGGTAATATAAAACGTGCATTTCTTGCTGCTAACTATCTGAATGAAATGAAAGTGGCACTGGACGAGAGCATTCGTGTCTTGAGACCAGATGGCTATATGGTAATTGTGATAGGCAACAATACTGTATGCAAACAGCAATTTGACACCCAAGACTATCTAACCACTTATCTGGTAGGGAAGGGAATGCAATTGCAATATAAACTGATAGACGATATCAAATCATATGGACTGATGACCAAAAGAAATAAAACTGCTGATACAATATCAAGAGAATGGATACTGGTGTTCAAAAAAAGGAGATAACCGAGAAGGATATCTATGAAAACATAGATATCCTAAATAGAATACTTTGGGATGGTAGAGTCCTGAAACCGACCATCCAAGTGTGGCTTTCAAACTTTTCGGATAAGGACGAAAGGGATGCCGCACTATACTTGCTATCCAGATGTATGTATTTTAACCAAGCAAGCACTCGCTATTTGCTGAAAGCCCTGTTTCGGGATAAATATCGTACTCCGATTCTGCAGGAAATTAGGGAGAGTAAAGGTGGAACAATGGATGAGATGGTGATTGAATCAGAATTTCGTGTGCGACTGATGAGGACCCGTTTTTTAGGTGTAGGTAATTCTGCAGAGAGCGGAGATCACATGCTTTACTTTTTCCGTCAGGAAAACGGACTTCCCGTAAATCCTTTATTTACGAACATAGATGAGCTTCTGTTGAAAGACGAAGACATTGAACATGTGGTGTTTATTGACGATTTATGTGGTTCAGGGAATCAGATTAAATATGATAAAAAGCTACAGGAGTGCATCAAAATGCTTAGGGCTAAGAAAAAAAGTCCCAAAATCTCGTACATGATGCTGTTTGGTACTATCACAGGCATTCAGAGGGTCCGAAATTTGTTTTTTAAGGAAAATGGCCTAAAATGGTTTGACGAAGTAGAGGCTGAGATGGAACTGAATGAAAGCTATAAGTGCTTTGGCGATATGTCGCGCTATTTCAAGGATGAGGAGAAAAAAAACAAGTACAAAGAGATGTGTCTAAAATATGGCATGGCACTTATAGACAAAATTGCAGACAGGGATTTCAATGATCCGCTGACAGACGAAAAACGTGCAGCATATATTCGCTCATGTGCCCTTGGCTATGGCGATTGTCAATTGTTGTTGAGCCTACAACATAATACCCCCAACAATACACTTCCCATTTTTTGGTTTGAAGAAGAGGGCGAAGATTGGAAGCCAATCTTCAAACGTTACAATAAGATATATAAATAATAAAGGCAGTAGGAACTATGGTAAGAAATCCGTTTGACATTAACAAGGCCGTTGACTACAACGATGAAGATTTGTACAAATACTGGGTTAATATTAATTTACCCGCTGGTTTTAATGCTATGGTGAAGCCCGATATACTGATGCCTATGATTATTGTAGGCAGTAAGGGTAGTGGTAAGACCCATGTGATGAAGTATTATTCATACGAGCTCCAGAAAATAAGACTGAAACAAACTGAGAGCGGTGACTTAAAGGATAGTTTTGAAAAGGAATCATTCATAGGTGTCTACATGCGATTCAGTGGTATGAACGCCAACGTGTTTTCGGGACAAGGAGTGTCTGATGAAACTTGGTTGAAATACTTTGCCTACTATTGGGAACTCTTTATAGGTGAGACTGTTCTGGCCAAACTGATAGACATGCAGGAAAATGGTCTGCTTGGAGGGTTTGACGAAGTGGGATTCGTGGGGTCGTTGATGAATGAATTCCTGAATGTGGATGCCGAGTGTAAGACCTTGATAGAGTTAAGTGAGTACCTTAATAAACTCCAGAAGTTGCTCCAGTATGAGATACATAATTTCAAGGCGTTTGACAGGACAGAACCAATGGTTGAAATAAAGTTGCCAGTATCAACACTAACGTATGGCATCCCCAATTCATTAAAAATTTTTGTGCCGTATTTCAAAGACCGTCATATTTTGTATTTATTTGACGAATATGAGAACATTGATACTCTGCAACAGCAGGTGATTCAGACGCTGCTGAGAGAAAAACCGACATCTTGTTCCATACGTATTGGAACCAGACCCTATGGCATTCGTACTCTGAAAACTATCAATGGCATAGAAGAAAATATTGAAGGTTCTGAATTTGAGATACTAAGGCTAGATGATGAATTAAGAAGCACCGACCGATACATGGAGTTTATGGAGAGTATCTGTATTTCACGTTTGAAGGGTGTTGATATAAATCTTCCCCCCAAAACGACAATCGGTGACTATATAGATAATTTGCCCACCAATATCTTGCTGGATAATGCAAAACATCGGAAATCAACCTATAATGTGAACAAGAATCTGCGAAAAGACCTTAAAAAATATAAACTGCAGAAATTGTCGGAAGATGAAATCAATGTCATACTTGAGTTGTTGAGTTTTCCTGATGACCTCGTAATAGAGCGCGTATCCATAGAATTGCTTTATAAGAAAATTAAAGGAAAAAGTGTCAACCTTGAAGCGGATGCTAGAGACATCAGGAAGCAGGCAGAAGCCTACAATAGAAAAGAGTATGACAAGGATAACGATGTAGCTTCACGCTTGAGCTATTACCGCAGAGATATTATAGACGGTATAGCCCGTTCTGCGCATTTGCCTATTCCATATTATGGATTTGACACTCTAGTTGAGTTGTCGTGTGGTACGCCGCGAACGTTGCTGCGCTTGTTGAAAAACGCTTTTTCCAAACAGTATTTCAATACTGGTGAAATGCCATTTATTGAGAACAATACACTGTGTATTGAATCGCAACAAGCAGGTATAGAAGGTGCATATGCCTGGTTTTATGAGGAGAACCGAATACCTAATGATGAAGCTGGTGTAACGGATGTGGTGAGGAGACTGGGTAAATTTCTACAGAACGTACGGTTCTCAGATTTACCGCCCCAGTGCTCTATTGGCATTTTCAGCGTGAACGAAGACAATCTGTCACCTGAAGCGCGAAAGTCATTACAAACACTTTTGATGTATTCTTATTTGGTACCGCATGGTAAACGCAGGAAAAAGAACTTTGATAACACAGTGTCTGTCTATAAACTGAACTCCATCTTAATACCACAATGGGAGTTGTCATTGGAAAAACGAGGTAATGTGGAGTTAAACGCAGAGGATGCAGAAATGATTTTCAATCCGGCAAAGGCAGAAGAGTATGAGCAGTATCTGAAGGCCAAACTTAAGGCTTACAACTTTCCGTTTACTCTGGGTGGAAATGATGGTGAGCCGGAGGACTTGACTGTAACTAAAACTAAAACGGGGATAGTACAACTTGATTTGTTTGGAAATGGATTATAATTATTTCAAAAAGCATCGTTATGACAAGCCTGAGGAGTTAGCAGGCTTAGAAACATATGACTGTCTGATATCGTCTTTCGTGGATAGCGAACGCGTGAAAGTGCCTGTCGCTTTAATACCTTGTAAAGAACGCTGGTGGATATGTGATTCAGATACAGAAATACCTGAGAGTTTAAAGGGGGCGCGAACGTTCCGGATAGGAGAGGACGATGACGGAGGTCTAAGTGTTGCCTTGTTGGAAGCTGGATGTAAGAGAATTTGTATAGAAATCACTGGATTCAGCATTCCGCAGATGTTGGTGCTTCTTCATTTTATGCATGTAAAGGGTTATAAAACAATAGACTTTATCTATGCAGAGCCTAACCAGTATAAAGACAACGAGTATACTCAGTTTTCGGAAGGATTTACAGCAGTGAAACAGGTTTATGGTTTCAGGGGGACACACAATGCCAACATGGACAGAGACCTACTAATCATAGCTGCAGGATATGACCATAGTTGGATTATTCAGGTTGCTATAGCCAAGAAAAGTGCCCAAAAAGTGCTATTGTTTGGATTCCCTCCAACTAGTCCTGGCATGTTCCAAGAGAATATCTTGCGTGTACATCAGGCGGAAACGGCAGTTGGTGAGGATTGTTTTATTAATATGGACTGGAACATCTATGCTCCGGCCAATGATCCTTTCTCTACAGCGCAGGCATTAAATGAGTATATGGTAAAACAGAAGAAGTTCCGGCATACGAATGTTTATTTTGCACCATTGTCGAGTAAACCTCAGGCGTTAGGCATGGCACTATATTATATATGGTCAACAAAAGATGATCCTATGAAAGAGTGGAGTCTTATTTTTCCGTTTTGTAGACGGTATCTTCACAATACCACTTCGGGTATTGCCCGTTTCTGGAGGTACGAGGTGGAGTTGCCTTAATTGAGCTGTTTGCGACCATTGGCTAAAAGAATAGTTCACCAATTTCATTATAAAGAAAGGAATTATATGTTGGTTACCCCAAATGACACTTTTGCACGCGAATTCAAGCCAGTGTAAGATTTCAACCTACTGGGATACAAAAATATAATTGATTATTTGTCCTGCGATGAAAATATAGTATAATTATCATTCCATATGGCGAGCATTTCATACGCTGTGGAGGTTGCAATGACCCTGCCTTATGAATGTTTTGGTAACATAATAGACCGAACTGTTTCTACCAGTTTCTCTTGATTTAAGCAAAAAATGCATTTGTCAAAGCTTGGATTATCCTACCACAGCTTTACTACAAATGATACAGTTATGCCTTTAGGTCCCCATTAAGAAATAACAATCTTTCATTAGAAGAACATGCAAACTAATTGGTGCAAGAATTGACTCTGCTATCGTATCTCACATAAATAGTTATTATGCTTATGCTAAAATGGCCATATTATTGGTAGATGAGTGGTTTTATTTCAATTTGAATTCAGTTCATTTCTTGTGTTTCAGAAATGATAATGGCTTTTATTATTGCTTATTTGGGAAGGCAAATGCTTTGGGAAATAACGTATAGATAAAAAATGTTAGGTTATTTTGAGATAACTGATAGAATCTTGGTGATACAGGGCTTTTGATTGCATCGCTTGACGAAGAAGCTCAGGAGGATTTGAGAGCGAATAAGAATCTAGGCACATACAAAGGAGCTATATACGAAAACATAGTAGGAGATATGCTTGTAAAGCAAGGCTATAATCTCTATTACTATAGCAGTGACAGACCTTCTCTTGAAATGGATTTCTTTGTACGTGATGCTGATTCGCTTATTCCTGTGGAAGTAAAAGCCAACGACAATGCAACTGCATCATTGAATAATTTGCTAAAAGAAGAAAAATATCCTGATGTAAAATATGGAATAAAATTGGGGTATAAAAATATTGGTTTTAACGGTAAGTTCTATACCTTTCCTTACTTCTTGACTTTCTTGTTGAGGAGGTTTGTAGCGAATATAAGAGTTTAATTCAAGCTGTTTTTTTGACATAATGTAGATTAGATGAAGTTAATGAGTTGAAAATTAAAAAGATAGAGAAAATGAGCAGAAAGGATTTATTAAAAAATATAGAGACTGTCATTGATGACTGGAAGGACACTTCGTTTACTTTTATTTCAAAAAACTATATTCCCGGACTGGATGATACAAATTTAACCTATGGAAATGGTGAAGAAAAGAAAGGAATAGAGATAAACACTTGTGTCTTGTTTGTGGATATAAGGAACTCAGTTCAACTAACAAAAGACAAACAGGTAAAAACAATGGGAAAGATATATTCAGTATTTACCCATTGTGTTTTACTTGCTGCCGAGGAAGAAGGTGCTTATGTACGTAATATTATCGGAGACAGGATAATGGTCGTTTTCCCACCAGATCAATGTTTTACAAAAGCGGTCTTCTGTGCCATTACAATAAACCACATTGCCAAATTGATAAACAAAAAATTCGACAATTTTGAGTTTAAGTGCGGTATCGGTATTGATTATGGAAAACTGAATGTCATGAAAGTGGGCATTAAAAAGAAAGGATCAGAGAATGATGACAATAAGGGACTAGTGTGGGTCGGATACCCTGCTAATTTCGCTTCTAGGTTAACGGACTGTGCCAATAAAGAATTTGTTGATACTATATATAAAGTCGATGGGACGTTTTATGAATACCACTTTTTCAAGAACCCGCTTATAGGAAGAGATAGTGGATATTATAGGAAAACTTTAGAATTTTCGCCAGAGGAATTTGCTGCCAAAGTTAGTATTTCCAACGATAAGCATAGCTTGTTTTTGTCATCATGTAAGCAAGTTTATTCAATAGAGAAAGAAGAACGAAAATATTTATATAAAAGCATTCTCATATCTGACAAGGTTTATCAAGAATATACAAAATCTATCCCTGAAGCAAACGACATAAAGAATAGTTGGTGGAAGAAACAAACCCGGAAAATTCGAGATATTGATTTTGATGTATGGGGTGCAGAATTAACGTGGAAGTTAGATTAGAATAATAAAAAAACCATCCGCGGAGGATGGTTATCACTGGGATTACAGATGATTGAAAAGATTGCCCCGAAACGTAACCGATTTTTTCGTTTCCGTTAGTTACAGTGTCTCTGCTATCGGTTCACTCTTAACGTATAACTTGGAATTTGAGTTTTTCACCTTCCACATCTGTCATGCTTAACTGTCCCAATCAGCGATGTAAAGGTACATATAATTATGAATATACGGAGAAAAAAACCTAGAAAACTGGATTTATCGGGTAGGAATTTAACAAAATTTCCTACAATTACTACTTTGGACAAAAAAATTAGATATCTTGACCTTTCAAACAACAATATAGAAGAAATACCTGCAAATATTGGAGAACTTAAAGAGCTGAAGTACTTATATCTAAACAACAATAGAATCTCACAGTTGCATAATGGCATTCTAAAAGCGGAATCTCTTCAATGCCTTTATTTATATGGTAATCCAATGAAAAAATTACCAAACTTTATAAAAAAGTCGGTTAATTTTTCTATCATTACTGATAATTATATTTTTCACTATAATCCTGAAGTTGAGAAGGATGGTAATCATTTGAATATGCAAAGAGAAATTTCAGATGAGGTTGATTGCATTTGCTGTCATGATACGACATTTGCTAGGACAGCAATTGTGCCATCCGTGGAGGATCCTGACATTACTTTTAACCGACATGGCGATAGGAAAGGCAAGGAACTGAATACTTGCGTGCTTTTTGTTGACATAAGGGGCTCCGTACAGAAGAATGATAAACATAGGACCAAAGTTCTCGTAAATATGTATTCTTCGTTTATATACGGCGTTCTCAAAATTACAAGAGCGTACAATGGGCATGTAAGAAACATAATTGGAGATCGAATAATGGTGGTCTTTGACGAGGTAAATTGTTGTGATAATGCTGTTGGTTGTGCAGGAGCAATTCATTATTTCTGCAATAATAAAATGTCTAGCATTCTTCCTAATGATTCTTTTAGATGTGGAATAGGGATACATTATGGCGAAATGAGTGTTATAGAGGTAGGACTTCAAGTTCCAGGGAAAGAAAATTCAGACTACAAGAATTTGATATGGATTGGAGAACCTGCAAATTTAGCATCTCGCTTAACAGACAAAGCAGGGAAAAATAATATTCCCTTTGTTGTAATCTCGGAGGGAGTTTATGAAGGACTTACTGATGGATCACTTAAACATGGGTTTAATGAAGTTAATAAAAGATTATTTAAGAATATTGATTTTAATGTATTGGGCTGTAATTTAATTGTAAAGTGAAGCGTATGAAAACAGTTTGGATGATATACTTTTTGGTAAGTATTGCGACAATCTCGTATATGATTTATAAATGTATCTGGAAACATAAAAGCGATGTAATAAGAAAAGACTCGCCAAATGATATTAATCATATGTCAGATGATAATAATATAGATAAAGAGGATTTGAAATTTACCTTAGATTTAGTTAACTCCTGGGTTAATAACTGTGACCAAAAGGCTGGCATTCTACTATCTTTAATAGGGGTAGCTATCACTCTCTTGTTAACAAGCGATTTTATAAAGTTTTTAAGAAATTATATTTTTGAACCTTTTGTTCTACATATAAGTGACAAAGGTGACTTTCTATTCTCATGGGGTAGATTTATAGTATTCTTCCTTTTGTTAATAGCGACATACACCCTCGTAATGACATGCTATTATCTTTTTGGAGCTATTAAGGCAAATATTGATTATAAAAAGCTAGTTGACGAGAATCCAGGCTTGGAGAAAACATCACGTATTTTCTTTGGTGAAATCAGTAAAATATCCTATGAAGAGTATATAAAAGTAACAATTAAGCAAGAGGAAGATTTGAAATCTCAAATATATGTCAATTCTAAAATAGTGACTGAAAAATATAACAATTATAATAAAGGTCTGTCCTGGTTCAAGATTGCATTACTTACAGCAGGATTTTTGTTTCTGGCAGTAATGTTAATACAATAGATTGACAGGTTTGTCAAATTAATACATTACACATTACCCTATAAGTAGGATTTGAACATATTGTGTTCTACTAATGTCGCCTTCACCTTATAATTGGGAAGGGGGACACTAATTATGTGTATCTCGAAAATTACTAAAGTTGTTGAGATAAGCAGCAGAGACAGTAGGACAATAGGTTATAGTAGGACAGGTGATGATATCTGACATTGTGGGACAAATATGGCCAAAAAAGTGATAAACTATGCTATATCAATGACAACTTGACTTTATCACAAAAACACGAAAGGCGCTCTAAATGAGCGCCTTTGATAGTTTATGATAGCTAATGATAAAGTGATTCTACTTACCGATGCAGCAACTAATTGCTATATAAAAATATGTCTTTACGTTTTGTGAGTTTCAGCTGTTTTCTTGATGCTTTTTCATGCACAACACGAATGATTTTTTTCATTGCAGAGGCACTTTTGATATAGTACTCCTCAGATAATGGGATATTCTGCTTTGTATCTGTGACCCTCGCATTTTTTTTACATTTCCCAATGTAAATGTTGTTCACCTTCCCTTTGTTATGAACAAGTAAATCTCTAGTGGCTTTTATCTCTATATACTGATCTATAAGACCTTGATCAATTGAAATATCTACTATTTTTGCAAAGTAGCTAAAATACTGATCTGGTGATGCATAGAAAATAGAAGAAATTCTTTTTACTATCAATGAGTTTATAATTTCCGAAATTGATGATGCAGATAATACCTGTGACATAGGAATAGATGTTTCTGTCTTTTTGTCTGTTTTTTCATCCGTAATACTTAGACTTAACTTCTGTGGGTGTTTTTTCAATACAGATTCTAAAAGATCACACAAGTATTGTTCTGTAATGGATACAAGATTGTTGATAGACGCAGCGTACAAATCATGCCTAATAGTCTTCTTAAGTATTTCTACTATGTGTGATTTACGGCGTTCTTGCCTTATTGTATTACCTTCTGTATTTGGTATTTGAATACTGAATTTAACAGAGGCATCTTTTATCTTACATGCTTCTCTGATACCATACAATCCCTGTCGCGCTAATTGTGTTGTAAAAAACTCTCTATTGATAGCATCTATCGCATTAGAATATATTTTATAATATGGATTGATCTTGTTCAGATTCTTTAGGCGTAAAGCAATCTGTTTAGAAGTCATTTTTGTTCTCACAATTTAGTTTAATTAATATAGTTTAGGTGCTATAGATATTCTACATACAAAGATACCGAAAAATAATAATATATTAAATCAGGTAGATAGTTTTTAATATAATTGAGAGTATTTTATGGAACTAACTAATTTTCGATGAATTACATATCACAGACTTTTCTTGTTTGCTCTTTTACTTGCCGATGCAAAAGTTGGCGAAGATATTGCCTAAAACTTCATCGCTTGTCACTTCGCCAAGAATTTCGGACAAATTCCGGATGGCGGCGCGGAGGGGTTCGCTAACAAGATCGCCACTGATGCCGTCTGCGAGGCTTTGCTTTACTTCCCTGATATTCTCGAGGGCGCGGACAAGGGCTTCGTAGTGTCTTACGTTGGTGACCACGACGTCACCTGCTGCTATTGAGGGCATGGCGGAGCTGCGCACAAGGAACTCTTCCAGCCTGTCGAGGTTGGTACCCTGGCGGGCGGATATAGCCCACAAATCACGTGGGTTCCACTCTATGTTGTCACCATACTTTGCAACCATCTGCGCGCCCCACTCCATTGCGTTTGAGAGGGTTATGGGGTCTACAATGTCGCATTTGTTGACGAGCACGGCGAGTTTCTTCTCGCGGCACACGGGAAGGAGCTTCTTGGCGAGCTCTTCTATCTGTTCTCTGTCTGCTGTGGGGTCTATGAGCCACAGGGCTATGGAGGATTTTGCGAGCTGCTCGAGGGTGCGCTCTATGCCCATGCGCTCTACTACGTCGTGTGTCTCGCGCAGGCCGGCTGTGTCTATGAAGCGGAACGATACACCGCTGAGGGTCATAAGGCCTTCTATTGTATCGCGGGTGGTACCGCATATATCGCTCACGATAGCTCTGTCCTCGCGCAGAAGGGCATTCAGCAGGGTGCTCTTGCCGGTGTTTGTCTCACCTACAATGGCCACTGGCACACCGTTTTTAACGGCGTTGCCTACACTAAAGGATGAAGCAAGGCGGGACATGACGCCGTCTACCTCGTCGCATAGCTGCAACAGCTCGCTACGGTCGGCGAACTCTATATCTTCTTCGCTGAAATCGAGTTCAAGCTCCATGAGCGAGGTGAGCTTCAGCAGTTTGTTGCGCAGAGCACCGAGCTCTTGGCTGAAACCTCCCTTTAGCTGGTTCATTGCCAGGCGGTGGGCAGCACGTGAGCTGGAGGAAACGAGGTCGGCCACGGCCTCGGCACGACTGAGGTCCATCTTGCCGTTGAGGAACGCGCGCATGGTGAACTCTCCGGGCTCGGCCTGGCGTGCGCCAAGGTCAAGGAGACTCAACAGTATCTGCTGTGTGATGTATGCCGATGCATGGCAGCTTATCTCTACGCTCTCTTCACCGGTATAGCTGTGCGGAGCGCGCATAACGGTGACAAGCACCTCGTCAAGGACCTCGGCACCATTGGTGCATAAGTCACCGAATATCACGGTGTGGGATTTCCTTTGTTCAAGCGGTACTCCACCCTTTGGAGTAAAAATTTGGGAGACAATCTCTATTGCCTTTTCACCGGAAATCCTTATCACATTGATTGCTCCGCCCTGGGCTGTTGCCAGCGCGCAAATAGTTTCACTCATCGGTTATTCTCTTTATCAAAGCAACAAGGCATTACGCCTTGTTGCTTAATTTGTTATAAATCATTTTAAGCGCCGGGTTATAGGGCCTTCATAGTCCTTAGTGGGCGCTGTTCAAACGGAAAGCTCAATTTAGGCTCCATTTTCAAACTCCTCCACCGCAAGCGGCTGATAACAAAACATACCCCTCACCGCTTTGCGGAGCTCCCCTATCTTAAGGGAGCACCCTATCGTCTCTAAAGCCCTCGGGAACTTTACTTGTTAAACGTTAAATCCGTTCAAGCACGGTCTGTATAAGTTCGTTCATCTTGGCGTTATAATCGACATTGGCTTCCTTGGCGCGGCGGTTAGCTATTACCAGGCACACTGTCACAGCCTTGTGTCCCATCAAGGCAGAAAGACCTGCAAGAGCAGAGCTCTCCATCTCGAAGTTGGTGATGCGCTCTCCAAGGTACTCGAACGACTCTATCTTCTCGTTCTGGCGAGGGTCGGCAAGAGGCACGCGCAAACGGCGTCCTTGAGGCCCGAAAAAGCCTCCACAAGCCACAGTAACGCCACGCACCATATCATCCTTGGCAATGCGCCCAACGAGCTCCTCATCGGCCGCTATGACATACGGTGCCGGTTGGCACATATTACCGCTCCACCCCAAGTGATTGAGCAACGCACGCTCCATGGGAAGGTCGCACACCTCATTACGCCCGGCATAGAAGTTCAGCAGGCCATCAAAGCCCACTGACTTCACCGAGCATATATATGAGCCTATAGGAGTGTATTCCTGCAAGCCTCCACAGGTGCCTATGCGCACCATCTGCAGCTGACGGAACTGCTCCTTCTCATAACGTGTCCCAAAATCGATATTTGCCAGTGCATCAAGCTCATTTACAACAATATCGATGTTGTCACAGCCAATGCCTGTACCCACTACGCTTATGCGCTTACCTTTGTAGGTGCCGGTGATGGTGCGGAACTCGCGGTGCTGCACATCACACTCCTGTTCACTGAAATACGATGCCACCAACGGCACGCGGTTGGGGTCACCTACAAGGATAATCTTCTCTGCCAACTGTTCCGGTTTTACTCCCAAATGGTAGATTGCTCCGTTGGGCTCGATGAGCAACTCCGAAGGAGGAAAATAACGCTTCATAATCAACTTCAACTTTTAGAAGCTGTTTAAATTTATATCGTTAAGTTTTTTATAGAGCAAAAATAGGATATTTTCTCCTTTTTTCAAGGGCGCATAGCGGGCTATGCAACCGCGAAAAAGGTGGAAACAGACATTTTTGAATATAAAAAACAACGAAATGGCGGCTTCCAATATAAGAAAAACTTTTTTTAAAAATTTAAACAGCTTCTTAGTTCAACAGAATATACTTATATCAAGGAATATCACTCCTTTGCGATATTGTCGCGCATCGCGGTATCGGCCTGGATGTTCTTCATGCGGTAGTAGTCCATGATACCCAGATTGCCGCTACGGAACGCCTCGGCCATAGCCTTCGGCACCTCAGCCTCGGCCTCGATGACGTGCGCACGTGCCTCCTGTGCGCGGGCCTTGTTCTCCTGCTCAAGGGCAACAGCCATGGCGCGACGCTCCTCGGCCTTCGCCTGAGCAATGTTCTTGTCGGCATTGGCCTGGTCAATCTGGAGGGCCGCACCGATGTTCTTGCCTATATCTATATCGGCAATATCAATAGAGAGAATCTCGAACGCTGTACCAGCGTCAAGACCCTTGCTTAGCACGAGCTTCGAAATTGAATCGGGGTTCTCAAGCACAGCCTTGTGGTTCTCGGAAGAACCGATAGACGAAACTATACCCTCGCCTACACGTGCAAGCACTGTATCCTCACCTGCACCACCTACAAGGCGCTTGATGTTGGCACGCACGGTAACACGGGCAATGGCAATGAGCTGGATACCATCCTTTGCCACAGCCGTAACGTGTGGAGTATCTATAACCTTGGGGTTAACAGACATCTGCACGGCCTCGAACACGTCACGGCCTGCAAGGTCGATGGCAGTCGCCATCTGGAACGACAGTTCGATGTTTGCCTTTGACGCAGACACAAGGGCATGCACCACCCTCTCCACATTACCGCCGGCAAGATAATGCGCCTCGAGGCTGTCGCGTGTGATATTCTCAAGACCTGCCTTATGTGCCTCAATCATCGCCTGGACGATAACAGAAGGCGGCACATTACGGATGCGCATGAGAAAGAGCTGCATCAACGAGATTTGTACTCCCGACACTTTGGCCGACAGCCAAAGCACGAACGGAACATAGTGGAAGAATATTGCCAGCAGGACAAGCGCTCCCACGACAGTTCCACCAATAAGATAAACATTGTCCGGATTCATAGTTAGTTATCAGTTTATATTAGTAACAAATTAAACATGCCCATAAAGGGTTTAACGTTGAAGGTTTAACATTTAATATTAAATACTGAATGTTTAACGGGTTAAGGGTTATTGGCAATAAAATAACAGTCAACGGATTATCGCACCTGTCACTTCACTTTCTCCACATAGATTGTACCACCCGATATGCGGATGACCACAACCTCCTCATTCTCGTCAATGAAACCCATTTCGGACTTAACCTCCACAACCTCGCCATTGATATTCGCCTCGCCGATAAGTGCCAGACGTGTCTTTGCGACTCCGCGGTCACCCACTTTTATCTTGTCAAGTTCATCACCCTTCACATTGGAGTCTATGTTCTTCTTGAGTGCAAGACGGTCGAGCGACTTGCCATATAGCGCCCACAGGAAGAGCGACACACAGATGAGCACCGACACAGCAATAGTGATCCAACCGGCCACGTTACCCACTACAAAGAAAGCATAGAACACCGATGCCACCATAGACAAAAAGCCGAGAACACCTGCAACCCCAAAACCAGGTATCAGTGCCACCTCGATTGTCAGCAATACAGTTGCCAACAGGACCAATATAACAGTTATTACAATTTCCATCATTTATATATTTTTTCTTGTTCCAAACGTCTTGTTTCAATCTCCATCCTCTCTACCGCAACACGGTCAGCCTCTATTTTTTCCTCAAGCTTAAGAATCTCCTCACTCATACGTTTTTTCTCCCCCACGGCGGCAGAACCGTATTCATCACGTTGCTTTTCAAGCTTTTTTACATCACCGGCAAGCCGTTGGGTACATTTCTGCCACTCCACGAACATCTTCCGCGCCTCATCACTCTTGAAGTCAGATAGTTTTGTATAATCACGCGTATCGTCAATGACAAACAGGAAATCATTATTCTTCATACTCTCCAACTGAGAGAACTCAAGCACTGCCAGCTGCCTGCGCGCCTTTTTCAGAGCCTCGTCATCGTTCTGTGTAGCGACAACAGACGAAAGACGGGCAAACGGCAACATCCCATCATATCCCAAAGCATTGAAATCATACTTTTCCTTTACCGCATTGGGAACAAATACATACACGCAGACAAGTCCCTCGGGCTGGTTACGGTCTGTAGCGAACCACCCCAGGTTAGCAACCTCATCGACAACGAGCATATAATCATTTGCAGTGGAATTGAAAGGCATTCCCATGTTATCAGGACGCAGAAAGCGTCCGCTCTCGGTGTCAAGACGTGTCATGAAGATATCATATCCACCGATAGAGCCCCCGCCGTCACTTGCAAAGTACAATGTGATACCGTCGGAGCACATGAAAGGATAATTGTCACTGCCGTATGTGTCTATCCCCTTCAAGAGCTGCGGCGTGCTCCACTCTTCGGCAACCTTTGAGCTATGGTAAAGCTTCAGCTTTGAATCATCGAACTCGTCATAACCGGAGAAATATATATCCATTTCCCGTTCTGTCTCATACACATATCCGGGAAGCATGGGATCATCGAAATAGTCAGAGCTTCTGGCTATGACACCTACATCAGGACTCAATTTATAAACCGAAAGCAGCTCGTCTTTCTCAACCACAAAGCTATCGACCACAAGAATCTTTTCTGTGTTCACGACCATTCGGTTAAGGTTCTTTGCCGACATTGCCTTACGCGAAAACTCTACGCGCAAAGAGTCATCTTTGGTTTTCTCAAGGAAATCGTCATACCACTCCATTGCCTTGGGATAATTCTCTTTGCCGTAGTAATAGTCACCCAAATAACGGCTGGCATTGACAATCTTACGCGAAACGGCAAATTCAAGCATCTCCTCCACATCCACGGTATCTCCAGTCTCAAGACAGCACGCAGCATACCAATAGTTGTACTCGCTGTTCTTGGGATTCTTCTTCAAGAGCTTCTCGAATATAGGCTTTGCTTCGTAAAAACGTCCCTCATCGAACATCTTTTTCATTGTACTTCTGCTTTGAGCCACCGCTACAAGTGAAAGCAAACAGAATATCATTGATAAAACGGCCCTGTTCTTCATTATCAATCAAATTATTTCCAATCATCATAAATGCATACCGGAAACACCCGGTCCGGCACTTTAGCGCAAATATACAAAGAATTCGCAACTAACGCGCAGTATGCAATGTTTTTTAAATAATTTAATATAAAAGAGTGCTTTTACAATACAATTCGCACTGTATACAGAAAAAAGCGAGACAGAAAAGAAGCGCAGATACGCGATTTTCATTAATTTTGCGCCGCAAAACGGGAACGCATTCCTGATGCAGCAAAGAACAAGGAAGAAAATGGCAAAATTCACAGAACAGCAGAAACTTTACAGACATATAAACAAGCAGTTCGGGCGTGCCACAATAGGTTACTCGATGCTTGAGGACGGTGACCGTATACTGGTTGCACTTTCAGGCGGAAAGGACTCCCTCACCTTATTGCAGCTGATGGCAGAGCGCAGCCGCATCTACAAGCCCAGCATCAGCGTTGTTGCTGCGCATGTGACAATGTCAAATATTCCTTACAGGACAGACCTTGATTACCTGAATGACTTCTGTAAGGAGCTCGGCATTGAGCTGCATATCCTCGAGAGCGGATTCGACGCCAGCACCGACACCCGCAAATCGCCCTGTTTCCTCTGTTCCTGGAACCGCCGCAAGGCACTCTTCACCCTTGCACAGGAAATCGGATGCAACAAGATTGCATTAGGGCATAACATGGACGACTTCATAGAGACAATGCTGATGAACATGACCTTCCAGGGAGCATTCAGCGCAATGGCGCCGGTGATGAAGATGGAAAAATTCCCCATTACCGTAATACGTCCGCTGTGCCTTGTAAACGAGAACGACGTGGACGCATACGCCAAGGAAAGCCGCTTTCCGCCGCAAAAGAAGAACTGCCCATACGAGAATGATTCGAACCGGAAAGCGATGAAAGACCTTCTCGCCCATCTTGAGACACTCAACCCCGAAGCACGATACAACATCTGGGGTGCAATGAGCAACATACAGCAAGAACTTCTGCCCCCTAAAATAGAAAAGAAACAGTAAAAATATACAACAATGACAAAAATCATCCTGACACTCGTCCTTCTTATCATCTCTAACAGTTTCATGACACTTGCATGGTACGGCAACCTGAAGTTGCAGGACATGAAAATCATCTCTTCGAACACACCAATAGTGCTTATCGTGCTTATAAGCTGGTGCGTGGCACTGCTTGAGTACTCGTTCCTTATCCCGGCCAACAGAATCGGCTCCGAGATCAACGGCGGCCCCTTCTCGCTTGTACAGCTCAAGGTAATCCAGGAAGTTATCTCATGCCTTGTATTCGGAGTGATAGTTTCAGTACTTTTCAAAGGAGAGACACTCCAGTGGAACCACTTCGTTGCCGTGGTATTCCTTGTACTGGCTGTGTACTTTGTGTTCCTCAAGTAATGCGTGAAGTATAAGACCAGCGGG